>JBIKND010000169.1:0-8191 GCA_044358905.1 Pirellulales bacterium | reverse complement strand
CCCCCGGCGGGAGCCGGGGGACTCCGCGTGGCGGCGGATCCCGTGTGGCATATGAATCGGTCTCGCCCAACGGCCCGGTGTCCCCGGGCTTCCGCCCGGGGCTTGTTGGGCGTGGGACCGCACGACGCTTTCTCCAAAAAGCCCCCGGCGGGAGCCGGGGGACTCCGCGTGGCGGCGGATCCCGTGTGGCATATGAATCGGTCTCGCCCAACGGCCCGGTGTCCCCGGGCTTCCGCCCGGGGCTTGTTGGAGGTTGGGATTCCTGGCCGTGCCTACTCTAGCACCCACCCGCCCCACTGGTTCGGATGGATGCGGATCTCGGAGGGGATGTCGTTGTTGATCGACACCTCCGGGCTCTTGTCGCTCCACAGGTAGCGGATGGCGTTCTTCGTGCCGCCTTCGTTGCCGTAGATCACGCCGACGTCCCCCAGCAGGGCCAGGCCGGGCTGCGGCTCGACACCAAGATCCTTCCACGGGATCGCCACCTCCACGACGTACCCATCTTTCGTCACGCTGGCGTTCACCGGCAGATCGGTCCAGGCCGCCACGTCGTCGAGCGTGTCCTTGCCGGAGCTCTTGGTCTCGACGCTGAACGTGTTGGGCTTTTCCTTGTCCGTGGTCACGTAGCGATACCGCGTGGCCACGAGATCGCCTTCAGCCGTGCGGGCGACGATGATCCGCACGTCGCCCGGCTTCATCTGCTGCTGGTTCTGTCCGCGGACCGGGCGCTTCTCCAAATCGGTGGCGAGGTTCACCTCTACCGCGTCGCCGCTCTTGAAGAGCAGCCGCGGGTCGGAGGGCGTGTTGACGAAGGGCGACTCGTCGCTCACCTGGAAGCGGACGTGGAGGCTCGTCTCGTCGTAGCCCACCTGGGCCTGGGCGGTGCGGTTGCCCTCCATGCAGATCGTCAATGGCTGGCTCGCCTGCCACTCGTCGAACGTTCCGTCCGCCGCGGCCTTCTTCAGCCGCGGCAGCTTGGCCGTCTTCTTGCCGACGGCCCCTTGCCCGGCGAGGAAGTTCTGCTTCGCCGCCGCCCCGGCCTTGGCCACCTGCTCCGGCGAGACCGTCACCTTCAGGCTGTGCCGCTTCATCGTGTCGAGGCCGGTCAGTTCCCAGAGCCGGAGGTCGGCATCGCCGCCGAGGAAGTAGGTCTTGCCGTTCTGCGGGTGGCGAAACATCGTGCCGTTGAAGTTCTCGGTCAGCACCATGTGCTGGTCGAGCTTGTAGACGCTCCGCTGGTCCTCGCCGAGGGCGTCGACGAACAGGCCGTCCTGCTTGTCGAGGAGGAAGTACTGGCCGTAGTAGCCGGTCACGCCCACGAGGTCCGGCGTGGTGCCACGGACGAAAACCATGGCCCCGGCCAGGTGGCCGGGCGTGTAGGCGTCGCCGGTCCAGGCGAAGGCGCAGTGGACGTTTTGATACTCCCAGCGCTTTTTCCCATCGGGCGAGAACATGACGACGCGATGCCCCGAGCCCTGGGGCCGCTGCCCGCGCTCGAGCGAGCCGCCAGAGACGAGGGCATACATCGCGCCCTCGGCCGAGTCGGGAATCGCCTCCGCGATGGCGCCGCCGTCCGGATCCGTGGCCACGTCCGTGACCTTCCCGTAGACCAGCCCGCCCTTGTCGTTGAATCCCTGGAACGTCCAGCGAGCGATGCCGTAGGGCTGCGTGGTCTTGGCGCCGCCCTGCGCCGCCCAGCGGTTGCCGATGGGCTGGTAGAGGTTCATCTGGGCGTCCACGCACGGGGTCCACATGTATTCCCACCGCGCGTCGGTCTCGCGGACCTCCTCCGGCTCGACCTGGCCGTCGTTGTCGTCGTCCACCCACAGGCTGGGCACCTTCGTCGGTCGCGGCTTGGCCTTCGGGTTCGGCTTGCCGTCCCTGCCCAGCGGAATCTTCTCCTTCACGGCGGTGAAGGATGCGAGCCGGGGGACGTAGGCGTCGCCGACCTGCTCGTAGATCGTCAGTCCCAGGCTCCCCACCAGGAAGAACGTGCGACCCTTCACGGTCCGGATCACCGCACCGCCGTGCGCATCCGGGGCGCCGAGCGGCACGCCCGCCTCCTCTCGCTTCCGCAGGATTGTCGCGTCGGGATACCAGGTGCCCTTGTCGTAATCGACGCGGTAGCGGACGCACTGGGCGTGGATGAACTCGGGCTTCGCGGGATCGAGGTAACCGGTGGTCGAGTAGTCCATGGACCCGAAGAACTCCTTCCAGAGCGTGCCGTCGGAGTTCCAGACGGAGTAACGCTTGGGCTGCGCGTCGGCCTCGGCCACCCACAGCCGGCCGTTCTTGTCCACGGCCACGTTCCACGGTTTGAGCATCCCGGCCGGGTTGAACTTCCCGATTTCGGGACGGCCGCCGGCGATGCCGTACTTGAGCAGCACCTTCCCGTCGGGCGCGATCTTCCAGACCTGCATCGTCTTGCCGTGGAGGGAGACGTAGACGTTGCCGGCGGCATCCACGGCCAGGTGCTTCGGCTCTTCCAGGTTCTCGGCGAACGCCGTGAACTGCTGCGTCTTCAGGTCGTAGCGGCCCACGGCCTTGCCACTGACCGCGTACAGCCCGCCGTCCGGCCCGACGGCCAGGCCATAGGGCTTGGGCAGGGCCGCCTCGCCACGGGGTGCGCCCGAGGCGAGGTCGAGAAGAAAGAGCTTGTCATCGGTCAGGCTGCTGACGACGAGCTGGTCGCCCACGGCGGCGATGCCGTGGAGCTGCCACGAGCGGGCGACCCAGTCCTGGCCGCTCTCGCCCGGCCGCATGCCGGGCACGACGGTCTCGGGCCGGCCGGTCGTGAACGGCGCGAGCATGCCGTTCTCGAGATTGAACTTCGTGATCCTGGCGCCGCCGGCCGAAAGCGTGTAGCCGAAGCCCTTGTGCAGGGCCACGGCGTGGCCGGCGACGGCCGTGCCGAACTTCTTGCGGCCGTCGAGATCCGTGCGGATGGTGGGCTGCGAGGCTTCGGCGATGGCCGTGCCCAGGATCACGCAGTCGCCGTCGATGGCCATGGTCTGTGGATGGCGGTAGTCGCCCGCCCAGCCGCCCGTGCCGTCCTCCGTCTGGTACGGGGGCGTGCCGCTGACGCCGACGTCGCAGACGAACTTCTGGCCGATGCCGTCGAGGGTGAGGATCTTCGCCGTGTAGGAGCCGGCCGGCACCGGCTTGTCGGCGTCGTCGAGGCCGTCCCACATCCAGGTCTGCGGCCCGGCCGGATAGGGCTGGGCGCCGAGGCCGGTGCGGATGATTTTTCCCGCCGCATCGCAGATCGCGAGGCTCACCTTCGCCGGCTTGTCGAGCGTGAAGGCGACGGGGATGAAGCCGTCGGCGCGGCTGGAGCCCGATTTCTCCGCCAGTTCGAGGTTGCCCGCCTTCTCGAAGATCGCCGTGCCCCAGGAGCTTGGCCCCATGTACCCGAGGTCGCCGCTCGTGCCGCGGCGGACGTCGGTCATGCCGCAGCGGGTGTTCGTGCCGCGGTCGTTGCCCCACATCAGCTGCCACTGGCACTGCATCTTGTCGCCGGGAACGATCTCCCGCGGCGCCCGCAACACCTTCCAGGGGATGCGGTATTCCACGGTGCAGCCCTGGCCGTCCTCGTCCTTGACGATCGCCTTCTCCACGCCCGGAGGGTTGAGCGTCGGGTTCTGGTACTGCAGCGTGTAAAGCGAGAAGAAGCCGGGGGCCTGGTCCTGGGTGGAATACCAGAGCCAGAAGGTGGACACGAACTGCTGGTCCTCGGGCGACATCCGCGAGCCGGTCTGCCTCGAAGCGTCGGACTTCAGGTCGGGATTGGAGACGAGGAAGATCTGGATCGCGTCGGCGTCCCACGCCTTGCTCGCCTCGCCGCCGAAGGAGTAGTTGTTCATCATCGGCGTCGGGTCCTTGACGCGGGCGCCGACGTAGAGGAACTCCTTGTCGTACATCATCGCGCCGCGAACCGAGTACGACGCCTTGCTCGCCTCGTCGATGAACATCGTGATCGCGCCGGAGAGATCCCAGTCGTCGAGCTTGCCGTCGATCACGACCTTGCCCGGCGGCGGGACGACGTGGATCTCGGCGTGGTCGGTCTTGTTGACGATCGCGACGTAGGCCTGGGCCGACTCGCCGCAGAGCACCACGAGCGCTGTCAGCACTGCCGCCAAGGGAAGATTCGTGCCGCGGTTCATGATGGCTTACACTCCAAAAGTGTCGTCATTGGTCTCTTTTCCTAAGTCTGGAACGCCGCACGATGGTTCGGCTACTGTCGGAAGCGACGGTTCACGGCCTGCTGCGACGCAGCCTGGTCGCGAGCCTGATGGTCGCCTGCCTCGGCGCAGCGTTGCTTCCCGCCGCCGTCGTGGCCGCACCACCGCTGGCGACCGCGGACGCCGTCGCCGCCGCAACCGCGCCGGCCGACGTCGACCTCGAGGCGGTCGTCTCGTTCCAGGACTCGCTGCGGACGATCTTTCTCGCCGACGACACGGGCGTGACGTTCATCTATGCACCGACGAACCCGCTCGTCGCGCCGGGCGACCGGCTGCGGGTCAGGGGCCGGTCGCACGAGGGCGTGATGATCGGCGGTATCGAGCCGGCCGCCGTCGGCACGATCGGGAAGGGCGCGCCTCCCCCGCCGCGGCCGATCGGTCCGGACGAGCTGCGTTCCGGCCGCTGGCACTATCACGTCGTCGAGATGACGGGCGTCGTCCGTGACATCGGTCCCGATGGGGAGGCCGGGGCCGAAGGCACGCTCACAGTGTCCGGACAGCGCGTCGATTTCCTCGTCGAGAAGGCGGATGCGACGTTCCGAGACCTCGTGGACGCGCGGGTCACCATCCGTGGCCTGGCCGCCGGCGACGTGAACGACCGCCGGCAGATCGTGCGGCCCTACATCCGCGTGAAGCGGCTGGCCGACTTCGAAGTGCTCGACCGGCCGCCGGCCGACCCGTTCGCGCGGCCGGCGCTCCCCGTGGCGGAGTTCCAGCGGGCCAACCTCGACGACCGCCGCCTGAAGCTCGTGGGCACGGCGGTGGCGGCCCCGATCGCGGGTGGCGTCTTCCTGCGGCAGGCCGGCCGCAGCGTGTTCGTGGAGACGAAGGCCGAGGGCATCCGCGGCGGCGACACGGTGGAGGCCGTCGGCTTTCCGGAAATGGGACCCTACAGCCTGTATCTCGCCGACGCGCAGTGCCGCGTCACCGGGTCGGGGCCGGCCCCCGCGCCGCGGCTCGACCTCCGGATCCCGTTCGGCGCGAGCCTCGACGGTGAACTGGTGCGGTTCGACGGGCGGATCGTGCAGCGGCTGCCCGCCGGCGACCGCACCGAGTTGGTGGTCGCGGCCGACGGCAAGCGGTTCACGGTGATCGTGCCCCCCGGGGTCGCCGTGACCGCCGGGGAGGATGCGGTCGTTCGCGTCACCGGCGTGTGCCGGGTCGCGGCCGTGCAGGGCGACCGCTACCGGGCGATGCCGGAGGCCTACACGGTGTGGCTGTCGGTGCCGGACGATCTGGTCGTCTTGAGCCGCCCGTCATGGTGGACGCCCCGGCGGATCACGATCGCCGCAGGCGTGGCAGCGGCCGCGGCGGCCGCGTGCGGAGTCTGGGTGGCCCTCCTGCGGCGGCAGGTGCGGCGGCAGGTGCGGATCATCGAGGGCACGCTCCAGGCCCAGGCCGTCGCCGACGAGCGGCGGCGGATCGCCCGCGAGTTTCACGACACCCTCGAGCAGGGTCTGGCGGCGGTCGCGCTGCGGCTCGACGCGGCCGTGTCGTGCGCGGAGGACGAGCCGACGCGGCGCATGCTCGACCAGCAGCGGCAGCTGCTCGCCGGTCTGCAGGAGGAGACCCGGGACTTCCTCTGGGATCTCCGCGAGCCGGTGCTGGCCGGCGGCATGCTCGCCGACGCCCTCCGCAGCCAGGTCGCCTACCTCCAGTCGCTCACAAGCGTGCCCATCGCCTGCGAGGCGACCGGCGCGCCGCCCACGCTGCCGACGATCACCCAGTACCACCTCGTGCGGATCGCCCGCGAGGCCGCGATCAATGCGGTGAAATACGCCCATGCCGGCCGGATTGCGATCCGCCTGGAGACCAAGCCGGACGGCGCGGCGAATCCGGCGGTGCTCGTCCTCCGGATCGCGGACGACGGCACGGGCTTCGACCTCGCCGATCGCGGTGCCGCCGACGGGCACTTCGGCATCCAGGGCATGCGGGAGCGGGCGAAGCGGATCGGCGCCGAAGTCCGGATCGACACCGCCCCGGGCCGCGGCACCACGGTCACCGTCGCGCTGCCGCTCGCCGATCAGGGAAGCGATGCGGCTGGAGTGCTGTCGAGCGGCGCGACCGCGCTGCCGTTGCAACTCGCCAAGTCCTTGTAGAGGGCGAACTCGACGCTGTCGTCGATGAACGTCACCCGGCCGTCGCCGAGGGCGAAGTTCGCTCCGCCGGGATGGTGGCTGCCGAAGGGAAGGTGGTTAAAGTACGCCGCCGGATTGGGATAGGTGCTGTTTTTGCGGTTGACGACTGCGTTCAGCGGGCAGCCGTTCACGGACTTGAACGCCAGCGAGCCTGACTGGCTCGGCTCCTCCGAGGCGCCGCCGGCGAGCCAGATCCGCACATTGCCCCCTTTGTCTTCACCATAGCTGTTCGCCAACGCGTCGGCATGCACGAACTCGCCGAACATCAGCGTGTTGCTCATGCCGTCGCGCACGGCGGCGATCGCCCGCGGCTTGTTCCAGCCGAACAGCCCGTTCAGGGGCGTGTGCCCACAGTGCCGATTCGAGTTCGGCCCATTAGGTGGTGACTGGCTCTGGTTCTCATCGGGCAGCGTCTCGCCGCCGCGGAGCGCGCCCCCGACTCCCTGATAGACCGTGACCGCCCCGCTGTCCACGCTGTTGGTCCATGTGGCCGAGCGGCGGTAGCTGGGGCAGATGTACTGCGGCACGATCGTCATGCGGATGGTCGCGTTGGCGGGATCGACGGGGCCGCGCGTGCTGCTAGGGGGCGAGGGCGTGAGCGCCGGACCGGAGAAGTTGACCTTCTCGAACAGGTTCGCCTGCTCGAGGCGCGGCAGGATGATGGCGAACAACCCCGGCCACGAGGCTTGCAGCCCACTGCCTATCGGGTTGGTGCGCCGGAACGAGCCGACCGGCAACCGCTCCCCGTTAGCCGACGCATGCCCGAGCGTGGCCAGGGCGATCTGCTTGAGATGATTGGCGCACTGGGTGCGGCGGGCCGACTCACGGGCCGCTTGCACCGCCGGCATCAGCAAGGCCACGAGCAGGGCGATGATCGCCACCACGACCAGCAGTTCCACCAACGTAAAACCATGTCGGGAGCGGCCCGGCCGGCGGGGCCGCTCACGTGGACCATGCGGCGGCATTACGATTGACGGCATGCTGTCGCGCACGGATCCGACCCCAAAGATTGATTCTGCAGCCCTCGGAACAGTATGGAAGGCCGAAACGAGCCGCAACTGTCGGAAGCGCCAGTAGCGCGGCTGCGGCCCATGATCCATAGTGGTGTGTTGAGGTTCCGCGATGACCGCTCCGATCCGCATCCTGATCGTCGACGACCACCCCGTCTTCCGGGAGGGGCTCGCCCAGTCGCTGGCTGCGAAGCCGGGGTTCGAGGTCGTCGCCCAGGCCGGCGACGGCGAGGCGGCGTTGGCACTCTGGGCACGGCATCGCCCCGACGTGACGCTCATGGACGTGGCGATGCACGGCCAGGGGGGCATCGAGACGACGCGGCGGATCCGCGCCGCCCATCCCGATGCCCGGATCCTGATGCTCACCTCCTCCGAGGAGCAGTTCGACGCGCTGGAATCGTTCGAGTCAGGAGCGGCCGGCTACGTGACCAAGGCGGCCCGCTACGAGGAACTGCTCGCCGCGATCCGCGACGTCCACGCAGGCGGTCGGCCTCTGAGCGAGTCGATCGCCAGCCGCCTGGCCGCGAGTCCGAAGGGCCCGCTTTCCCACCGTGAACTCGAGGTCCTCGGGTTTCTGCGCGAGGGCTACTCGTATCCGGAGATCGCTCAGCGGCTCGCGATCGCCGAGCGGACGATCCGCGCCCACATGACGCTCATCAAGGAAAAGCTCGGGGCATCGACGCCCGCCCAGTGCATCGCCCGGGCCTACGACCTCGGCCTCCTGCGGCGCCAGGTCGAGCCGGGGGCTGGGGAACCGGCCGCCGCCGCGGCCCCAAAGCCGTCCGACTGTCGGAAACGCCAC
>JBIKND010000024.1:0-27391 GCA_044358905.1 Pirellulales bacterium | reverse complement strand
TCATGAACGCCCCGCAGGATCCCCACGCCGATCCCGCCACGGACCTCGGGCCGGTCTGGGACGTCCTCGACGCGCTGCCCAGGGCGACCGCCTCCGCCACGCTGGCGGCGACGACCGTGGAACTCGCGGCCGTCGCCGGCGATCGCCGGGGCGGCAAATCGCCCGTCGCGGGCCGCGGCGTGATCCGCTGGCTCGGACCTGCCGCGGTGGTGGCCGCGGCCCTCGTCACGGGCACGGTGGCCGGCCGCATCACCGCGCCCGACCCCGACCTGCGGATTCTGGAAAACCTGCCGCTGATGCGGCACTTCGACCTGCTCCGCGAGGCCGGATCGGCGAAGTTCCTCGAGGAGATGCTCCGCCGCCGCTACCCGCCGCCCCAGCGTGGTTTGGTGCGGCAGAGTCCGGAGGTCCGCGGCGCGGAGCAGCGGCAGTTCGAGGCGGACCTGGCCGACCTCCGCGCGGACTTTACCGCCGCACCCGCGGCCGATCGGCTGGCCGCCCGCCGCGCGGACGTGCAGGCGTTGCCGGCGGAGGAGCGGGTCGAACTCGAACGCGCGGCGGAGAGTTTTGTGCGGCTCTCCACGGCCGAACGGCACGCCCTCGACGCCGTGGCCCGGGCACTCGTCGATCCCGCGCGGCAGGATCTGCGGGATGCAGCCGAAGCTTGGCACCTGTGGCTCCTGTCGGCGCGGCCCGAGGACCGGCCCGACATCGTCGCCCGCGGCACGGACAAACGGCTCGAGTGGCTCGACTGGTACGCCGCGCGGTTCGACGGCCGCGGCGGCGATCGTCCACAGCGGGGGCCGGAGATGCGGCCGCGAGGACCACGCGGAGAAGGTCCCGGCAGTCCGCCGCGCGATGGGCCGGCCTTCGAGCCGCAGGCGCCGCGCGGCCCCCCGTTCAGGCCGGAGGGACGGCCCCGCCCAGCGTTCCCGGGGGATGCTGGAGAAACTCCAGCAACGCAGCGTTGAACACCGCCGGCGCCTCCAGTGGCGTCATGTGGCCGGCCTGCGGCACGATCAACAGGCGGGCGCACGGCATGATCGCCTCGGCCCGCTCCAGGCAATCCGGCGGGGTGATCGCGTCCTCCGCGCCGACGACCAACAGCGTGGGCACGAGAACGTCGCGCATCGCCTCGGCCATGTCGGGGCGGGCTCCGAGCGCCCCCAGTGCCGCCTGGATCGAGGCCACGGGCTGCTCGAGGATCATGCCACGCAGGGCCGCCTCCGTGGCCGCACGGTGTGGCTGTTCGCGGGATTCGGTCGAGCCGGCCAGGAGCCGCGGGATCATGGCGTCGGCGAGAATCCCCTGGCCGAGGCGGCCCACCTTGGCCGCCAGATCGTCGCGAGCCGCGCGGGCCTCGGCCGTGTCGGCTTCGAGCTTCGTATCGACGAGCACGAGCGCCGCGACGCAGTCGGGGTGGCGGACCGCGACGTGCTGGGCGACGTAGCCCCCCATCGACAGCCCGCAGATCACCGCCGGCGTCGTTACGTGCAGGGCGTCCAGCAGGGCCGCGACGTCGTCGGCCAACTGTTCCACGCTGGTCGCCACCGTCGCGGTGCTGCCACCGAAACCGCGCAGGTCGGGCGCGATGAGCCGGAAATGGTCGGCGAGCGCCGCCTGCCCCTCCCACATGCGGTGATCGAGGGGGAAGCCGTGGAGCAGCACCAGCGGCCGCCCCGCGCCGGCGGTGTGCACCGCCAGCGACGTGCCGGCGACCGGGGCGTGATGGACGTTCATCATGGGCGTGCCGGTGAGCTCGCGTGGCTGCGGAACCGCTCGAGGTTGCGGAGGATCGTGCGGTTGTGTGGCTCGAGCCGCTGGGCGATCGCCTGCGTGCGGACGGCCGCGGCATGGTCGCCGGCGGCGAACCGGCAGTGGGCGAGCGTATCGAGGTAGCTCGGGTTGTCGAAGGAAATCTCCAGCGACTTCTTCGAGTAGCGCACCGCCTTCCGCACGTCGCCCTCGGTGTTGGCGACGAGCCAGGCATATTCGTTGTAGCCGTTGGCGTCGTCCGGCAGCGCCTGGATCTCGTCCTCGATGCGCTCGAGCGCCCGCGTTACGCGGGCCGTCGCCTCGGCCCTCAGCTTGGGATCGGCCGCGGAGATCTCGTAGAGGGCGATCAAGGCGTCGACGTCGCGGCCGTGGTGCCGCAACGCCTCCTCGACGAGCCGGCGGCGGCCGGCCGCGTCGCCCCGGGCCGCCGCCGCACAGGAGGCGAAGAAGGCCGCCCGCGAACGGATGGCATCGGGGTCGCGCTCCATGCGGCGGAGCGTCTCCTCGGCCTCCGCCCCCCCGTCGGCGCGGCCGCCGACCACCCGGCGCAGGACGTCGGCCGCGTCGTCGTCGCGACCGAGGTCGTGGAGGAACTCGGAGAACAGGATGCCGGCGAGGGCGAACTCGCCGCCGGGCGTCTGCGGGTCGTCGAGGAGCGCCCGGTACTCGCGCACCGTCCACTCGGTCGCGCCCCACTTCGCCAGCAGCAGGCCGGCTCGGAGCCGGTTCGTGAAGCCACCGACCTCGGCCTTCCCGGCCGTGAAAGCGGTCTCGGCCATCCGCTCGGCGCGGTCGCGGTCACCCCGGGCCGCGAGCGCGACGGCGGCGGCGTAGGCGGTCACAGACCGGTCGATCGCCAGCCCCGGCCAGCGGTCTTCAAGGAGATCCACGGCCTCGGGCAGTCCATGCTCGACCGCCCAGATCAGGTTCGACGCGGTGGTGTCGGCGCCGTTCTCGTCCTCGTCCTCGTCCTCGCCATCCTCGTCCCGGCCCGCGGCGAACATGCGCCGCATCTCGTCGAGCGCCTCGGGGCGGCGTCCGGCCGCGAGCAGCAGATCGACGAGACCGCGTCGGAAGACCAACAGCGTCATGGCATCGGCGTCGGCGGCGCGGCCGTCCGCACCGCGGCGTCCGCCGGCCTGTTCCAGGAGCGCCAGGGCGGCGGCCGCTTCGTCGGTAGCCGGGGCCGCGCCGCCACCCGCGCTGCCCGCGACCACCGCCCGCAGAAACCGGGCCGCCGGCCGCCCGCTGTCGCGCACGCCCGCGGTGATCAGCGGCCGGAGCCGCTCCCATGCCGGGTCGCCCGGTCGCCACTCGAGGACCAACAGCGCGGCGGCGACGCGGGCTCCATCGGGCGAGCGTTCCAGCCGCACGAGCCGCGCCAAGGGTTCGATGCCGGCGTCGTCGTCGAGCCGCAGGAGCCGGCGCATGATCTGCAGCCGGTTGGTGAAATCGGCCTGTGCATACCGCTGAAGTTCCACCGTCACCGCCGGCGTGTCGCGGGGCGACGTGGGCGGAATCGCGTCGGCGAGCCAGCGGGCCCGCAGCGCCACCTCCAGGTCGCCGCTGGTCTCGGCGGCGGTGAGCAACGCATCGACCGAGGCCGGGCCGAGGGCCGCCAGGCTGGCGGCCGCGGTCTCGCGCACGGCGTAATCGGCGTCGCCGAGCGCCTCGATCAGCCGCGCGATCTCGGCGGTGGAATCATCGGCGGCGGCGGCATGCGTGCCGGCCATGGCCAGCACCGCGACGGCGATCAACGTCATCCACCGCAAGGCTGCACCATCCAGCACGGGTTTGGAACGCCACGAGCCCGCCATGCGGGAAGCCTATGCCCGGCCCGTGCGCCCGGGCAAGCCGCCGCTGGTTCGTCAGGGGGCGTCGGGCTCGATGCCGAGGTCGCGGATCGTGACCAGTGACTCCAGCGGAATGCCGCGGGCGGCGAGGGCCTCGCGGCCGCCGGCCAGCCGGTCGATGACCACGACCACGCGCTCGACGACCAGCCCGAACTCCTGGGCCCGGTCGATGGCGACGAGCGACGAGCCGGCCGTCGTCACGACGTCTTCGACGATCACCACGCGATCGCCCGGGGCGACCGGCCCCTCGACGTAGCGCTTCGTGCCGTGATCCTTCGGCTCCTTGCGGACCATGAAGCCCTTCAGCGGCAGCCCCTCGACGCCGGCCATCGTGACGACGGCGCTGGTCACCGGGTCGGCGCCGATCGACATGCCACCGACGGCGGCGGGCAGCGGCCCGAGGGCCTTGAGCCGTTCCAGGATCGCCCGGCCGACGAGCATGGATCCATGGGCGTCGAGCACGACCTGCTTGGCGTCGAGGTAGAAACTCGCCTCGCGGCCCGACGCGAGGCGGAACGTGCCGCGTTTGAGCGCCTTGGTCGTGATCAGGTCGATGAGTTCGGCGTCGGGGCGGTGGGTAGAGGCAGCGGTCATGGTGGGCCTGTGCGGGGCGTCGCGTGAGGGAAACGGCGTCCGCAGTATAAAAGGATGCAGCGGGTGTTTTTGAGGGCCATAGGGTTTTCGTGGGTCGCGGTGGCCGCTGCCGGGTTCCCGGAGTTGGGGCGGAGCTTCGTGCCCTTGTGGCCCGCGGAGCGGATGTTTTTGACTCCCACGCGGCGGCACCTAAAATTCGGGCGTTTCCGCCCCCCTCGCCGGAGTCGAGTATGCGAAGCGTGCCGGCACCCTGCGGACTCCGTGTCGGTGCCGTTGGCGGAAGCGTGCTGCTCGCACTGGTCTGCTTCGCGGTATGCGCGGCCGAGGCGGTCGAGGCCGTGGTCGTGCCGGTGCGGTTGCCGATCGTCGGCACCCGCGACACGCAGGTCGAAGCGGCCGTCGTGCGGTCGCTGGAGCGGCTGCGAGGCGACGCGGGCCGGCGCGGCGTACTCGTGCTGCGGTTCGATGCCGGTGACGACGAGCCGGCGGCGAACAGCGACTTCGGTCGCTCGCTCTCGCTGGCCCGGTTCCTCGCGTCCGAACGGCTCGCGGGCGTGAAGACGGTGGCCTGGCTGCCCGACGGATTGGCCGGCCACGCCGTGCTCGCGGCGCTGGCCTGCGAGGAGATCGCGATGCCGGCCGACGCGACCTTCGGCCCCGCCAATGCCGCGGAGCCGGTGGTGGACGACGCGATGCGGGCCGCCTACACACAGATCGCCGGGCGACGCCGGGCCGTGCCGGCCGCGGTGGCCGCGGCCCTCGTGGATCCTGCGGCGCGGGTGGTGCGGGTTTCAACCGACGACGGTGAGCGGTTCGTGAACCGCGAGGAACTCGACGCCGTGCGGCGCGAGGCGGCCGTCCTCGAAGTGGACGACCTGCAGCCAACGCCGCTGGCGCTCTCCGGCCGGAGGGCGCGGGAATTGGGGTTCGTGCGGCTCCTGGCGCCTGGGCCGGCGGAACTCTCCCGCGGGCTCGGCATCCCGGAAGCGGCGCTCGCGGCCGACCCGTCGCTCGACGGCGGCTGGCAGGCGGCGATCGTGCCGCTCGCCGGTCCGATCACGGCCGCCGCCGTGGATCGCGCGCGGACCGCCATCGGGCGTGCGGTCGCCCAGGGTGCGAACCTCGTCTGTCTGCGGATCGACTCCGCCGGCGGCGCGCCCGAACAGAGCCTCGTGCTGGCCGCGGCGCTGGCCGCGCTCGATCCGGCGGAAGTGCGCACCGTGGCCTACGTGCCCCGCGAGGCGCGCGGCGACGCGGCGCTGGTGGCGCTGGCCTGCGACGAACTCGTGATGCACCCGGACGCGGTCCTCGGCGGCGAGGGGGCCGCCGCGATCGGTGAGCGGCAGGGAGAAGCGATCGCGGAAGCCTGGAGGAGCAGCGTGGCCCGGGAACGCGGGCGGCCTTGGTCGTTGCCCGTGGCGCTCGCGGTGCCGGGGTTGGCCGTGAGCCGCGCCGTCGAGAAGGGGACGGGCCGCCGCGCGGCGTTCTGTCCGGCCGAACTGGCGCAGCGGCCGGACCGCGATGCCTGGGAGATCGGCGAGCCGATCGGGGTGGGGCCGATCCTGGTCGACGGGACGAAGGCCGCGGCGCTCGGCCTGGCGACGCACGTGGTCGAGGACGTCGCCGGCCTGCGGCAGGCCTATGGGCTCGCCGCCGACCCGGCCCTCGCGGAGCCCGGCTGGGCCGAACGGCTGCTACAAGCCCTGGCCAGCCCCGAACTCGCCTGGCTACTGCTGTTGATCGGCGGCGCGGGCTTGTACATCGAACTCAAGACGCCCGGCGTCGGTCTCGGCGGCTTCGTGTCGATGGTCGCGTTCATCGTCTACTTCTGGAGCCAGCACCTGCACGGCACCTCCGGCTGGCTGGAGGTGATGCTGTTTCTCGCCGGCCTGTTTTGCGTCGCCGCCGAGATCTTCGTGCTCCCCGGGTTCGGCGTCCTCGGCCTCGGCGGCGGCCTGCTCGTGATCGCGTCGCTCGTGCTGGCGAGCCAGTCGTTCGTGCTGCCGGCCAACGATTACCAGATCCGGCAGATGCAATGGTCGTTGCTCGGCGTCCTCGGTGCGGCCGGGGGCGTGGCGGCGGTCGGCTTCCTGCTGCGGCACTGGCTGCCGGCCACGCCCGTGCTCCGCGACGTGCTGCTCGTGCCGCCTGGCGCCGCCGAGCAGGCCGGCGAGGATGATCTCGACGGCCTGCTCGGCGCCGAGGGCACGACGACCTCGCGGCTCGCCCCGGCCGGAAAGGCGCGGATCGCGGGCGCCGTGCGCGACGTCACCAGCGACGGCGAACTGATCGAGCCCGGCGTCCGCGTACGGGTCGCCGACGTGCGCGGCGGTCGCCTCCACGTGAGGTCGCTCTGACGCCATGCAGACACTGATCTGGGTCGCCTCGCTGCTCCTCGTCGGCCTGGCCGTGATGGTGCTCGAGGTATTCGTGCCGTCGGGGGGTGTGCTCGGGTTTCTGAGCCTGGTGGCGATCGTGGCCGCGATCGTCATGGCCTTCATGGAGCAAGGCGCCGCCTTCGGCATGGCGGTGCTCGCCGTGGCCTTCGCGGCGGTGCCGGCCGTGCTGGCGTTGGCGTTTCGCTGGTTTCCCGACACGCCGCTGGGCCGCCGCGTGCTGCCGCCGCCGCCGGGCCCGGAGGACGTGATCCCGGCCGCCGATCGCCGTCGTCGCCTGCGCGAACTCGTCGGCCGCGAGGGCCGCGTCGTCAGCGAACTGCTGCCGTGGGGGGCCGTGGCGGTGGGCGAAGAGCAGTTCGAGGCTGTCAGCGAGACCGGGCCGATGGTCGCCGGCGCGGAGATCGAGGTGGTGGGCGTGCAGGGAGGGGCGTTGGTGGTGCGGGCCGCGACCCGGGCCGCGGAGCCCGAGGCCCTGCGACCGGAAGCGGCGGAAAAACCGGCCCCCACCGGACCCGCCCGGCTCTCGCAGGTGCTCGAGGAGTTCGAATTCGACGTGCTCGATCGGCCCAAATCTTGACTGCCGCCCGTCCCGGAACAAGGCTTGCCGAGTCCAGTCGGCCTCGTCGGAGTCTCCCGTGATCAAACTGCTGCCGCTCATCCTGCTCGGCCTGGCGATCTTCGTCATCGTGGCCGTGTTCGCCCTCGTGGCCCGTTACCTGCGGCTCTGGGTGCAGTCCTACGCGTCGAGCGCCGGCATCGGTCTCTTCGACCTGGTGGCGATGAGCTTCAAGAAGGTGAACCCGACCGTCATCGTGCGCAGCAAGATCATGGCGGTGCAGGCCGGCCTCGGCGACGCCAGCGGCGTGACCCGGCAGGCGCTCGAGGCCCACTACCTCGCCGGCGGCCGCGTGCCGCTGGTCGTGCAGGCTTTGATCGCCGCCAAGAAGGCGAAGATCAACGAACTCGACTTCAAGCTCGCCGCGGCGATCGACCTCGCCGGCCGCGACGTCCGCGAGGCGGTGCAAACGAGCGTTTATCCGAAGGTCATCGACTGCCCGGGCCGCAACAGCGGCCGCGAATCGCTCGACGCCGTCGCCAAGAACGGCATCCAGCTCAAGGTGAAGGCCCGGGTCACCGTGCGCACGAACCTCAACCAGCTCATCGGCGGCGCCACCGAGGAGACGATCATCGCCCGCGTCGGCGAGGGAATCGTGTCGGCGATCGGCTCGGCGGAGCGGCACTCCGACGTGCTCGAGAACCCCGACGTGATCTCGAAGACGGTGCTCGCCCGCCGGCTCGACTCCAACACCGCCTTCGAGATCGTCTCGATCGACATCGCCGACATCGACGTGGGCGCGAACATCGGCGCCCGCCTCCAGGCGGATCAGGCCGAAGCCGACACCCGGGTGGCCCGCGCCAACGCCGAGGGGCGGCGGGCGATGGCCGTGGCCCGCGAGCAGGAGATGATCGCCAGCATCGAGGAGAGCCGGGCCGGCCTCGTCGACGCCGAGGCCGAGGTGCCCAAGGCGGTGGCCGAATCGCTCACCTCGGGGCAATTGGGAATCTTCGACTACTACAAACTGCGGAATCTCCAGGCCGACACCGACATGCGGCGGACGATCGCCACCGGCACGCTGCCGACGGCGGCGGCGGGCACGTGATGGTCGGCATCGACCGAAGAAACGGAGTGGCCCGGTCGCACGGGTCGGGGTTGCCCATGCCCCGTCGCCGGACGTTCGCTACGGGCTTCGTGGCCTTCGCTCACTCGATGCTGACTACGCTCCGCCATCCATGGCTGCGCTTGTCAGCAACGCCGGCTCCCGGGGCATGGGCAACCCCTTCCATCGGATTCCAGCTCACGCACTAGGAATCGGGCTTCATGAACATCCCCGTGCTCTTTGCCGCCGGACTCGACTGGCTGGAGGGTCTGCTCCCGTTCCTGTTCGTGCTGTTCTGGATCGTGTCGCAGGTGTTCAACGTCTTCAAGGCGATGGGCCGCGGTCGACAGCAGCCACCGGTCGTGCGGCCGCCGCGGCCCGCACCGGACGTGCCGCGGGCCGACGACATCCGCGGGCAGCTCGAACGGCAGATCGGTGAGTTCCTGGAGCGGCAGGCGGGCCAACGCGACCGGCCCGGCGAGCGACCGCGACCGCCCGTGAAGACGCGGCCGGCCGCGAAAACGCCGGCCGGGCGGCCGGAGGCCAGGGCGGGCCGGGTGCCACCACCGCCGCCGGCCGCGGCCCCTGCGAAACCGAAGGTGGCCGACCGCGCGACGGTGGCCGCGGCCGGATCCGACGTGGCCCGCCACGTGCACGACGCTTTCGCCCAGGAACTCGATCATCTCTCGACGTCGATCGCGGCCGGGGCCCCGGTCCATGCCGAGTCGCGTCGGCCGGCGGCTCCGCCCGCCGCGGACCTCGTCACCATGCTGCGGAATCCGGCCACGCTGCGGCAGTTGATCCTGCTCCGCGAGGTGCTCGATCGGCCGACGGAACGCTGGTGATGGAGCGCAGCATGGAGGCGAGCAGATCTCGGGTGCCGCCGCATGGTGCCGACCCGGCCGTGACGCGGCTGGGCTGGATCGGCGTCGGCGTGATGGGCCGGTCGATGGCCGGCCGGCTGCTCGACGCGGGATTTTCGCTGACGCTCTTCAGTCGGCGCAAGGAATCGGCTGCGGCCCTGCTCGACCGGGGCGCCGCCTGGGCCGATTCACCGCGGTCGGTCGCCGCCGCCAGCGACGTGGTGTTCACGATGGTCGGCCATCCGGCCGACGTTCGCGCCGTCGTGCTCGCGCCGGAGGGAGTGCTGGCCGGGCTCGCTCCCGGCGGCATCCTCGTCGATCACACGAGCAGCGCCCCGGACCTGGCCGAAGAGATCGCCGCCACAGCATCTGGCCGCGGCGCGTGGGCTCTCGACGCGCCGGTGTCGGGCGGTGACAAGGGCGCTCGCGAGGGAACGCTGACCGTGATGGTCGGTGGCGATGCGGCGGCGCGCGAGGCGCTGGCGGCCTGCTGGCGGGCGACCGCGGGCACGGTCGTGGCCTGTGGCGGGTCGGGCTCCGGGCAACGCACGAAGCTCGCCAACCAGATCACGATCGCGTCGGGCATGATCGGCATGTGCGAGGCGCTGCTCTATGCGCACCGCGCGGGGCTCGACCTCGAGACGACGCTCCGTGCGATCGCGCCCGGTGCCGCCGGCAGTTGGTCGCTCACGAACCTCGCGCCGCGGATCCTGCGGGGCGACTTTGCGCCCGGCTTCATGGTCGAGCACTTCGTGAAGGACATGCGGATCGCGATCGAGGAGTGCCGCCGCATGCAGCTCGATCTGCCGGGCCTGACGCTGGCCGAGTCGCTCTACGCGCGGATGTTGGCCCAGGGCCGGGGCCGACTCGGCACCCAGGCGCTGGTGCTGGCGCTGGCACAGCAGTCACAGGTCGAGTGGCCGCCGGCAACGCCGCCGCAGTCTTCCTGAACCGCCTGGTCGGGGGCTTTCTCCCGGCCCAGCGAGGCGGGTAACGGGTGCGAAACGGCGTTTTTTCCGGCCCGCGGTGGCGGGAAAATTCGCCGCTTGAGCGCCGCCGGCCGGTGGTCTACAAGGGCATCGGTAGGGCGGCTTCGGCCGCCCGAACGCGAGCGCGTAGACGAGGACGCCCAAGCCTCGTCTACGCGCTTCTTTTTGCCTCCCGCAGGCTTCGCCAAGGATGGCGGAGAATATCGATGCGACGGGATCCACGGATGGATCGGGCGCTGGTCGCCGCGGTGACGATCGTGTCATGGGCGATGTCCGCGTCCGCGGCCGCGCCGCTGCCGGTGAGGGCGCCCGTCTCCGCATCGCACACGCTTCTGCGTGCCGGACCGAGCGATGACTTCTATCCCACCGAGCGAATCGCCGCCGGGACGGAAGTCGAGGTCTGGGCGATCGACGCGTCGGGCTACTGCGCCGTGCGACCGGTCGCCGGCAGTTTCAGCTGGCTGCGGCTGCAGGACGTCGAGCGCGAACCGGCCGCGGCCGCCGCGCCGCGGGGTGGCTTCACGGGCGTGGTCGTCACCGACGGCGTCGCGGCCCGGGTGGGCTCGCAACTCAATGACCTGCGGCATGTCTCGCAGGTCGCGCTCGAGGCGGGCGAGCGAGTGGCCGTGCTCGAGACCGTGACCGTGAACAACGGCCGGCACGCCGGCACCTGGGTGCGGATCGAGCCGCCGGCGGGCGAGTTCCGCTGGGTTCGGTGCGAAGACCTGCAACTGCCGTCGGAGTTGGCTCCGGTGCCCGTGGCCGTCGAGACCGCACAGGCCGGCGCCGGTCTGGCGGCAGCCGGTGAGGCCGTGGCCGCGATCCGCGAAGCCGGCGACGCCGTGCGGCAGGCGGTCGCCGAAATGAACGAACCGGCCGCGGCTCCGGCTGCGGAGCCGCAGCCGCTCGAACCGCCGTCGGGGGTGGGAAAGCTCTTCGCCGGCTGGCTGCCCCAGGGCGCCGGAGTATTCGACCCGTCGGCCGGACCGCCGCCCACGGCCGTCAGCGGCGGCGCGGTCGCCGTCAGCGGTGACGAACTCGCCGACATCGACCTCGCGCTTTCGCTGGCGGTGACCGGCCCGAGCGACGTGTGGAACCTCGCGCCGCTGCGGGAGCGGCTGCGGTTGGCAGCGACGCGGGCGACGTCCGAAAGCGAGCGCACCCGGGCCCAGGCGATCGACGCCCGGCTCGCACGATTCGAGGGCATCCAGGCCCGCCAAAAGGCCATCGTGGCCGGTGCGGCTCCGGATCAGACGCCGCTGCGGCTGGGCGGCATGTGGTCGAGCCTCTCGGCCCTCGGGTCGCGTCCGGTCAGGCCGGGCGTCATGCCGGGCGGCGCGCCGGCCGGCGGCCAGCCGACCTGGACGCCACCCGACCAGGTCGAGACGACCGGCCGGTTGGCGACGGTGGTGTCGCGGCGGCCCGACGCGCCGCGATGGGCGCTGGTCGACGAGCACAACAACGTGCTGGCGTTCGTCGCGCCCCAGGCGGGCGTGAACCTCGCGCCGCTGGTCGGCCAGCAGGTGAGCGTCCGCGGCTCCAAGGGCTACATGCCCGAATACAAGCGGCCCTACCTCGTGGCCTCCGAGGCGCGGACGCGGATCGCGTCGGTGCCGACGCCGCAAGGCGCGGCGGGCGACCGCACGCAGTGACGCGTCACCGCCGGTCCGGCGCCAACTGCTCGGCCGGCAGCCAGCGGGCGGCGAGTTCCGACTGCATCTGCTCGGGCGAAACCGGCGGCTGTGAGCGGGCAGACCGCACGCCCGCGGCCAGTCGGGCCAGGGTGCGACGGTCCGGCGGCGCGGTGCGGCTCATGCGCTCGGCGAGCCGCTCGACGCCGGCCGGATTCCGCTGGGCAGCCGCCGAGAACTGCGACACGAACAGGCAGATCTCGTGGAAATTCGCGGCCGCGGAGCGGATGATGAGCGGCTGCAGCGTGCGGGTCACGATCTCCAGGCCGAGGCCGTCCACGTCGAGAAAGGCGTCGATCTGCACGGCCTGCTGCGGACGGCCGTGGGCGTCGGGCTCGAGTGCCGTGTGGCGGATCACGACCAGGCAAGAGCCGCTGAGCTGGCGGGGCGCGAGCGGGCCGGTGTAGCCGCCGCGGCCGTGGAACACCAGCAGGCTACCGCGTGGCGTCCGCTCGTGATGGAGGAGGCGCACCGTGCCCGTCGTGCCATAGCCGTCGGACAAGCGCCACTGGCCCGGGCCGGCGGGATCGAGCGCGAGCCGGCTGATGCCCAGGGCACGCCACAGATCGACCATCACCTCGGGCTTCGCGAGCACGAACTCGAGCAGCGCGGGATCGCAGGTCACCGTCTCGGCCGGCATGTGGCGAAAGAGCGTGGCCGATCGCAGGCTCTGCTCGGCGAGCTTCCGGTGGGACTCCGGCATGCGGCCGAGCGGGACGGCCTCCGCGGCCCGGCGGCGCGCGTCGCGGTTCGTCGAGCCCGCGTCGGCCAGCGCCGCGGCGATGCCGCCCTGCGCCATGTGCGGTGATTCGGCGGCTCGGATCACTCCGGCCATGAGCGCCAGCCCTACGGCCAGCGCGGTTGCGCGCCCACCCATGCGAATCCCCCCGGATCGACAGGCCCTCGGGACGGCGTCGGTCCGCCGTCTCCCCGGGGAGTTTTCGGCCTGCGAAGACCGTTCGGCCCAATGATTTCCATGTGAAATTCGCAGGCTTTGCCCAGTTTGCCGGGCCTGCGGCCGTGCGCCGAATCGGGGCTTGGCCGGGTGCCGCAGGTTCCCTACCATCCCGCCCCCGTTCTTCCGCCGGACCGCGTCGATGCTCCACCTCCACGCCCCTCCACCCGACGCCTCCACAGGCGACGAGCCCGCGCGGCCGCTGCACATGCCGAAGAGCTTCCTGGGCCGCGGCCTCGTGGCCTGGACGCACGCCTGCCTGCGCTGGCCCTTGGCGATCGCGCTCGCCGCCACTCTCTCCGCGGGCCTGGCCGGTCTCTGGACCGCGCGGCACCTCGGCTACAAGGTGAGCCGCGTCGATCTGCTCGACCCGGAGAGCGACTACAACAAGCTCTGGATCGACTACATCCGCGAGTTCGGCGAGGACGACGACGCGGTGATCGTCGTCGAGGGCCGCTCGCGGGAGGGCGTGATCGCGGTCCTCGAGGAACTGTCACGCGCGGTGGCCCGCGAAGGCGACCTGTTCCGCTCGGTGCTCCACGAGGTGGATCTGTCGCGGATCCGTGCCAAGGGCCTCCACTACCTCTCGCCGGCCGACCTCACCGCCATCGATCGGTTCATCGAGCGGACGGAGCCGATCCTCGCCGGCGGCTGGGCGCAGCTGAAGGTCGGCACGATGGTCGCCGGCATTGCCGGCCAGATGGTGGCCGGCGGCGATCCCGGGCAGACGGAGCCGCCCACGGCCTCCTTGGAACGCTACAGCGAGGCGCTCCTGGCGGGGATGGAGCCGTCGGCCCAGACGGCCGACCCGCGGCTTGCGGAATATGTCTCGCCCTGGCCGAGCATGCCGGAGTCGCTCTCCACGCTCCGCGACCTGTCGAGCGAACACCTCCTGGCAAAAGACGGCCGCCTGGGATTCGTGCTCCTGCGGATGGTGAAGGCGGAGGGCGGCTTCGCGGGCGCGTCGGCCGCCACCGACGAGTTGCGGCGGATCATCGCGGCGGTGGGTGATCGGCACCCCGACACCACGATCGGCCTCACCGGCCTGCCGGTGATGGAAGACGACGAGATGCGGTCGAGCCAGCAGTCGATGGTGTGGGCCAGCGGCCTGTCGCTGGCGGCCGTGATCGTCATCATCATCGCGGGCTTCGGGGGGATCCGCCACGCCCTGATGGCCAACGGCGTGCTGGTCATCGGCATGGCCTGGGCCTTCGGCTGGGCCACGGTGAGCGTGGGCCACCTCAACATTCTCAGCGTGACCTTCACGGTCACGATGATCGGCGTCGGCATCGACTATGGCACCTATTACATCGGTCGGTATCTGGAACTGCGGCGGGCGGGGCACGCCTGCGACGTGGCACTCCTGGAAACGAGCGGCTCGGTCGGGCCCGGGATCCTCACCGGCGCGATCACCACGGCCGTCGCCTTCTTCTGCGCGGCGCTGACGAGCTTCGTCGGCGTGGCGGAGCTCGGCATGATCGCCGGCGGCGGGATCCTGCTGTGCTGCGCGGCGGAACTGCTCGTGCTGCCGGCGGTGGTGGCGATCGTCGACCGCGGCTGGCTGGGGGGACGGATTCCCGAGCCGGTGCCCGTGCACGCCTGGCTGGCGCCGCTCGTGCGGCACCCGCGGTTCGTGGCGCTGGCGGCGATGGCCGGCACGATGGCGCTGGCGGGCGGTCTCCACGAGCTCGACTACGACCACAACCTCCTCAACCTGCAGGCCGACGGCCTGGAGAGCGTGGCCGTCGAGAAGAAGCTGCTCGAGGAGTGCGACCAGAGCGTGTGGTACGCGCTGTCGATCGCCGACTCCCGCGAGGAACTTCTCGATCGCAAGACGAAGCTCCAGGCGCTGGCGAGCGTGGAGCGGGTGGACGAGATCGCGTCGCTCCTGCCCGTGGACGAGGACCTGAAGCGGCCGATCATCGAGCGGATCCGGGGCCGGCTGGCGACCCTGCCCGAGCGGCCGCCGGAGATCCCGGTCGATCGGCTCGACGCCCTCGGCGAGACGCTCGGCTGGGCCCAGGGGGAGGCGGCGAAGCGACCCGGCGGCCTGCGGACCGCCTGGCACCTGGAGCGGGCCCGGGAGTCGCTGCGCCGCATGGGACCGGAGGATTGCTACCGAAACCTGGCCGTGTTCCAGCAGCGGGCCGCCGGCGAACTGCTCACCCGGCTTCATGCCCTCGCCGGCGTCGCCGATCCCGAGCCGCCGCAACTCGACGACCTGCCGCCGAGCCTCGTGGAGCGGTTCGTGGGCTCGAGCGGCCGCCATCTGCTGAAGATCTACGGCCGCGGCGACATCTGGAACTTCGACGCACTGGAGCGGTTCGTGAAGGACGTCCGCGCCGTCGACCCGCGGGCCACCGGCAATCCGCTGCAGGCCTACGAGGCGTCGCTGGAGATGAAGCGCAGCTACGAGCAGGCGGCGATCTACTCCCTGATCGTGATCCTCGCGGTCTTGTGGCTCGACTTCCGCAGCATCGTGCATTCGTTGCTCGCGGCGCTGCCCTTGGCATTGGGCATGGCGCAGACGCTCGGCCTGATGGGCCTCGTCGGCATCGACCTCAATCCCGCGAACCTGATCGGCATTCCGCTGATTCTCGGCATCGCGGTCGACTATGGCGTGCACATCGTGCACGACGCCCTCGAGCGGCCGGGGCCGTATCGGATCAGCGCCTCCACCGCCAACTCCGTCCTCGTCGACGCGCTGACCACGATCCTCGGTTTCGGCGCGTTGATGGTGGCCAGCCACAAGGGCCTCGAGAGCCTGGGCCGCGTGCTCACGCTGGGCGTCACCACCTGCACGATCACGTCGCTGGTGCTCCTGCCGGCGATCCTGACGCTGGTGCGACTCAAGGGTGGCAGCGGCGTTGACGACGAGGTCGAAGAGACGGCCGACGAGGTCGACGAGGCGCCGGCGGCCGACGTCGGTTACCGGGCCGTGGCCTGAAACCCGCCTTGCCCCGGCGGGTGGCGGCGCGGTACCTCCCCGGTTCCTCCGACCCCTCTGGTGCCCCATGCAACCGTTTCTTCTGTCCTCGCTCCGCGGTCCTCGCCCGTGGCTCCTCGCGGCCTGGATCGCGCTGGGCATCGTGACGCACGCGTCCGCCCAAGTGGCCGACCGCGTCGTGGACGTCGTCCTCGAGGACCAGTTCAAGAACCGCCGGGAGACGGCGCTGCTGCGCGGGGACGTGGTCGTGCTCGTCTACGCCGACCGTCACGGGGCCGAGGCGGCCTTGGAGACGGGCCGCAAACTGCACGTCCGCTTCCATCCGACGGCCGCCGGCGCGCCGGCGACGGAGTGGTCGCGGCAGCCGGTGGTGGGGCTTCCCGGCTGGCCGGCGAACGCCCGCGTTCCCGACGTGCACGTGATCCCCGTGGCCTGCATCTCCGAGGTGCCGAAGGCCCTGCGGCCGGTGGCCCGGTCGCGGCTGCGGAAGGAGTCGGAGTTCGTGTCCGTGTGGCTCGACTTCGACGACAGCATGCGGCGGCACTTCGGCATGGTGCCGCAGGCGCCGAACGTGGCGATCCTCGACATCCACGGCCGCACGCACGCCACGCTTTCCGGCCACCTCGACGAGCTGAAGTTCGAGGAGGTGGTGGCGGCGATCACCCGCCTGCGGATGCAGGCCCGGCCCGACGCCCGCACCGCCGCCCTCCCGGCCGCCCCGCCGCGGTGAAGCCGCCGCCTACCGCGACCGGTCCTTGAGCTTGCGGCTGGCGCGGGTGAGCGTCTCGCGCTCCGCGGGCGTGAGGCTCGACTCCCCGCTGCGGCTGATCTTGGCGAGGATCCGGTCCACCGTCTCGTGGAGCGACTGCTCGTCGTCCTCGTCCGGCCGGTCGGCGCCCGGATCCACGACCCGCATGCGGGGCCGGCGACGGAAGAGCTGCTGCGTCCAGGTGCCGAAGTCCTCCAGGGTCCAGCCCCGCCAGGCGTAGAGCAGTCCGAAGACGGCGCCGGCCAGGTGGGCGACGTGCGCCACGACGAGCTTCGCATCCTGCGGGCCGCCACGGACGCCGGTCAGCGCGCCCCCGAAATCGATGGCGATGTAGAGCACACCCAGAGCCCAGACCGGCACCGGCAGCACACCCCAGAAATAGACGGTCTGCTGCGGGAAGTACCAGATGAAGACCGCGAGCACCGCCATCACGCCGCCACTGGCGCCCACGAGCCGAACGTTGATCCCTGGCTCCTGGAACTGCTCCCCCACCACCCAGAACAGCCCCGCCATGATGATCGCGGTGCAGTAGAAGCGGAGGAACTCGGCCCGCCCCATCGTCGCTTCGACCTCGCGGCCGAAGAAGAAGAGCATCAGCATGTTGCCGATGAGGTGGAACGGAGAGTAGGTCTGCGTGCGGCCGAAGGCCCGCAGTTTTTCCTGCAGTTCCAGGCTCGGTCCATCGTGGAGGAAGCCGTAGGTGAGCAGTTGCCAGAAGTTCCAGGGATGGCTGGTGAGGTTCGAGTGCAGCGAGCAGAGGTCGTTGAGGCACAGCCGCAGCGGGAAGATCTCGCGGAACAGATCCCCGGACAGCACGAAGTTCGCCAGCCAGAGGCCGACGTTGAGGGCGATGAGGATCGACACGCCGCTCCATTCGGACGCGAACGATCCGCGTGACGAACGGTAGTAGCCGCGGTCCTGAAATCCCATGGCGTGCCCGGGTGTGGAGGCAGGGCGGGCGGATCGGCCCCGGCCTGTCGGCGCATCGTAGGCTGTGCGCCAGCCCCGCGGCAACGCCCCGCCGTGTGCCGCCGGGCCGGCGGTGTGCTAGAGTCGCGATCCTCCGGCCGCCCGCCGCGGGGCGAATCGGCCGTGGAGCACGCATCGCGGAAAGGAATCGTGAACATGGCGACCAATGGCACGCTGGGCCGCAAGTTGCGGATGGGCATCGTCGGCGGAGGGCAGGGCTCGTTCATCGGGCGGGTGCACGTCACCGCCGCGGTCCTCGACAACCGGGCCGCCCTCGTGGCCGGGGCCTTCTCCAGCGATGCCGCCCGCTCCAAGGCGAGCGCCGCCGACTACGACGTCGCGCCCGCCCGGGCCTACGGCTCCTATCAGGAGATGCTCGACAAGGAGCGGGCCCTGCCGGCCGGGGAGCGGATCGACTTCGTCTCGATCGCGACGCCCAACCACATGCACTTCCCGGTGGCCAAGGCCGCGGTCGAGGCCGGCTTCCACGTCGTCTGCGACAAGCCACTGACGCTCACGCTCGCCGAGGCGGAGGAGTTGGCGAAGGTGGTGGCGAAGTCGCGGTCGGTGTTCGCGGTGAGCCACAACTACACGGGCTATCCGCTCGTGCGGCAGGCCCGGGAGATGATCCTCTCCGGGCAGCTCGGCGAGATCCAGGCGATCCGGGCGGAATACATCCAGGGCTGGCTGCGGACCCGGCTCGAGAGCGAGGGGCAGAAGCAGGCCGCCTGGCGGACCGACCCCACGAAGAGCGGCGCGGCGGGCTGCTTCGGCGACATCGGCACCCACGCCTACAACCTCGGCCGCTACATGACCGGCCTGCTCCCTGAGAAGATCAGCGGCCACCTGAAGATCTTCGTGCCCGACCGGCCGCTCGACGACTACGGCACCGCCGTGATCCGCTACGCGAACGGCGCCCTCGGCACCGTGACCGCCTCGCAGATCAGCCACGGCCGCGAGAACGACCTGCGGATCCAGATCGACGGCACGCTCGGCAGCCTGGAGTGGCACCAGGAAGAGCCCAACAAGATGCTCGTACGGCACAACGGCAAGCCGCACCAGCTCTACACCCGCGATCCCAACGCCCCGTTCATGAACGACGCGGGCCGGGCCGCCTGCCGGCTTCCCTCGGGCCACCCCGAGGCGTTCTTCGAGGCCTTCGCCAACGTCTACCGCGCCGCCTTCGACGCCATGGCCGAGGCGGCCGGCG
Organism: Pirellulales bacterium; assembly: GCA_044358905.1. Lineage (GTDB taxonomy): Bacteria > Planctomycetota > Planctomycetia > Pirellulales > UBA1268 > QWPN01. The sequence goes on along the minus strand of JBIKND010000024.1, from coordinate 8,718 downwards.
GCGGATCGTTCGAGCGGACGAACACCGTCTATCCGAACATCCACGACGGCGTCGAGGGGATGTACTTCATCGAGCAGGCGGTGGCCTCGAGCAAGGCCGATGGCGCCTGGCTGCCGCTGAAGCACCCGCTCGCCCGCCGATGAGCCGCGTCATGCCCGCGACCGACACGAAATACCTCGTCTTCGACATCGAGAGCGTGGCCGACGGCGACCTCGTCTCCCGGCTGCGGTATCCCGGCGCCGGCCTCACGGCCGCGGCGGCGATCGCGCGCTACCGCGAGGAACTGCTCGCGGAGAACGGCAAGGACTTCATCCCCTACACGTTCCAGGTCCCGATCTCGCTGGTGGTGGCCACGCTCGGGCGCGACTTATCGCTGCAAAACCTCGTGGCCCTCGACGAGCAGCAGTCGCGGCCGCACGAGATCACGAAGCAGTTCTGGGCGGGGTGGATGAAGTACCAGCGGCCGCGGCTGGTGAGTTTCAACGGCCGGGGTTTCGACATCCCGCTGCTCGAACTGTGTGCCTTCCGCTACGGCCTTCCGATTCCCGACTGGTTCGCGGAGGACGCGAGGAACTTCGACCAGCCCCGCTACCGCTACAACACGGCGGCCCACTTCGACCTCCATGAGTGGCTCACCAACTCCGGCGCCTCGCGGTTCAACGGCGGACTGTCGTTGGCGGCGAACCTGATCGGCAAGCCGGGCAAGATGGACGTGGCCGGCCACATGGTGCAGGACCTGTGGGACGCGGGGAAGGCGGCCGAGATCCACGACTACTGCCGCGGCGACGTGCTCGACACGTACTTCGTGTTCCTGCGGTCGCGGGTGGTGGCCGGCGACATCGACCTCAAGCGGGAGCACGCCCTGATCGAGCAGGCCCGCGGGTGGATCGAGCAGAAAGCCGAGACGAGCCCGGGCCTGGCCCGGTATCTCGCCGCCTGGGGCGACTGGAAGAGCCCCTGGGGGTGAACGGCCTATGGGGTCGTGACGAAACGCCGGAAGAAAATCAGAAACAGTTCCGGCAGGACAGGGCCGCTGCTCAAGGAGCCGTTTCAAACGCCGGGGAGGGCGGTGTCGCGGCGGGCTCGGCAGGGGCGGATTCCGTTCCCGACTCGAGGGCCGGGGGCGGTTCGGCCGGCTTCGGGGCGGAGATGGCCGCGGCCACGGCCTTCGCAGTCAGCCGGCCTTTGTCGTCGAGCTTGCCCTTGGCCGCGCGGGCCTCGACCGTCACCAGCCGTCCGTTGACCACGATCGCCAAGAACGAGCGGTCGATCGCCTCCTCGATGCTGCCCACCTTCGCCCGGCCCGGGGCGGCGTAGGCCACGCCGAGGTGACTGCCGATCGTGACGGCCGCCGGCTGCTTCACGAGCGTGCTCTTGCCGTCTTCCGTGAACGTCTCGGCGAGGCCGGCCGCGATCGCCTGCACGAAGTCGGCGTGCGTGGCCGGCGTCACCTCCGTGAATCCCGCCGGCGGATCAGTGGACGTGACCGTGATCGACGGATAGGTCTTCTGGGCCGCGGGCGTGTAGCGGACGAGATAGTCCTTCGACCGCGGCCCGCGGGCCCAGCCCTGGGGTGACGACACGGCCAGCCGGCCCCCGTCCACCGTGAGCGCCGAGTCGGCGTTGATGTCGGGCAGCTTCTCCTCGACCACCACCGGAGCCGACGCGCCGCCCGCCGCCTTCTTGGCCTTCTTCTTGGCGGTCTTGCCGTCGCAGCCGGCCGCCACCAGGAGCAGGGCCGCAGCGAGCAGGCACGCAAAGACGGGGCGGCGAGTGGCCACGGTCACTCCGTGATCGCTTCCTTGATGAGCTGGATGAAGTGGTTGGCGCCGAGTTCAGCGGCCTTCTTCTCGGCGGCCTTCTTGTCGGCGTACTCGAACATCGCCAGCCGCTTCATCGCCTGGTTGAACACGCCCCAGTAGGCCTTCATGCGGGCCTCCTTGACGGTCTTCTTGCGGCTCGGCTTCTTGGCGGCGGCCTTCTTCGGCTCCTTGGCGGCCTTTTCCTTCTTTTCCTTGGCCGGCTTCTCCTTGGCGGCCTTCTTCGTCTTGCCGCGGGCCTCCGCGGCCTCCGCCTGGGCCCGCAGTTCCTTCCGATTCACCACTTTTCGCGCCATCGTGCCGTCGCCGTCCTTCCCGTGCGTGGCGGCCCGGGGCCGCCGAGAGATTGTGCCCGGGTGCCACGGCCGGCCGCTGCCGGCGGGCCCCAGGAGGGCGGCAGTATACCGCACGGCTGCCGGCCGTTCGACGGGCGTATACTTGCCGCGATGTCCACCGCCACGCTCGCCCCCGCGCCCCAGCCCTTCGCCCACTACCGCGAACTCCCCGACGCCGAGCTCGACGCGCGGATCGAGGACGTCCGCCGCCGCATGGGCCAGCGGCTCGTGATCCTCGGCCACCACTACCAACAGGACGGCGTCGTCGCCCACGCCGACTTCCAGGGGGACAGCTACCAGCTCTCGAAGTCGGCCGCCGGCCGCGACGCCTGCGAGGCGATCGCCTTCTGCGGCGTCCACTTCATGGCCGAGACGGCCGACATCCTCGTGAACACGCCTGAAAAGGTGGCCGCCCGGGGCGGCCGGCGGGTGGCCGTCGTCCTTCCCGACATGGCCGCCGGCTGCTCGATGGCCGACATGGCCGCCATCGAGCAGGTGGAGGACGCCTGGGCCGACCTCGGCACGGTGATCGACACCGCCGACATCACCCCCGTCACCTACATCAACTCGGCGGCCAGTCTCAAGGCCTTCTGCGGCCGCCACGGCGGCATCGTCTGCACGTCGAGCAACGCCCGGGCCGTGCTCGACTGGGCCTTCGCCCGCACCAAGCGGGTGCTCTTCTTTCCCGATCAGCACCTCGGCCGCAACACCGCGCGGAAGATGGGCATCCCGCTCGACGAGATGTGCGTCTGGAACCCACACGATCCCACGCTCGGCGGCAACGCCCGGGCCCAGCTGGAGAAGAGCCGCGTCATCCTCTGGCAGGGGCATTGCAGCGTCCACGCCATGTTTCGCCCCGAGCACGTCGACGCCTTCCGGGCGAACCTGCCCGGCGTGAAGATCCTCGTCCATCCCGAGTGCGCGATGGAGGTCGTGGACAAGGCCGACCTCACGGGCTCCACGAGCTTCATCTTGAAGACCGTCGAGGCGGCGCCGCCGGGGTCGAAGTGGGCGATCGGCACGGAGTTGCACCTCGTCAAGCGGCTGGAGAAGAACCACCCGGAGCAGACGATCCGCTTCCTCTCCCCCACGATCTGCATGTGCGCCACGATGTACCGCATCGACCTGGCCCACCTCTGCTGGAGCCTGGAGCACCTCGAGGCCGGCAAGGCCGTGAACGTGATCCGCGTGGACGACGAGACGGCGAAGTGGGCGGTGACGGCCCTCGAGCGGATGCTCGCGGTATCGTGATTCGATCGGCCCCCGGCCCGGCTCACGGGCGGCGTGCTACCGGGCGGAACACCGCTTCCTGCGGGCGGCGGCGATGACCAGGCCGATGCCGCCCACGGCCAGGGCGAGCGTCGAGGGCTCGGGTACGGCGGCGACGTTGTTGACGATCACGAGACTCGAAGCCTGGAGCGACGGCGCCGACAGGGGAAGTTCGGCGAACGCCGGCCCCAGTTGCTGACTCACGTCATAAACCGGCACGCCTGCGATCGCGTCGATCACGGTGAGCCCGGGATTCTCCACCGTGTTCACGACCGCGCCGAACACCGCATAGTTGAAGTCGAGGCCGGGGTTGTCCGTCACGTTGAAGAACCAGCCACTGGTGGCGCTGTCGGGATCATTCGTGCGGGCCATCGCGATGGTGCCCCGCAGGTTGGCAACGCCCGCCTGCAGGGAGATCGGTGGGCCGGTGACCACTGGATTCAGCGTCGTGCCGTCGAGTACGTAACTGCCCCCCTGGATGATCTGGATGTCGCTGGGGTTGTAGGTCGTGCTACGGTGGATGATCGTGTCGGCATACGATCCGGCGTTCATGGAAGCCAGGAAGTTGGTCACGGTCGTCGCCAGCGCGGGATCGGATGACAACTCGACGTCGAACGCACCGAAGTTCGTGTCGAATCGCACGATCTCGGCCGCGGCCGGGCGGACGGCGGCGAGGGCGAGCAGCAGCGTGCAGCAGCGGAGCAGGGTTCGCATGGTCGTGCCTCGGGACCGGTGCGAGCGACCTGTGGAGCCGAAGACGGGCGGGGCAGGGGGCCAAGGCGAGCGACACCGTGCGTTCACGGCGGGGAACCAGAGGCCACTGACGACGCACCCGGCGGAACACCCTCGCGGTCAGCGGGGCGATCGGCGGCAGGGTTCGCACGCGGTCAGTAGCGGTTCCGGGAGAAAGCGACGGTCTCGGCCGTCCATTCCTCAAAGGATACCAGGCCAAGGTGCGGGTGCAACGTTTTGGCGGCGTCGGCAGCCCGTCAGGGAACGGCCACCACCTCGCCCCCCGCGCGGGTGGAGAGGGCCAGAAACACGGCCTGATCGACGTCGGGGCTGATCGACCGGGTGCTGCCATCGACCATGGCGAAGTGCGGGCCCGAGGCGTGCCAGCTCCACCAGCGGAGCAGCGTCTCGTCGTACGTGAACGGGGTGCCCGGCAGCACGGGCCGGAAGATGCCGCGGGCGGCGCTGACATACTGCTCGCACTCCGCGCCCCCGGCGATCACCCAGCCCCAGCCGAGATCTTCGGGAATGCCTCGCTCTCCCAGGGCGATCGTCTTCGAGACCCCGTCGGTCACGTCCTTCATCCGCGTGCGACTGTCGTCGAAGAAGATGCCGGTGCCGGCGGCGATGCCGGCGCTGGAGCGGCACTTGTTGATCGGCAGCGTCGGATCGACGGCCTCGCGGTCACCGGCGACGCCGAGGTAGTTGCCCGGATAGAGGACGCCGCAGTCGCCCGACGTGGGCAGCGGCCCCGCCGGACCGCTCACGAGCGGCTTGCCGGCCCGCGGATCGGAAGGGCAGCCGAGGAGCGACAGCCAGCGGGCCGATGGATTGGGCTTGCCGGCGGCCTGGAGGCCGCGGATCTGCCCACAGGCACCGCCGTCGTGCAGCACCACGGATTCGAACAAACGCTGCTCCTCGAGGTAGGGCAAGAGCGGCACGGTCAGCCCCCACGCGGTGCCATCGGCGGTGAGGAGGCTGCCGGCGGGCAGCCGGCCGCGGGCGTCATGGTGCATGAAGGCGGCGAGGCCGAGTTGGCGCACGTTGTTGAGGCACACCATCCGCCGGCTCGCCTCGCGGGCGCCCTGGATCGCCGGGATCAGCATCGCGGCCAGGAGACCGATGATCGCCATCACGACGAGGAGTTCCACCAGCGTCAGACCGTGGTGACGCGGCGCGGCGCCGGCCCGCGGGCGATGAGCGGTCATGAGGATGCTCCGCCGTCGATCGTGAAGTCGAGCCGGGGCGGATCCGAGGCGGGCACCTCGACGTCGAACGCGCGCATGTTCGGCGCGGACGACGCGGGGGCGGGGGGCGGCGTCGGAGGGATCGGCGGCTCGACGGCAGCGGTGGCCGACGGCTCCGCGTGGGCGGCGTCGGGTTCGGTCCGCTTGGGTGCGGCCGCCTCCGGCGGTGGTGGCGAGGATCGTTTCGGCGGCCGGTCCTTGCCGTAGGCGGGCTGCAACGACCGGGCCTCGGCGGCGTCGCGCACGAAGGCGACGACGGCCCGGTACGGGCCGGCGGCCGGGCCGTTGGCGGCGGTGAACGCGTAGCGGCCAGCCTCGATCGGGGCGCTGGCCACGGGTCCGGCGTGGCCTGCCCGTGGGGAGAGGCTGATCACGCCGGAGAATGCCGGCACGCCGTCGATGACCACCGTGCCTTCGAGCGGCCGACGCCGCGGGCTCTTGGCGGGTCGGCTACAGCCCGCGCCGAGCGACGTCGCCGTGAGCGCGGCGACGAGCAGCCAGTTCGCCGGATTGGCCGCGGGTGTCGGCATCATGCTTCAGCCATGGACGGCCGCGTCGAGTTGCCCGTGGATCGCCACGAGCCGCTGGTGCCTGGCGAAGGCGCGGTCGAACGCGGCGGCCGCCTTCGGCCGGGGCGTGAACCGCGTCGGCGTGCCCGTGGCGTGCCGCTGCAGGAAGGCGGGCCACGCCGCCGCCTTGCCGGCCAGCGTCTCGGTGCGGAACTTCGCCATCAAGGCTGCGCCCCAGGCCGTGCCCTCGGTGGCGCCGTCCAGCAGCACGACCGGCGTGTGGAACCCGTCGGCCAGGATCTGGCCGAGGCCGGGCGTCTTCGTGAGCCCGCCGGAGAGGATGATCTCGGTGCGCGGAAAGCCCTGGGCGTCGAGCAGGTCGCTGCCCATCCGCAGGTTGAAGATCGTCGCCAGGAGCATCGCCTTGGCGACGTTGCCCGGCGTGGCGTTCGTGCCGTCGATGCCGATCAAGGCCGCGGTGCCGCCCCGCGACACGCCGATTCCCGGTTCGTCGTCGAGGAAGGGCAGCGCCGCGATGCCGCCGCAGTCGTCGGGGGCCGCGAGCACCTGCGGCATCACGGCCGCGAATGCGGCACCCGGGTCGCCGCCGCCCGGCAAGGCCCGACCGAACAACTCCACCACGGTGTTCATCGCCGTCGTGCCGTTGCGGAGGAACACCATGTTGATCGGCTTCCCGTCGGGCGCGCAGAAGTGGTCGATCGCCCGGGCGATGCCCTGGAAGGGACGGTCGCCGACCGCGTTGGCGACCACGCTCGTGCCGAAGCTCATCGACACCTGCCCGGCGTCGCCGATCAGCGAGCCGGCCAGCGCCGCCGGCTGGTCTCCCTCGGCGGGCGCCACCGGGATGCCCTGCGGCAGCCCGAGGAGCGTCGCGCCACGGGCGTCGAGCGTGCCGCCATCCTGGCCGGCCCGGCGCACCGCCGGCAGCAGGTCGCCGAGCGGCCGCACCCGCGGGGCGCCGGGCTGGGCGGCGACGAGGGCGTCGAAGTCGGCGAGCAGCCGGGCGTCGTAGTCGAGCGACTCTTGGTCGATGGGGAACATCCCCGCGGCGTCGCCGATGCCCAGCGTCCAGCCGCCGGTGAGCAGGTGCGCGATCCAGCCGGCGGGCGTGGTGATGCGGGCGACCTGGGCCGCCATCTCGGGCCGGTTGCGAATCGTCCACAGCCAGCGGGCGGCCGTGATCCGCTTGGGCATCTTCACGCCCAGCCGCTCGGTGAGTTGGTGCCCCTCCGCTTCGTTGCGGCCGTCACACCACAGCCGGGCGGGCCCGAGCGGCTTGCCCGCCGCGTCGGCGAGCACCTCGCCGTGCATCTGTCCCGAAATCCCGATGGCGCGCACGTCCATCTCCACGCCCAGCGCGGCGAGGTTGGCTCGCAGGTCCGCCATGGCGGCAGCGAGGGCCGCCTCCCAGTCGGCCGGCCGCTGCTCGTAGCAGCCCGCGGCGAGGCCGGGGACCATGTCGTAGGAGCCCGCGCCCGTGGCTCGAATCCGCATCTCGTCGTCGGTGAAGATCACCGACAGGCCCTGCGTGCCGGCGTCGATGCCCAGGTAGCCCTGTGTCTTGGTCATGTGTGGTGGTTCCGCGGGTCGTACGTTCGCGGCTCACGGGCGGCATGAGTTTGCTCGCTGACACGCTCGCAATCCTCACGCCGACCCGCTCGCCTCCCCTGGCCGTCGATTTCAGCCAGGCTGGCTCGTGCGGCGTGAATATACCGCCCGGCGCGATCGGGCCTCACGCGTCCCAGCGGACGGACGGCGCCCCGCCCGGGCCGCGGGTGCCGCACATCGCGACCTCGATCCCCAGGGCGCGGGCGCAGGCGGCCTTCGCCAGGGCGGCCCGGTCGGCGCCGGCGGCGTCGCGGGCGTAGGCGACCTGCACGTGGTTGGCCTTGTGGCGGGCCATCATCTGGTCGCGGGAAACACCATGCGTGACGGCGTGCATGATCGGCCACTGCCGCGTCGTGGCGTCGAGCCGGCGGCGGGTCTCCGCGGGCGGCAGCTTCACGACCTGCGCCCGGCCGATGTCCATGCGGAGTTTTTCCGTGGCCCCCGTGCCATCGACCCAGATCCGGCTCCACACGATCTCGCCGGGCTTGCTCACGCCGGCCAGCGTGCTGCCGCCGAGGCGGAAGTACATCGGCGGTTGGCGGAAGCCCTCCGCCCCCTTCCAGCCGCCGCTGAAGTGGGCCGGCGGCGCCGCGCCCGAGATCTCGAACACCCACACCCACTGGTCGGTCGTGCCGGAGCGATCCCAGTCGCCCCAGCGGACGTCGTGGAGCGTGTTCTCCACCGGCTCGCCGAGGGCCGCATGGATCCGCTGCGTGAGCAGGCCGTCGAGGCCGGCGCACTCGTCCACCTCGTTGCAGTGCACGAGCGGCGCGCCCTTGAAGAGCACCCGCGACGACCCCGCGGCCGTGACCGGCGGCCGCCGCGAGTCGTTGAGCATGCCTTCGACGAGATCGCTCGCCGGGAGCAGGTCCTTGAGGCCCTGCTGATATTGGATGCCGATCAGATCGCAGCCGAAGCGGTCGGCGATCCGCAGGGCCGCCACGTACATCTTGCATTGCAGCAGCACCTGCCGCCGGGTCAGGTCCGTCGCCTCGTCCTTGCCGAAGTGGAAGGTCATCCCGGCCTTCTCCAGCCAGGCGAGCACGCCCCTCGCCTCCGCGTCCGCGACCTGCAGCGTTTCGTGGTAGAGCGCGCTTTGGCTGAGCCGCTCCTTGAACACGCCGGTGGCGTGCAGCAACCGGTCGGGGACGATGGCGTTGAACATCCCCATGCAGCC
>JBIKND010000168.1:0-8211 GCA_044358905.1 Pirellulales bacterium | reverse complement strand
GCCCCAGGCCCGACGCTCGTCTCGTCGGCCTCGCTCGCCGAGGTGGCCCGGTGGTTTCGGCTCGATCTCGACGAGGTCCGGCGCCGCTTCCGGGCGAACCTCGAGATCGATGGCTGCGACGCCTTCTGGGAAGACGCCCTGGCGAGCCCCGCGCGGCCGGAGTTGCAGCCGTCGCTGCTCGACCTCGCCGCCGACGAGCCGACCGACCCGTATGCCGACCTGCCGCCCCCCGAGCCGCGGGAGTTCGCGATCGGGGAAGTCCGGTTTCGGGCGGTGAACGTCTGCCGGCGCTGCGTTGTGCCGAGCCGCGACAGCCGCACGGGGGCGGTCACGGAGCAGTTTCGCGACGTGTTCGAGGCCTGGCGGACGCGGCGACTGCCGATGGCCGTCGATGCGTCCGCATGGAGCCACGTCTACCGGCTGGCCATCAACACGGCGGTGCCCAGCCCGGGCGTCGTGCGGATCGGCGATGCCATCAGCGGGCTCGGCTGATGCCCCGCCCGCGGCCTCGAGCATCGACGGGCTGTTGTTGGCTCTGCTCCGCGCCGTATGCAGCCCACGAAATGCTCGCGAATGCCGCGGGCGTTTCCGTGAAGCCACGGCTGCCGGCCGGGTTGGCCCGCCGCTGTCCCGCGCCTGCCTGCCCCGGCGTGGCCGCCCGATTGCCGGTCGCCATCCAGCGGGCGAACCGGTCCCACCCCGTGGCCGTGCAGAAGACGGAGGCGGTGGTCGCGTACGAGCCGAGATAGGAGTCGGTCGCCGTCGGCAGGTAGATGGCCATGCCGCTGCTCGAACGGGCGTCGGCCGTCTTCGCCGACATCATCGCGGTCAGTGCCGATCCAACCGCGGAGGCCGCAATCCGTACGGTCTGTGGCAGGCTGCCCGCGGCTGCGACCCGCGTCATGAACTTGCCCAGATCGCGGAATGATTCCTCGGCAAAACTGATGCTCGGATTGGTGGTCACCAGATTCCGTAGCGTCGTGCGGTCGCCCGCGGACAGCGGGTCCGTCGCGGTGACGAACTGGGACAGTGCGGAGATCAACTGGTCATAGCCTGCCGTGGCCGCGGCGGAGAACGTGTCCCAGGCGAACTGGCCGACGAACTGGCCGACGTACTGCGTCTGGTAGCTCGCCACCATGCCAGCCGCCAGACCGGCCGACGTGACGGTGGCGGGCGCGGTCGCCAGGGCGGAGAAGGCTGTGAGGTAGTTCTGGCCCGTGCCGGGCACCAACTCCTCGGAAGCGACGAAGTGGCCGCTGAACCGCGTCGCCGCCGCATAGCCGACCTCGGCCATCGCCATCAGGCAATTGTCGTATGAGACGAGCTGCACCTGTGGCACGCCCGACGTGCCCAGGGCCGAAACGAGTTCGTTGATCGTCAGGGCGTCTCCCCCCGACTCGCTGTCGAACTGCGAGCCCGTCAGGCCACCGCCATGGCCCCAGATCTGCAAGGCATAATTAGCCGCGGGCGCCTGCTGGGCCGCCCACTTCATGAAGTCGGCCAGCACGGCCGGGTCACCCGTGTTGCGCTCGCCGAGCGAGACGTCGAACGACGAGGCAATCGCCGCGCCGCTGTCGGCCTTGAGCACCGAGCGGCCGTAGGTCCGCCAGGCGGCCTGGGCTCCACTGCCGGTGGCGTAGGCTTCTCCCTCGCTCGCCTTCGGCTGGTCCCAGGCGACGACGATCTTGACACCGGGATTCGCCGGCAGCGTCGAGAGGAACCGCTCCATCTCGTTGATGTCGTCGCGGGCGAACGTGTTGAGGTCGTGGCCCGTCATGAAGACCATGATCGTCCACGCCGCCGGCGCCGGCGGCGGAGGCCCGGAATCGTCGTCGCGGATCGTGCCTACAGCCGTGGCCGTGCCCAGTGTGGCGTTGACCGGAGCCGATAGGATCAGCGTAAAGGTGTCGTCCGCCTCGGCCTTCGTGTCGCCCAGCACCGTCACGCCCACGCTTTTCACCGTCTCGCCCGGCTCGAACTTGAGGGTGCCCCCCTCCACGGCCTCATAGTCGCCGTCGGCGGTCGTGGCGGTGCCGTCGGCCGTGTCGTACCGCACGGTGACCTCGTCGGCCGCGGGCGTGGAGAGACTGACCGTGAACCAGGCCGTCGTTCGGCCGGTGTTGCCCTCGGTGACGGAAGTCGGGGTGACGGACACGGTCGGCGGTGGCGCCACGCCATCACCGTCGATCGTCACGATCCGCCGCGTGATGTTGGGGAACTTCGGGTCCTGTGCCTTGGCCGTGACGAAGAAGGTCTCGTCCGTTTCGTCGGGGGTATTCGCCAGCACGGGAACGCGGAACGACCGGCTGGTGTCGCCAGGATTGAACACCAGCGGCAGCCGTGTCAGCGGCCGGAAGTCGGTGACCTGCGACGCCGAGCCGGTCTCTGTGGAGACGTGGATCACCTCCGTCTTCGTCGCCGGGGCCGAGAGCCGCACGGTGAACTCGGCCGGCGTCCCCGGCACGACCGACGCCGGCCCGATGATGCTGGCCGTGTAGTTGTCGTTGTCGAGCAGCGTGATCGTCGCGCTGCTGTTGGTGAGTTGGGCGTTTCGCAGCGGCGAGAAGCTCATGGTGAACCGCTCGGTCGGCTCGCGGAGCAGGTCGTTCACCGGCGTGACCGTGATCACCTTGCGGGTCTCGCCAGGGCGAAACGTGAGCGAGCCCGCCGGCACGGCCAGGGAGCGGCCGGCCATGGCGAGCCGGTAGTCGCGGCCGACAGTCGCGTCACCGGTCAACGAGTAGCCGACCACCACCGGCTTCCTGTCCGGTGCGGCCAGGCTGACGGTCAGCACGACCGGGCTGCCCGCCTCGGACAACGTCTCGTCAACGCTGATCGCCACGGCGGCCGGGCAATCCCGCCGCTCCAGGCACTCGATGTCGAACTGCTGCGGACGACTGTGCTTCCGGGACGGCATGGGTGGGCTCCGGGGGTAGGTCAGTGCCCGCGAATCTTACCCGCCGTTTGCGGGGAGGGCAATTTTCGGCGCCGGGCAACCGGGCTCGGGTGAGCGGGGCAGGTCGGACGGGCGGCCACCGCCCGTCAGGGCGCGGGCAGATCCACGGTGGCCGAGACGCCGGCGCCACGGTTGACGTTCGCGGCGGTGCCGGCGGCCCCGTTGACGAGGAACTCGTCGGTGATCGACACGAACCCCGGTGACGTGCCCTGCAGATCGATGGCGTAGGGCGGGGCGGCCGTCGTCGCCGACTCGAGCGACACCAGCGTGATCTCCAGCCGCGCGTCGTCATTGGTCTGCAGCGCAGGGCCCGTGGCCAACGCCGACGACAGCCGGCTGGCGCCCGTGATCGAGACGGTGGAGGCCGCGTCGTTGCCCTGGGAGATCAGGGCCTGCTGGCCGGCATTCACCACCGACAGGTTGGTGAAGCTCACGGGCGTCGCGTCGTTGCCCTGCACCTGCACGCCCACCTGACCGGGCGTCGTGATCCGGACCTGCCCGATGTTGACGGCGGTGCTCGTGTTGGACGAGACCACGATCGGCGCGGCGGCCGCCGAATCGGTGTCGAGGATCGCCAGCGGCTGGACGGACGTGAGGTTGCGGGCCACCGGCGTGGCGAGCGTGTCGCTCGTCACGTTCACGTTGACGGAGCCGCCGGTCATTTCCTGCACCTGCACGCTCGGGCCCGCCGAGGCGGTGTTGGCGATCGTGCCTTGGAAGGTGATGTCGGCCGCGCCCTGCTGGATGGCCAGCCCGCGGCCCATGTTCTCCACCCGCATGTTGGTGAAATTGACCGCCCCGCTCGGCACGTTCGTGAGCAGGATCCCGGCCTGGCCCGCGGCGTTGTTGCCCAGCATCTGCACGTCATTGACGTTGGCCACACCGGTGAGAGCGGCGGTGCCGGCGATGCCGGTCTGGATCGTGCTGCCGGGCACGCTCCGCATCTGGAAGTGGTCTACGATCGCCCCGTTGCGGAGCGTGATCGCCGTGGCGTTGGAGGTCAGCACCGGATAGAGCGTGGGCGGGCCGCTGTTGAAGAACTGCCGGAAGCCGCAGGACGCGGTGGCGAGTTCCAGCGTGGAGCCCTGGCCGACGAGGATCTGATTGTCAGCCTGGAACTGCCAGTTGGCAGCGTAGGGGGCGGTGGCGCTGTTGCCGGTCCGCACGAAGACGATGTCGTAGGGATTCACGGCCCGGGCCTGGGCATCGGCCAGCGACTGCACCGGCGCGCCGGCGGTGCCGTTGCCGCCGAAGGCGGCGGTGTTGTCCACGTGGATCACGTTCCACGGCGTGCCGGTGGCCGGATTGATGGCCACCAGCGGCGTCTCATGGGCCCGGACGATGTGTTCGTTGCGCATCATCGGCTGCTCGACCTGGTCGGGCACGTTGCGACGGCGGCTGCCCCCCATCCGGTAGGTGAGCCGCGCGAAGCCGGTCCAGTCGAAGTAACTGTCGTTGTTGGCCTGGAGCGAAAAGTCCCAGTTTTCCAGGAACGTCATGTCGAGGCGGGTGTACACGCCGCCGAACCAGGGCACGACGTCCTGGCCGGTCTGGGGGCCCTCCCACCAGTTGTACCGTGAGTTTCCATAGGCGTAGCCGCCGACGCTGATCATGCCGGCCCAGTCGGAGAGACCGGGGATATAGGCACCGACCTCGAGGTCGGTGCCGGCCAGGGCGGCGTCGAGGCCGTATTGGCAGAGCAGGTAGTTGCCGGTGAACGGCGCGTCGGGAGCGCCGAGCGTGTAGGCGGTGGTGCCCACGGGGATGTAGCCGTTGGAGCGGATGTTGCCGTAGTCGGTGAGCCACTCGCCGCTCACGCCGACCTGGTTGTACGAGTGGCCGAACTGGCCGAACTGTGTCGTGCCCGGCATCCCTCCCGTCGGATATTGGTTCTCGTCGCCGTCGAAGTCCCAGTACAAGCCCACGCCGAGGAGCGTGCCGCCGAGGAACTGCTTGCGGACCATGCCGACGTTGGAAAAGAAGCCGCCGTTGACGGACAGGTGGCTCCGCAGGTCGGCCGCCCACAGTCCGCCGAGGTCGTCCTCGCCGTAGGGGATGAAGCCGCCGAGCGTCATGTAGCTGCCCTGGTAGCCAAGGCCGCGGTCGGCCGCGTTGAGGCCGTAATAGAAGTAGCCCGGGCCGGTGCCGTTGAGGCCCTGGATGCCGGCGGCGGCGCGGTTGAGCACGCCGCCGGCCGGGGCCATGGCCGTCTGGCCGACCTGGGCGTGGGCCGCGGTGGCCAGGCATGCGCACGCGACGGCGATGACCGCCAGCCGCGTCGTCATCCTCATCCTCGTTGCTCGCATGATCGCAGCGCCTCGTGCCGTAACTCGTAAGGTTCGTCGTCTCTCGTGCCATCCGGTCCATCGCCCCCCGCCAGGTCCCGTGCCCCGCGTCACGGGGGCGGCTGGTTGGGGGGCGGCGGGGGCAGGGCCGGCACCAGGCCGGTGTTGAAGTTCACCCGCGAGTTGATCGGCGTGACCCGGGCGGTCGTGCCATTATTGAGATTCCCGAGGTCGAGCAGGCTGGCCGCGCCGACCACGATCGGCAGTTGGGAGGCTGGGGCGGTGAACGTGACACCGCTGATCGGATTGACGAACGTCGTCGGATCGCCGCCCACGTTCAGCAGGATGCCGTCCGCCGTCGCGCCCGGGGTGATCTGGTTGGCGACGATCAGGGCGTTGACCTGCGAGAGCTGTTGGCCCGGAGCCCCCCCGCTGCCGTTAAAAATGGCGCTGATGCTGATGCCGTTGCCTGTGGCGGTGATCTGATTCTCGCGGGCCGTGAAGTCGATCGTCGGCACCGGCGGCGGCGTGACGATCGGCGGTGGCGCCGGCGGCACGTTCGCCGGGTCGGCGTTGGCGAATACGCCGATGCCGTTGATCACGCCGCTGATCTGGGCCGAATCGACGAGCACGCGGTAGGGACTCGTGGCGGCCGCGTAGGCGTCGGCCGTGGCCAGGATGCCGTAGATGCCGGTATTCGTGATCCGCGTGCCGGCGCTGGTCGGGTTGGCAGGGTCGAGCCGCTCGACCCGCAGATTGCTGTTGAGGACACGGATGCCGTTGTCCTGGGCCGCGGAGATCGTGCTTCCCTGCACCCAGACGACATTGTCTCCGTCCACGCTCGTGGCGTCGATGCCGTCGCCGCCCACGTTTTGGATCTTGGAGTCGAAGACATGCACGCTGCCTCCTTGCGAGTTGATGCCGTCGCCGCCGACGTCCGCGATGATCGACTTGCCGCTCAAGGCGGCAAAGGCGTTGGACCCCGTCAACGAGATGCCGTTGCCCGTCGCCGTGCCGATCCGGGAGGCGTTGGTCATATAGAACTTGGCCCCCGCCCCGCCCACGACGGCGCCGTCGCCGGTGACGTTGGTGACCGAGGTCGCGTCGAGCGTGACCTTCGATTGAGCGCCGAGGATCTCCACCGCCGGGTTGCCGGTGCGGTCGATGGTCGTGGACCTGGCGGTGATCGCGGCTCCCGTGCCGGACGCGGTGGTGGCCAGGGCCGAGCCGGTGGTGTTGGTGATCCGCGAGTTGGTCACGGCCACGACGGCCCCGGTGC
Source organism: Pirellulales bacterium (assembly GCA_044358905.1). Classification (GTDB taxonomy): domain Bacteria; phylum Planctomycetota; class Planctomycetia; order Pirellulales; family UBA1268; genus QWPN01. The sequence continues at coordinate 1,691 of JBIKND010000168.1, read as the reverse complement.
CCGAGGCCACGACGGCATCGCCCGCGGTGTTCGAGATCGCGGCGGAGTTGAGCGAGACCTGGGCCGCGTCGCCCGACGCCCGGACGGCGGTGCCGACGGTGCCGGCGATCTGCACGGCGGACGCGGTCACGACCGCGCCGTCGCCGGAGGCGAGGATCGCGTTGCCCGTGACCCCGGTGAACGAGGAGTTGGTCACGTTCGCGAGGCCGCCGACGGCTGACACGACGAGGCCGTCGTTGGTGAGGTTCGAGAGCCGGGCGTTGTCGATGTTGAACGTGCCGGTCGAGTTCGCGATCTGGATGCCGCGTTGGAAGGGGCCGCCGTTGCCCTGAATGATGACGTCGGAGATCGTGGACACGCTGGGGATCGGCACGCCCGCACCGTCCGAGATCCCGATCGGGGAGCCCACGACCTGCACGTGGCTCACGGTCGCATTCGGCTGATCCATGACGATCGCGGGGCCGATCGGATTGGTGATCACCGGGTAGTTGCCCGGATCGTTGCCCGCGAAGAAGGACCGATTGCCGCAGGACACGGTGGGGATCACCAGTCCGCTGCCTTGGCCCACGAGGTACTGGTTCGCGGCCCCAAAGGTGAATCCGCCGGCAGGCGTGATGTACGGGCTCGCCGCCCCGGAGCCAGCGTGGACGTAGACGATGTCGAAGGGGTTCGTCGCCGCGGCCGCCGCCGCGCCGAGCGTCGTGAACGGCGCTGCCGCCGTGCCCAGGCCGCCACCGGCGCCGGTGGACGTGTTGTCCACGTGGAGCACCCGCCAGGGCAGGCCGTTGTAGGGATTGACGGCGACCAAAGGTGTCTGGTGCGCACGGACGATGTGCTCGTTGCGCATCATCGGCTGCTCCATCTGGTCGGGCACGTTCCGTCGCCGGCTCCCACCCATCCGGTAGGTGAGCCGCGCGAAACCGGTGGAGTCGAAGTAGCTGTCGTTGTTGTATTGCAACGAGAAGTCCCAGTTCTCGATGAACGTCATGTCGAGGCGGGTGTACACGCCGCCGAACCAGGGCACGGCGTCCTGGCCGCCGGGAAAGTCGTAGCGGTCGTTGCCGTAGGCGTAGCCGCCGACGCTGATCATGCCGGCCCAGTCGGAGAGGCCGGGCACGTACACGCCGACCTCCAGGTCGGTGCCGGTGAGCGCGGCGTTGACGCCGTTGCGGCAGAGCACCGTGTAATCGACGAACGGCCCGACGAGCTGGGCCGTCGAGCCCACCGGCATGTAGCCGTTCGACCGGAGGTTGCCGAAGTCGGTGAGCCATTCGGCCGACACGCCAACTTGGTTGTAGGCCTGGCCGCCGGCGAACGTCTGCGACGTGCCTGCGATCAGCGTGTCGTCGTACTGGTTCATGTCGCCGTCGTAGTCCCAGTACACGCCCACGCCCAGCAGGCTGCCGCCGAGAAACTGCTTCCGGACGGCGCCCACGTTCGAAAAGAACCCGCCGTACACCGAGAGGTGGCTGCGGACGTCCGCGGCCCACAGGCCGCCGAGGTCGTCTTCGAGGCCGGGGAAGTAGCCCCCGAGCGTCATGTAGCTGCCTTGATAGCCGAGGCCTCGGTCGGCCGCGTTGAGGCCGTAATAGAGGTAGCCCGGGCCGTTCTGGTTGAACTCCTGAAAGCCCGCCACCGCGCGGTTCACGACGGCGCCGGCTGGTGCCATGGCGGTCTGCCCCATCTGGGCC
>JBIKND010000167.1:0-8213 GCA_044358905.1 Pirellulales bacterium | reverse complement strand
CTGGAGCATCGAGGCCGTGCCGTCGTCCCACAGCCGCTCGTGTCGATGCTCTTCGCGCTGCTCGGTACCCTCGTAGCGGCGGCGGCGAGTGGTGCGGATGCACCGGCCCTCGGCGATCCGCTGGCGGCATACACCGGGAAGATCCGGCCGCTCCTGGCCGAGCGATGCTTCTCGTGCCACGGCGGCTTGAAGCAAGAAGCCGGTCTGCGGCTCGACACCGTCGGCCTGATGCTCGAGGGCGGCGAGTCGGGCAGCGTGATCACGAAAGGCGATCCTGCCACGAGCCTGATCCTCGAGCGGGTGCGCGATCCCGAGCCGGCCTCGCGGATGCCGCCGGAGGGCGAGGGAGAGCCGCTCTCCGCCGAGCAGTTGGCGATGCTCTCCGGCTGGATCAAGGCGGGCTGCCCGGCGCCCGCGGACGAAAAGCCGGAGGCCGATCCCCGCGACCACTGGGCGTTCCAGCCGCGGGTGCGGCCTGCGGTGCCGGCGGTGAAGAACGCCGCGTGGGTGAAAAACCCGATCGACGCCTTTCTCGCGCACAGGCACGAAGAAGCCGGCATTGCCCCCCAGCCCGAGGCCCCGCGGCACGTGCTCGTCCGCCGGCTCTATATCGATCTCATCGGCCTGCCGCCGCAGCCGGAGGAACTGGCGGCGATCCAGGCGGATACGGCGCCCGACTGGTACGAAACGCTCGTCGAGAAGCTCCTCGCCGATCCCCGGCACGGCGAGCGGTGGGGCCGCCACTGGATGGACGTCTGGCGGTACAGCGATTGGTGGGGGCTGGACGCCCAGCACCGGAGCAGCGCCAAGCACATGTGGCACTTCCGCGACTGGATCGTGGAGTCGCTCAATGCCGACACCGGCTACGACGAGATGGTGCGCCTGATGCTCGCCGCCGACGAGCTCCATCCCGACGATCCCTCGAAGCTCCGGGCGACGGGGTTTCTCGCGCGCAACTGGGCACTCTTCAACCGGACGCCCTGGATGGACGAGACGGTCGAGCACGTCGGTAAGGGGCTGCTCGGCCTGACGATGAACTGCTCCAAGTGCCACGCCCACAAGTACGACCCGATCCAGCAGGAGGACTACTACAGGTTCCGGGCCTTCTTCGAGCCGATCGAGACGCGGGTGGACGTCGCGGCTGGGGAGACCGACCTGGAGAAGGACGGCATCCCGCGGGTCTTCGACGGCCACCTCGACCGGCCGACCTACCTCTTCATCCGCGGCGAGGACACGAAGCCCGACACGTCGAAGAAGATCGAGCCCGGCGTCCCGGCGGTTTTTGCCTTCAGCGAGATCGAGATCAAGCCGGTCGCCCTGCCGCAGACCGCCGTCGAGCCCGACCGTCGGCCGTGGGTGCTCGACGCGTACATCGCCACGGCGAAGCGGGCGGTGGCCGACGCCGAGGCCAGCCAGGCGAAGGAGCCTTCCGCCGTGGCCGAACAGGCAGTGGCTGCCGCGAAGGCCGAACTCGCGGCGGTCGAAGCGCGGGTGGAGGCGACCCGCGCGTCCCATGCCGCGCAGGATGCGGCGTCGCAGGCGGCCGACGATCCGCTCAAGGTGAAGGCGGTCGAGGCGGCGAAGGCGGCGGCCAAGGCGGAGAAGGATGCCGCGGTCGTGAAGGCTCGGGGGGTGGTCGCCACCGTGTCGGCCAAGCTCGCGAAGGCCGTCGAAGCGAAGAAGGACGCCCAGGCGATCGCTGCGATCGAGAAGGAACTGGCGACGGCCCGCGGGGCGGTCGACAAGGCCGAGAAGGAGGCGGCCGCGGCAGGTGCGACGTTCACGCCCCTGGTCGGCGCGAAGTGGACCGCGACCCGCTTCAAGGATTCCACGAAGGACGACCCGAGTGTGCCGTTTCCCGCCACGAGCAGCGGCCGGCGGACGGCGCTGGCGTACTGGATCACCGATCCACGCAACCCGCTCACCGCGCGGGTGGCGACGAACCACGTCTGGATGCGGCACATGGGCGCGCCGCTGGTCGACACGGTCTTCGAGTTCGGACGCAAGGGCAATGCGCCGGTCCACCCGGAGTTGCTCGACTGGCTGGCGAGCGAACTGGTGGACCACGGGTGGAGCATGAAGCACCTCCATCGGCTGATCTGCACCTCGGCCGCTTACCGCATGGGATCGTCCATGAAGGGGGGCGAGAGGGCGGTGGCCGCCGATCCCGACAACAGGCTTTTGTGGCGCCGGGAGCCGGTTCGGCTCGAGGCCCAGGTGGTCCGCGACGCGATGCTCGCGCTCGCCGGCACGCTCGATCCCGCGATGGGCGGGCCGCCGGTGCCGGAGGGGAGGCAGGCCGACTCGCACCGCCGCAGCCTCTACTTCTGGCATTCCGACATCAGCCGCAACCTGTTTCTGACGACGTTCGACGACGCATCGGTGGCGGAGTGCTACCGGCGGGATCAGAGCATCGTGCCGCAGCAGGCGCTCGCGCTTTCGAACGCCGCGATTGCGCACGACGCGGCCGCGAAGGTCGCCGCGCGGATCGACGGCGCAGGAGCCGCCACAACCGACGACGCGGCCTTCCTCGACCACGCTTTTGGGCTCGTGCTCCATCGGCCGCCGCGTGCCGAGGAGAAGGCCGCCTGCCTGGCGTCGATCGAGAAGTGGCGGGCCGTCGAGAAGGCCGCCGGCAAAGCCGATCCCGCCCGGGTCCACGCGGTGTGGACGCTCTTCAACCACAACGACTTCGTGACGCTCCGGTGACCCGATGAAATGGACCCTGGCATCCGCGGCCGACGCGGTGTCCCCCGGCTGCCGCCGGGGGCTGTGTGGAGGGCATCCGCGACGTGCCTTTCTGGCCGACATGGGGCTTGGGTTCACGGGGCTCGCGCTCGGCGCCATGCTCCGCCGCGACGGCTTCGGCAGCGAGGCCGCGTGGACGCCCCCGGACGGCCGGCCGCACTTCGCCCCGCGGGCCAAGAGCGTGATCTGGCTGTTCATGAACGGCGGCGTGAGCCACATGGAGAGCTTCGACCCCAAGCCCGAGATCACGAAGTATGCCGGCAAGACGATCGCCAACACGCCCTATGCCGACGTGCAGAGCCCCGAGAAGCTCGCCAAGGAACGGGCGCCCGTGCCCGACGCCAACGGCCAGCAGCGAAACGTCCTCTTCCCCCTCCAGGTCGGCTTTCAGAAGCATGGCCAGAGCGGGATCGAGGTGAGCGACTGGTTTCCCCACACGGCCCGCAACATCGACAAGATCGCGGTGGTGCGGTCGATGTGGACGACCGACTCCAATCACGGCGCGCAAGCCCAGTTCCACACCGGCCGGCACATGCTCGACCCGGTGCAGCCCACGCTCGGCGGCTGGGTGCACTACGGACTCGGCTCGCTCAACGACAACCTGCCCCAGTTCATTTCGATCGGGAAACGGGAATACTGGAACAAGAAGGACGGCCACTACCTCGGCCCCGCCCACGACGCGGTGCCGCTGCGGATCGACCCCGCCAACCCGCTCGATTTCGGCCGGCCGGAGCGGGCCTTCTCCCGCGAGGCGCAGGAGATCGGCTTCGATCTCGTCGAACAGCTCAACGGCCTGACGGGCATCGAGTATCCGAGCGACCCGGCGACGGCGGCCCGGATCGCGTCCTACGAGCTGGCGTTCCGGATGCAGCGGAGCGTGCCGGCCGTGATGGACTTCTCCGACGAGACGGAGGAGACCAAGAAGCTCTACGGACTCGATCTGCCCCACTGCAAGGAGTTTGCCGCCCAGATGCTCGCCACACGGCGGTTCGTGGAGCGGGGCGTGCGGTTCATCCAGGTGCAGCACGGCGGGGGCGCGGCGGGTGAGTGGGACGCCCATGGAGGCCTGAAGAAAAACCACGAGAAGAACTCGCTGGCGGTGGACCAGCCGATCGGGGCGCTCCTCGAGGACCTCGACCGCCGCGGCCTGCTCGACGAGACGATCGTGATCTTCTGCACGGAGTTCGGCCGCACGCCCGGCTCGCAGGGCTCCGATGGTCGCGACCATCATCCCTTCGCCTTCTCCGTCTGGATGGCCGGCGGTGGCATCAAGGGGGGCGTGGTGCACGGCGCGACCGACGAGCTCGGGTTCCACGCCGTCGAGCACCGCCACTACGTCACCGACGTGCACGCGACGATCCTCAAACTGCTCGGCCTCGATTCCCGCAGGCTCGAGATCCCCGGCCGCAAGCGGCTGGTGATCGACCACGGCACGCCGATCGACGCGATCATCGGCTGACAGCCGGGCGGGGAAAACGCCCCGGTCTGGCGGTCCGTTTGGCCGGCCGTCGCCGTCTCGGCTATTCTCCCGGCCCGAGGTCTTCCCGTTCCGCTTCCGGAGGTTCGCCTTCCCGATGATCAGGATCCACCCCTTCGCCGCCCTCCGTCCGTCCGCCGCCCATGCCGCCGAGGTCGCCAGCGACCCCTACGACGTGATCTCCACCGCCGAGGCCCGGGAGCGGGCGGCCGGCAAGCCGCGGTCGTTCCTCCACGTGGTGCGATCCGAGATCGACCTTCCCCCGGAGACCGACGACCATGCCCCGGAGGTCTACGCCCAGGCCGACCGCAACCTGCAGGCGATGATCGCCGCCGGCACGCTCGTTCGCGACCCGGCCCCCGGCCTGTATCTCTATCGCCAGGTGCGCGAGGGCCGTGCCCAGACGGGCATCGTGTGCTGCGTCGAGGCGGCCCAGTACGACTCCGGCGAGATCCGCAAGCACGAAAAGACGCGGCCCGACAAGGAGGACGACCGCACCAGGCACCTGTTGGCCACGGCCTGCCACGCGGAGCCCGTGTTCCTCTGCTTTCGCGACCGCGCCGGAATCGTCGCCGGCTCTGCAACGCTCGCCGCCCGGATCGCGGCCGATGCGACAGGCACGGCGCTGTTCGACTTCGTCGCCCCCGACGGCGTGCAGCACACGGGCTGGAAGGTGGCCGACCCCGCCGCCTACCTCGCCGCCTTCCGCGGACTCGACCTGCTCTACATCGCCGACGGGCACCACCGCTCGGCCGGCGGCTCCCGGGCCGCGGCGGCTTCGGCGGCCCGCGACCCGCGGCACTCGGGTGCCGAGGAGTACGGCCGCTTCATGGCCGTCGTCTTCCCGCACGACCAGCTGCGGATCCTGCCCTACAACCGGGTCGTCAAGGACTTGAATGGCCTGTCGCCGGATGGGTTTCTCGAGAAGGTGCGGAGCGTCGGCGCGGTGCGACCCGCCGCGGCCGGCACGCCGGCGGCCTGCGGAGAGGTGCTCGTGTTCGTGAACGGCGGCTGGTGGTCGCTCACGTTTCCACCCGCCTCGATCGACCGCACCGATCCGATCGCGAGCCTCGACGTCTCCCTGCTCCAAGACCGCGTGCTCGCCCCGATCCTCGGAATCGGCGACCCGCGGACCGACACCCGGATCGAGTTCGTGGGGGGCGTCCGCGGCACCGCCGAACTGGAAAAGCGGGCCGGGAGCGGGGGCGTGGCCTTTTCGATGCACCCCACGAGTCCCGACGAGCTGCTCGCCGTGGCCGACGCAGGCGAGATCATGCCCCCAAAGAGCACCTGGTTCGAGCCCAAGCTGAGAAGCGGACTGTTCGTGCACGAGTTCGAACGGATCGCCGGCGCCCGGGCCTGAGGCCGGCGCCGCTCGTGAATCGTGGCGCCGATCCCCCCGTTCGCTCCGGGGGTACGACGTCGGCGTCGATGGTGGCGGATGCCCGCTGCCGGGAAGCCCGAGGCGCGAGCCGAGGGAATGCGGGTTGGTTTCCGGTGGAGCGGTGCGTATTCCCTCACCTCACGGTTCGGGCTTCCCGGCAACTGAGCACAACGGTCAGGCACCGCCTTCAGACCGCGGCAAAACCCGCGTTGCGACGCTTGCCCAGTCGGCCTATAGTCCCGCACCCCGCGGCGCGTCTGAGTGCCCGGTTCCTCGGCGGATCAGACTCATGGATGTGATGAGCGACGGCGACATCCTGAACCACGGCCGGGAGATTCTGCGCGCCGAAGCCGAGGCGGTGATGCGGGCGGCCGAGGCGCTCGACGCGAGTTTTTCACGCGCGGTTCGGCTGGTCGAGGACTGCACCGGCAGCGTGGTCGTGACCGGGATCGGCAAGGCCGGCCTCGTCGCGCGGAAGATCTCGGCCACGCTCGCCTCCACCGGCACGCCGAGCCACTTTCTCCATCCGGCGGAGGCCATGCATGGCGACCTCGGGGCGCTGCGGCGCGACGACGTCATGCTCGCCCTGTCGCAGTCGGGCGAGACCGAGGAGATCACGCGGCTCTTGCCGCACGTCGCCGCCCGTGGCATCCGCATCGTGGCGCTCACCGGCAGGCCGGAGAGCACGCTCGGTCGGGCCGCCGACGTGGTGGTGGCCACGGGGCCGGTCCGCGAGGCCTGCACGCTGGGCCTCGCCCCGAGCACGAGCACGTCGTTGATGCTGGCCCTCGGCGACGCCCTGGCGCTGGTGACCAGCAGCCTGCGGCGGTTCACCCACGAGGACTTCGCGGCCCGGCATCCCGGCGGCAGCCTCGGCCGGCAGTTGATGCTCGTCGAGGATGCGATGCGTCCGCTGCGGGAGTGCCGCGTGGCCGCCCCCGACGACACCGTCCGTGCGGTCTTCGCCCGCCCGCTCCCCGCCCGCCGCACCGGCGCCGTGATGATCATCGACGCCGCCGGCTTGCTGGCCGGCATCTTCACCGACAGCGACCTGGCCCGGCTCTTCGAGCGGCGCGCCGACGCCGCGCTCGACGAGCCGATCGGCCGCGTCATGACCGCGCGGCCCACGACCGTGACCGTCGGCACGCGGCTGCGCGACGCCGTCGCCGTGCTCGAGTCGCGACGGTTGAGCGAACTGCCGGTGCTCGGCGGGGACGGCCGGCCCCGCGGGCTGCTCGACATCGTCGATCTCGTGGGCCTTGTGCCCCCGGAAGCTGTTTCCACGCCCCGCGTCGGCACCGTCGCCGCCTGACCGCCCCGCCATGCCAGAACCAGCCGACATCGACCGTCGCCTCGCCCGCGTGCAGCTCCTGCTGCTCGACGTGGACGGCGTGCTCACCGACGGCGGCGTGACCTGGAACAACGACGGTGTCGAGCAGAAGACGTTCAACATCCGCGACGGGCTGGGGCTGCGGCTCTGGCAGCGGGCCGGCTGCCGGGCCGGGATCGTGACCGGCCGCTCGAGCCGGATCGTGCAGCTCCGGGCCGAGGAACTCGGCATCGGCATCGTGCGGCAGGGTGTCGAGGACAAGCTGGCCGTCGCCGGGGCGATCGTGGCGGAGTGCGGCCTGTCGTGGGAGCAGACGGCCTTCATCGGCGACGACCTCCCCGACCTGCCGGTCGTGATGCGGTGTGGGATCGGGGCCGCGGTGGCCGACGCCTGCCCCGAACTCGTCGCCGCCGCGCACGTCGTGACGCACCGGCCCGGTGGCCGCGGCGCGGTCCGGGAACTGATCGAGCGGATGCTTGCGGCCCGCGGTGTCTGGGCGCCGATCGTCGACCGCTACGCCGCGGCCCGGTCCTGACCACCGGCACCGGGATCACAGGGTGACCGATGGAACATCGCCTGGGACGCACGCTGCGGGTGTTCCTCGTCGTCCTCGCGGCGGCCGGCTTCTACCGGCTGGCCGTCGTGCCCTGGGTCGAGCCCAAGGTGCGCGACGCGGCCGCCGCCCTGGAGATGACGCCCGAGGAAGCGGCGGCCATCCGGGCCCGCGCCGATCGGCGCCTCGCGGCGCTCGGCGACGTGTTTCCCCCCGGAGCCTGGGAACGCGAGGATCCGATCATGCTGGAGAGCCGGCAGATGCGGCTGCTCTTCAAGGACTACCACTCGCTGCCCGACGGACGGGTGCACCTCGCGCCCTGCACGCTCGTCGTGCTCCCCGACCGCAATCGCATGGCCGGCGGCGAAGGCGCGGGACGGACGCTCGTGCTCCGGGCGCCGCAGGGAGCGGCGCTCGAATTCGACGAACCGCTCGACCTGAAGCAGGGCCGGCTCGCGAAGCTGATCGGCGGCAGCCTGCGGGGACAGGTGACGATCCGGGGCACGCCCACGGCGCCGGGCGCCGAGGACGACATCGAGATCGTCACCCGCGACGTCGAGCTCGACGAACTGGAGGTGCGGACGACCGAGATGGTGCAGTTTCGCTATGGCCGGTCGAGCGGCAGCGGCCGGGCGCTCGTCGCTCGGCTGCGTCCCCGACAGGCCAACCCGGACAGCAAATCCGGCGATCGCGGCCCGAACATCGGCGGCGTGGACTCGAT
>JBIKND010000023.1:0-27531 GCA_044358905.1 Pirellulales bacterium | reverse complement strand
GGCCCCGGTAGAAAAGCCGCACGGTGATCGTCTCGCCAGGTCCGCACCCCGCCACGGGGTGCGTCTCAGGCACGAGTTCGAGCGCGTGCCCGAGCGGCACCGCGAAATCGCCCGCCGCTTCCGGCTCCGCGTCGAGCCTGTCCGCGACGAGGAAGTAGGACTTCGCACTCTTCACCGTCCGCTTCGTGCCATGCAGCCTGTCGAGCGCGTGGGCGATGCAGTGCAGGCCCGGCTCGGCGGTCACGAACCGGCCCGACCAGAAACCTTCCTTGGGCGCGAAGCCGAGGTCGACCATCTCGGGCACGAGGTCGGTGCGCGTGCCGCGCGGGCCGAGCACGTCGAGCACGGCCCCGTCGAGCGACGCGAGCTTGCCGGCGAACTTGAAATCCCGGTGCTCGTTGCCGTGGTTGCCGAGGGCCAGATCGACGTGGACGACGTCGTCGGGGCGCACGATCCGCGCTGCCGTCTGGACCCATGTGTCATGGGCGGCGACGGTGGTGGACAGAAGGCACAGGCAGGCCCATGGGCCGATGAGGGTACGCATCTGGGGACCTTTTCCAGGACAGGTGAGGAACGACTCCGACAATGGATGTGGCCGCGGCATCAGAACTCGCCGCCGCCCGCCTCGCCGCCACTGCGACTGTGCAGTCCGCGGTGCACGGCCGGATCGATCGACTCGGACAACAGCCGCACCGACCCATCGCCGAAGGCCGCCGCCGCGCCGCCACGGTGGTGGCTCCGGGGGCCGAAGAATCCGGCCGCATGGATGATGACGTCCGGGATCGCCGCGTTGGGCGTGGTGTAGCCGTTGGTGAGCGTGTTGGCAGCGCCGGTCGTCGCCCACGAGGAGCCGCGGCCGCGGAGCGTGTTGGTGTTCGCGCCCCGCCAGGTCGGGTTCGCGATGGCGGGCCAGATGGCCGCGAGGTCCGGGTTCTGGATCACCCCGCCCGCCATCGCCGCCGACCACGGAGCGCCCGTGGCCGCGTAGCCCGGCACGGCCTGTTTCGCGCTGCTGACACCCGTCGAACCATTGAGCGTCTTCTGCCAGGGGAAGGGGGGCGTGGCCCCGGTGGCCAATGTGACGTCGTCCCCGGCGCTGCGCACCGTCTCACTGAGGAACACCGTCCGCGAGGCGCCGTCGGTGACCTGCGACAGACGCACGGCCGACTTTTCGTGCACGATGCCGTCCGTCGGCCACCGCTGGTCGTAGGTGGCGCCGGTGCCGGACCCGACACTCACCATGTAACTGATGCCGGCGACGTCGAACGGCCCGCCGGCGATCACCGTCACGCGCGTCACCGCCGGTGCCGGATCACTCGGGCAGAGGAATACCGGCACGGGCGTGGCGAACAGGGTGAGAAACTCCGCCGCGGGCCGCTGGGCGTTGAACGTCGTCGATGTGGCGGTCTTGCGGAAATCAATCATGCCGGCCAGGGCCGTCTCCTCCATGAAGGGCAGGAGGCGGGCCTGGATTGAAAAACCGCCCGCCAGATCGGTCGGCGGGAAGGATCGCCGCGCCAACTCGTAGTTGAGCATCCCCAGCGACAACTGCCTGAGGTTGCTCATGCAGGCCGTCTTGCGCGCGGCCTCGCGGGCGCCCTGCACGGCCGGCAGCAGGAGACCGACGAGCACGGCGACGATGGCGATCACGACCAACAACTCGACCAGGGTGAAGCCACGGCCATCGGCGGCTGCCCTGCTTGCACTGCGTTGCATGACGACTCTCTCCGGTGCGCGAACGCGCCGCGACCGCGGCCGCGCACGGTGCGCAGGACCTGCGGAAGGCAGCGCGAGAATCCGCCCTCGCACGGCGCATCGCACCGCGGCGGCGAACGACTGGCTACGGCCCGTTTCAGGCCGCGCGGGGAGGAGGCGACTCGGGCGTCGGGCGCTGCGTGCGCAACGACTCGTCACGCATCGCGAGCGGCTCGATCGAGAGGTCGAGCAACGGTGGAGCGGTCAGCCGCGACGGCGGGGGAGCGGCCGCGACGGCCGACCATTGGGCCGCGATTCCGCCGCACGCGAGCAGCGCCCGCAACGTGACTGTCCGTATCGACGCTCTGGCGGGCTTCGCGGCCCGCTGCTGCGGGGCGGCCGCCGCGGACGCCGCGCAGCAGGCTGGCTCGGGCTCCGCCGCCACGCTGCAACATCCGCGCGGCGCGGCGGCGCTGCCGACCACGCCGGCCCGCCGGGCGAGGGCCTCGAGCACCGCCGGCTCCACGCCACGGCTCCGGGCCCAGGCGAGCGTCTCGGCCGGCGTATGGCAGCAGCAACTCGTGAAGCACTGCTCGGCGGTCGCGCAACCGCAGGGCTTGTCCATGCATGGAAAGGGGCGGGCGCGATCCTTCGCCGCCAGCCGCTTGCCGGCAGCGTCACCTGTGGCTCCGCCTCCGACCGACGGAACGGCACCGAAAGGCAGCGGCAGGCCCGAGGCTACGAGCACGTAGCCCCAGATCGCACACCAGGTCATGATCCGCTTCCGCGGCACAGACGCGAGCATGGATGAAATCCTACCAGCGCCCCCGACCGCCGCCGGATGCGGCGAGTGGAAAAAGGCCATGGATAGCTTTTTCCACGGACAGCGAAGGGCGGCTACATCGCCCGCAGAAACTCGGCGGCGGCCGCCATTTCCTGGCTAGCCGACCGCTCCTCCACCGGCTCCAGGCCGATCCAGCCGCGGTAGCCGCGCTCCTCGAGGGCCGCGAACACCGCCGCAAAATCGACCTGCCCCGTGCCCAGGATCACGGCCCGCCCACGGCCCGCGAACGCCCCGGCCACCGCGTCGGTGGCGTGGACGCTCGCCACGTGCCCGGCCAGCGCCTCGACGGCGGCCACGGGATCGTGGCCGTGCACGACCAGCGCGCCGGTGACGATATCGCAGGTGAGCGTTCCCTCCGGCAGCGCGGCGACGAGCCGCAACAGGTCGGCGGGCGCCGCCCGCCCCGCTTCGACGCACAGCGTCGCCCCGATGTGCTGCGACGACCGGCCGAGATCGGCGAGCACGTCCACGAGCAGTTGCCAGACCGGCCCGGACGATGCGGCGGGAATCTCGCCGACGTGGTTGAGCACGACGCCCGCCCCGAGCCCGTGGGCCAGCGCGAGCGCCGCCTTGGTCGCCGCGATCCGCCCCTCGAGACGCTCGGCGTCGCCATAGCCGCCCCGCGTGCGAAACGACACCGCCGCCACCGTCAGCCCCTCGTCGCCGAGCCACTTGCGAATCTGGCGCAGCCCGGTCTGCGTGATCGCCGCCGGATCGAGGCCGCCGCGGGCATCGATCTCGACGCCACGAAACCCCAGGTCGCGAGCCCGGCGCAGTGCCGTCCGCAGGTCGCGGGCGAGCGCCCGGGTCGGCACCGAAAGGCGGTCGGTTTCCATGATCGATTCGCGGAGACGGGTAGCGCGGTGACGCGGCTCCCGCAGCATAGTATCCTCGCGGGATGCCGTCGCTCGCCGCGGTCACCGCCGAACTCGAAAGCATCGCGCCGCTGCGGCTGGCCGCCGAGTGGGACGCGGTCGGACTGCTCGTGAGCCCACGGGGAGCGACGATCGAGCGGGTCATGACCTGCCTGTCACTCACCGAGGACGTGGCCGCCGAGGCCGTGCGCCGACAGGCCGACCTCGTCGTCACGCACCACCCGCTGCCGTTCCGGCCGGTGGCCCGGCTCACCGCAGAAGGCCACGTGGGCCGCGTGCTGCTGGCGCTCGTCGGTGCGGGCGCGGGCGTCTGGAGCCCGCACACGGCCTGGGATTCCGCGGCCGGCGGCATCAACGATCAGCTGGCCGCGATGCTCGGCCTGGACCATGTCGCGCCGCTCGAGCCGGATGCGGAACTGCCGCTGGTCGGCTTCGGCCGCGTGGGCGGCACGGCGGAGGGCACGACGGTCGCCGCCCTGGCCCGCCGCGCCGCCGCGGCGCTCGGCGTGCGACACGTCCAGATCGTCGGTGCAGCCGGCCGGCCGGCGCGGCGGGTGGGGATCGTCTGCGGCAGCGGCGGCGATTGCATCCCGCAGGTGGTGCGGGGGGCGTGCGACACCCTGCTCACCGGAGAAATCAAACTTCATCAGGCGATCGAGGCAGCCGCGGCGGGCCTGGCGGTCGTCGCCGTCGGGCACCATGCCAGCGAACGGTTCTCGATGGCCGTCCTCGCGGAGCGGCTCGCCGCCGGCGTGCCGGGACTGGAATGCTGGGTCAGCGAGGCGGAGCGAGATCCGCTCGGCTGGGCCGAACTTGGCTGACGCGAGCGACCGACCACCGGCGCGTTGCTCCGCCGGTTTTCGGCGCTATGATTGAGGGATTGTAGACCTGCTTCCTTGATTGGTGACGCCATGCCCCGCTTCCTCACCGCGCTGCCGGTTTTCAACGAGGCGGCGCACGTCGCAGGCGTCCTCGATGAGGTGCTTCGGTTCACGCCCGACGTGCTCGTGGTGGACGACGGTTCGACCGACGGAACATCCGCCTTGCTCGCGGCCCGGATGGCGTCCCGCGGCGACATCCGCGTGGTCCGCCACGCCGCCAACGCCGGCTACGGAGCGGCGCTGGCCACGGCCTTCCGCGAGACGCTCGCGGGCGGCTGGGACGGGCTGGTGACGATCGACTGTGACGGGCAGCACCAGCCGCAGCTGATTCCCGAGTTCGTGGCCGCGGCGGGAGCGGCCGATATCGTCAGCGGCAGCCGCTATTTGAAGCGCTTTCCCGGCGACAGTCGGCCGCCGGCGGCGCGGCGGCGGATCAACATGGAGGTCACCGCCGAGATCAACGCCCGCCTGGGCCTGGCGATCACCGACGCCTTCTGCGGATTCAAGGCCTATTCGCGGCGCGCGCTCGAGGCGCTGCACGTCACCGAAACGGGCTACGCGATGCCGCTGGAGGTCTGGGTGCAGGCCGCGGCCGCGGGCCTGTCGATCGTGGAACTGCCCGTGCCGCTGCTGTATCTCGATCTGGCGCGGAGTTTCGGGGGCGCCCTGGACGATGCGGCGACCCGTCTGGCCTACTACCGCGGCGTGCTCGATCGCGCGGAGGCGGCCGTCGCCGCCGGGGCCGCGGGCCTGGCCTCCTGAACTGCGTCAATGCCTCCATTCCGACGCCCCCCGAAGGCAGCCCCCGTGGCCCCGGAAGCGTCGGGGGCACGGCTCATCGACCCGCCGGTGACGCCCGAGCCGGGCTGCGGATCGATCGAGGCCCTCGTCGACAACAACCGTCTGCTCCGCGCGGCCTTCGACACGCGGATCGGCGACCTGCGGCTCTGGGAGCTCGTCGCCGCCACCCGTCGCGAGGTGCTCACCGTCGCCGCCGAATACACCGGCAGCTATCGGGACGTCTTCCGGCCGGATGACGTGGCCGAGTGGATCGCCCGGCCGATCATCATGGGCGGCCACCAGCCGGAACTGTTCCACGCCGGGGTGTGGCTGAAGAACTCGGCGCTCGACGCCTACGCGCGGCAGGTCGGCGGCACGGCGCTGAATCTCGTGGTCGACAGCGACCGGTGCACGCGGCCGGCCGTGGCCGTGCCCGTGGGCACGCCGGAGTCGGCACGCGCGGAGGACGTCGCCTTCGATGCGGCCGCCCCGGAGATGCCCTGGGAGGAGCGACCCGTCATCGATCCGGAATGCTTCGCGTCGTTCGGCAGGCGCGCCTCCGAGCTGCTCGCGCCCCTCGAGCCGCAGCCGATCCTGCGGAAGTGGTGGCCGTTGGCCGTCGAGCGGTCTGCCGCGTGCCACCGCCTGGGGCTGGCCCTGGCGCAGGCGCGGCACGCGCTCGAGGAGCGGTTCGGACTGCAGACGCTCGAACTGCCGGTGAGCGAACTGGTGCGGCTGCCGACGGTGATGGTGTTCATGGGCTGGCTGCTCGCGCATGCCCGCCCGTTGCACGACGCGTACAACGCCGCACTGTCGGAGTATCGTCGCGCGCACCGGGTTCGCGGCCGGGGCCGGCCCGTGCCCGACCTCGCCGTGCGCCACGACGCCTCGGGCGAATGGGTGGAGGTGCCGTGGTGGCTCTGGTCGCGGGACGATCCGCGGCGGCGGCGGGTGTTCGCCAACACGGCCACTCCGGGAACCCTCGCCCTCTCCGACATGGAAACGCTGCGGGTCGAGCTGCCGATCGGCCCCGACACGTCTCCCTCGAAATGGGTCGACGCCCTGTCGCGGATGGAGGAGCATGCCCTGCGGCTGCGGCCCCGGGCGGTGGTGACGACGCTCGTCTCGCGGCTTTTGGTGGCCGACGTGTTCGTGCACGGCATCGGCGGCGCTGCCTACGACCAGCTCACCGACGCGATCGTGCGCCGACTGACCGGCTGTGATCCGCCCCGGCATGCGGTGGTTTCAGGCACGCTGCGGCTCGACGTCGACCGCACGTTTCCTGGATTCTCGGCCGCCGATCCGGCGGGGCAGTTGGCGGAGATCCGCCGCACCCTGCGCGACCTCGAGTTCCACCCCGAACGGCATCTCGTGCCGGTCGATGGCCAGCCCGCCGCCGTTCGCGAGCTCGTCCACGAGAAGCGCCGCTGGATCGACACCGTGCCCACGGCGGCGTTGGCGCGACGCCGCTGCCACGAGATCCGCACGGCCAACGCGCAGCTGGCGCTCGCGGCGGAGCCGCTGCGCCGTGATCTGCTCGCCCGCGTGATGCCGATGGAAGCGGCGATTCACGCCCGAGACATTTTGCGATCGCGCGCCTATCCCTGGTGTTTTTATCCGGAAAAGACGCTCAAAAGCTTCCTGCTACTGGAAATGGGCTGAACACCGGCATATCTTGTCCGCCAACGGACTGGTTTCTGTCGCTCCAAGGAAAGGAGACACCATGCGTCGGGCAGGTCGCACCCCGAGGTCGCCGCGGGTTCGAATGTTCCCGTGCTCTGCTCCAGCGCGGGCATCGAGCCGGCCCAACGCCGTGCCACGCCGGCCGAAAGCGAAGCCCCGCCTGAAGATCCGCGCGGCGGCCGACTCCGGCCTGCCCACCGTCGTCCGCACCGCCCGGCCGGCCGCGAAGAAGGCGATCCGGCTGGCCAAGGAAACCGTCGATCCCGTAGGCGATTCCGGGACTTCGACCGCCGCCGTGCATGCCGTCGACATCCGCCCGTCGGGCACCGTCATCAGCCGGCGGACGCTGGCCAAACGCCCGGCGATCCTCCACCTGCCGCACCAGCCGGCCCCGGTGTTCACGCCCCCCGCATGGATGCTCGAGGAGTGCCACGTGGCGCCGGCCCGGGCCGGTGACCAGAGCGAGATCCTGCAGTTGCTCGCCGGCCTGCCGTCGGCCCCGACGCGGGCCGAGTTCCACGCCGCCGTGGACCATCCCGAGCACGACGCCGGCAATCGTCTCGTAGCCCGGCTCGCGGGCCGCATCGTCGGCCACGTCGAGATCGTGCCCCGCGACCTGCTGGTGGGCGCGACGACCGTCCGCGGTGCCGTGATCGACCGGGTGGCCGTGCTGCCCGAATGCCGTGGCGCCGGCCACGGGCAGAAGCTCGTGCGAGCCGCCGAGGAACGGATGCGGCAGTCGGGCGCCGTCGTCGCGTTTTCGCGAACCCGGATCGCCGCCTCGTTTCACGAACTCGGCTGGAGCGTGCTGGGTCGCGACTGCGCCACGCCCGGCCGGCCGACGGAGATTCTGGCACGGCTGCTCGAGGGCAAGCAGCGCACCGGCGACGCCGTGACCATGCGGCAATGGCGGCACGTCGAGTTGCCCGCGATCCTGCGGATCTACAAGCAGAACACGACGCGGTTCGTCGGCCCGCTCGATCGCAACGAGGCCTACTCCCGCTGGCTCGTGAGCCGCGGTGCTTTCGACTCGATCCTCGTCGCGCTCGTCGGCCAAGATCGCTACGAGCTCCACGAGTCGAGCGCGCGGATCGTGGGCTACTGCATCCAGGCGGGCAACCGCGTGCTCGAAATCCTCGCCGATCAGGAGTTCCCCGGACTGGAACGAGAGATCCTGGCCCGCGTGTGTGCCGAGGCGATCGAGAACGACCGTCAGGAGATCGTCTACGAGTCGGGTGTCACCGACCCGTTGCACGAGGCCGTGGCGGGCACCGCGGGTCTCGTGCAGGGCGGCGACCGGATGATCGTGGCCAAGGTGTTCCGGCCGCTGGATCTGCTCACCGCCCTGGCACCGGCCGTGGCCGAACGGCTGGCCGCCGAGGGGGTCCGTGAGACGGTCGAACTCGGCCTCGACGCCCCGGGCTTTCGCGGGTCGATCATCGTCGCCGATGGCACCGCGACGGTCCACGCGGGCCGGGTCGGTCGCAGCTACCTGCGACTGTCCGACGACGAACTCGGGCGGCTGCTGCTCGGCCAGTGCGACCCCGCCGAGGCCGTGGCGGCGGGCCGCATGGATCCGTCCACGCAGATGGCCCAGAAACTTGCCGCCCAGCTCTTCCCGCGCACGCCCCTGTGGTGCCCGATGTGGGACGACCTGCCAGCCTGACGCGCTCTAGGCCCCGCGGGCGCCCGCCAGCCACGCATCGGCCCACGTGCGGACGTTCGCCACGCCCTTGCGGTGGCAGAAGTCGCCGAGCGTCTCGCCGCCGTGCCGCTCCGCCTTGTAGCACGCGAGCACGGCCGTGAGTTCCCGGCACATGTCCTCGAAGGGCACGACGTCCTTGTACTGCTCGTTGAGCCGATCGCCGAGCAGCCGGCCGCCGAGGAAGATCGTGTACTTGCCCAGCGTGCGGCCGACGATGCCGATGTCGGCGTTGTAGGGCCGGGCACAGGCGTTCGGGCAGCCGGTCATGCGGAGCGTGAAGGCGTCGTGGGCGAGGCCGAGCTTCGCCACCTCCGGCTCGAGGGCATCGATGAGGCCCGGTAGCACCCGCTCGCTCTCGGCCACGGCCAGACCGCAGGTGGGCAGGGCCACGCATGCCATGCTCCACCGGCGGAGCGTGGAAATCTCCTCGGACGTCTTCACGCCGTGGGCGTGCAGAATCTCGGCGATCCGCGCCCGATCCGTGACGGCGAGATCGGTGAACAAGAGGCTCTGGTGCGACGTGATCCGCACGCCCGGCTGGATATCCCGTAGGATCCGCCGCAGGGCCGTCTTGAGGCGGAAATCTCCGGTGTCGTGGACGCGGCCGTTCTCCACGTTGAGCCCGTAGAAGAACTTTCCGTCACCCTGCTCGAACCACCCGATGTGGTCGTCGAAGCCGTGGACGTCGGCCGAATGGCAGGGGGCGAGCGGCTTGCCGAAGTACTCCTCCACCTTGGCCCGGAAGTTCTCCAGCCCCATGGTGTGGATCGTGTACTTGAGCCGGGCCACCTTGCGGTCGGCGCGGTTGCCGAAGTCGCGTTGGACTTTCACGATCGCCTCGGCGATGCCGAGCACGTCCTCGGGCGGGACGAAGCCCAGCCGCTTGGCGAGCGCCGGAAAGGTCTTCGCGGCGCTGGGCGTGACGCCCATCCCGCCGCCGGCGAGCACGTTGTAGCCGAGGATCTTGCCGCCTTCGTGGACGACGATGAAGCCGAGGTCGTTGGCATAGACGTCGGCGCAGTTGTCCTCGGGCAGGGCGAAGGCCGTCTTGAATTTGCGCGGCAGATAGGTCGGGCCGTATATGGGCTCGATCACGTCCGGGCCGCCGGCGACCCGCGACTGCTCGCCCGTATCGGGGTCGGTCAGCCAGATTTCGTAGTAGGCGCGAGTGCGCGGCGCGAGGTGCCGGGCCAGTTCGTCGAGCTTGGCCTGCATCTGCTCGCGAACGGCGTCACCGTGGAGCGGCGCCGGACAGCACATGATGTTCCGCTCCACGTCGCCGCAGGCGGCGAGCGTGGTCATCCGGTTGGTATGCACCTGCTGCATGAACGCCTTCAGGTCGCCCTTGACGACGCCATGGTGCTGGATGGCCTGGCGGGTCGTGAGCCGGATCGTGCCGTTGCCCAGCTCATCCCCCATGTCGATGGCCGACAGCAGCTGCTCGGCCGTGAGCTTTCCGCCGGGAACGACGGTCCGGATCATGAACGAGATCGCCCGCTCGCTCTTGGCGCCCTCGCGGGCCTTGCGGGCCTCGCGGTCGTCCTGCTGGTAGGTGCCGTGGTTCTTGAGCAACTGCACCGAGGGCTTGCCGAATCCCGGCGCCCCGTCGGCGAGTTCCTGGGCGATGTCGCCGCGCAGGTAGTTGCTCGCGGTCTTGGCGACCTCGACGGCACTCGGTTTGGCGGCGGCTGGGGAAGCGGTCGTTTCGTCGGACATGGATTCCTGCGGTGCTGGCGGAAGGATTCACATTAGAGCGCATTCGACTTTTGTGGAGCACCGGCTCGGGGGCGGCAAAAGTCTCCGCTACGCGGTCTTAGCAGATTCTCGCTGTGGCCGCAGCGGCCACACGCTCGTCGAGCGTTCGCCGACCCCCGCGCCTGCCTCACGGAAAATGCCGACTCGGCGCTCCAGCAGACGGGTCCTTAAAGAATAGGGGAACGGCCGGGGCCGGGCGAGATCGGTCTCGCGGCGGGCCTGAGCGGCACGATCGGCACGATCCGACCAGCCGGGACCCCAGCCATTTCCTGCACCGCGTGCACCCCTCCACAGTTCCTGCAGCCGACCATCCGACGTTGATGAGTGGCCGAATCGGGCCGCAACACAGCGGAGGGGGATCGAGTGCTCTACAGCCGAGCGTCGCGGGTCGCCTTCGCGCATTACCCGAAGACCGGCGGCACGTCGCTGCAGCACTGGTTTCGGCAGGCGTTTCCCGACGCGCGATTGCTCGTCCCGGACAACCCGCACCTGCCCGTGCGGACGGCGCTGGAGATGATCACCGCCGCTGACCGGCAGGACCGCCGTCAGTGTTGGCGCCCGTGGCGCGGCGCCCCGCGGGAGCCGCGGCCTCGGCTCATCGTCGGCGTGCTGCGCGAGCCTTTCGAAATGCTCGTGTCCCTGTTCGAATACTGGCGGGACTTCCCGTTCCCGGCCGAGCCGACCGCGGATTTCATCCGTACGGCCCGCCGGGGAGCATTCGTCGACTTCGTGCGCATGGCGGTCGTCGATGGCCAGTTGCCGACGTACGAATGGTTCTTCGACGTGGGAGGTCCGGCCTGGCAGAACACCCGCCTGCTCGACTTCCGAGCCCTGGACGAGGCTCTCCCGACGGTGGCGCGCGACCTACGGCTCCGGAGACCGCCGTCCCTCGAGTACCGCAACAGCCACCGCGGGACACGCGACCTGGACGCCTACCGCGCCGCGGCGGGGCCCCTCATTGACCGGGTGCACGAGTATTTCACCTGGTACTACACCCAGGGCACCGGCCTCGTCGCCGGCTGGCCGACAGGCCGCGTCGCCTGAACCAAGCCGCTCAGGCACCCCAGACTCCCCAGGCCACAAAACGAGGGTGATCGGCAGAAACGACCAAAGCCAGGGACCTTTCGAGGTCGATAGGCAGATGTCGCACAGCACGACACACCCCCTCACGAAGGGGACTCAAGAAGAGGCCGATCCATGATCCACAGTGTCGCCGGAAACATCGCGTTCGCGCACTACCCGAAGACGGCCGGGTGCACCATGTTCCAGTGGTTTACGACCGCCTTTCCGGATGCCATGCACGTCGATCCCGAGCGGCCGCACATGAACGTGCGCCGCAGCATGCGATTCATCGCGGGGACCCGCGTCTCGTCCATGTCCGGCGGCCTGCGGCTGCTCAATCCTGCCGACTGGCTGGCCCCCCGCAGGCAGCGGGCCGCGGCCGACCACTCGGGCCTGCGGATCATCGGCGTGATCCGTGAGCCCTTCGAGATGCTCGTGTCGCTCTACGAGTTCTGGCGAAGAACTCCGATCGAGATGGAGGTCTCGCCGTTCATCGAAGCGGCAAGGAGTGGCACGTTCCGCGACTTTCTGTGGATGGCGGTCGTGCAGAAAGAGATTCCGAAATACGAGGAGTTCTTCGACGTCGGTGGCCCCGCCTGGGCGAACACGCGGCTCATCGACTTCGCCGCACTCGAGTCGGGACTCGCCGCCGTGTGTGCGGAGTTCGGTATCCACGACACGCCACGGCTCGAGCGAATCAACGGCGGCGGCGGCCGCCAACGGAGCCTGGAAGAATACCGGGCCAGTGTCGCGACGCTGGGCATCAACGTCCGCAGCCACTTCCGCTGGTACTTCGAGCACGGCGTCCGGCTGGCGATCCGCGGTGGCGATCGTCGGGCCGCCGCCTGATCGATCCACACCGCTCGCCCAGTCAGGCCGCCCGCCGGCCCACCAGGCGCCCGCATGCGGCCACCGCCCTGTCGAGCCATCCCGCCGGCCCGCGACGGTGTTGTTGCCAGAGGGGATTGCGTCCCCGGAAACGGCTCAGCGGCGGCAGCGAAAGGGAAGCGTCGTCGCGGCAAAAACTGGCGGCGATCAGGCCGTCGCCACTGTAGGACTCGAGCACGTCGTGCTCCGCCAGGATCACGGCCCCCTGGCCGCGGAGTTCCGCGAGGCAGTCGGCGTGCGTGGTGGACGAGCCGCTGATCGACTCGTGATGCGTCGAGACGATCACGAACCGCACGGGCGTGCCGGCCCGCGGCAGCGACCGGAGAAACGCCAGTTCGGCGCCCTGCATGTCCATGTGCAGCATCTCGACGCTGCGGCCTCGCAGCCGCGCGGCCAGGGACGGCATGTCGAGGCTCTCGATCGTGACCGTGCCCCCGTGGACGGCACGTCGAAACTCGAGCCGCGGCAGGTACTCTCCCCCCAGACACGCGTTGATGAACTCCGCCGCCCGGCCGTTCAGCGCCAGGTTCGCGCGGCCGAGTTCGAGATTGTCCGGATCGGGCTCGACGCACACCGCCTCGGCGCCCGGAACGGCCCCGAGATACCAGTTCGTGTAGTAGGCCCACCAGGCGCCGAGTTCCACGATCAGGCTGCCGGGGCGGGCATGCGGCAGGAGGTGGTGGAAGATCAGTTCCTCCTGCGGCTCGTGATGGCCCCGCAGCCGGCGGACGATCTCGGTGATCCAGGCTCCGCAGTAGCCGTCGGCGTGTACCAGCGTGCCGTCGTGCATCACCTGTAAGGCCGCCCCATCCCGCTCCACGACGAGGCCCGCGTCGGCGACCTTCGGGATCGTGTCGCTGTCCCGGCAGGAGAGCGTCAGGTCGATCCGCGCCTGCACTGCGTCGGGAAACACCGTCCGCCCGGCTTCCGTGTGTTGCATGGTCATGGCCTCATGCCGAGCGCTTGGCGGGGCGAGCGACATCCGCCCGGCATTCGCCGCGAAGAATATCGGTCAACCGCGCCTCGAACGCCCGCGGCGAGAGCGGCTCCAGCGCCTCGCGGACGGTGGCTGCGTCGGGCCGCCGGCTGGCGGCCGCCTCGATGGCCCCCGCCAGCTGCGCCGGACGGCAGTCTGCCGGCACGCAGGTCACGAGGGCCGGCGGCAGTTCGGCGAAGCTGCCTTCGCCCGTGACCACGACCTGCCTGCCGAGCCCGAGCAGCCGAGCCACTGCGCCCGACGATTCACCGTGGGTCGGCGACCGCAACTGCACGGCGACGTCGATCGTGCGCATCAAATCCGCGAGCTGGCCGTCGTCGATGGCGTCGTGAACCTCGACGAACGGCAGGGTGGCGATGCCGGCCGCACGGCAGTGCCGGACCGCAGCCCAGCCGGCGACCGTCAGCCGCACGGGACGCGTCCGCTCGAGAAGGCGCAGGCTCTCGGCCACGAGGTCGAGCCGCTTGCTGTCCCCGCCGGTGCCGAACGTGCCGACGTGCAGCGTTGCCGTGGCGGGCGCGGATTCGCGCGCGGCCTCGAGCATGACGGGCAGAAACGCCACGTCGATCGTCCAGCGGTCGGCGGCGGGCCCGAGCGCGGCGTGGATCAGGTCACGGCAGGCGTGCGAGTTGACGATCAACCCGTCGAACGCCGCCGTCTCGGCGAGGAACCGCAGGCCGGTGCCGATCTCGGGCGCCGCCTCCAGCGCGCGACAGATCCAGGGCGCCGCGCTATTCGCGGTCGACGCCGGCGGCAGGTCGTAGAACTGCGCACCGAGATAGGCCCGCAGCAAGCCGGCGATGTTCGCCTCGTGCAGGTAGGCGAGGCGCCGCTGGCGACACCCAAGCCGGGTGCGCATCGCCGCCTGCAGGACCTTGACGTGGTGCGCCGAGTTGCCGAGCACGAAGATCACCGTGTCGTGGCGGCCCCGGGCGAGGACCGGCGCCAGCACTTCCGCCGGCAGCACGCGGTTTCCCGGCAGCAGGGCGTGGCCGGGGGCGAACGCCGGCCCGGGGTTCGATTCGAAGAAGTCCGTCCGCCACGACTGCGACTGCAAACACGACAGCGTGTACGGGGCGATCGCGGTCCGTGCCGGCGGCAGCGCGCCGACCACAGCGACCTCGCCCCGCGGGGGCGCCAGCGGAGGGGGCTGCAGTTCTGCCATCACCTTGGCGGCCGCCGGTCGCCAGCCCAGGCCGGCGAGCAACTCCCGGCCGTAGGCGAGCGACGCCGCGCGGAGATGCGGCTCGCGAATCAGCCGCTCCATGGCGCCCGCGATGGCGGTCGGCTGCTGCGGATCGCATGCCAGTTCCGGAATCACCAGTTCCTTGATCGAGGACGTGTTCGAGCCGACGACCGGAATGCCGCAGCCGTAAGCTTCGAGCACCGGCAGTCCCAGCCCCTCGTAGAGCGACGGATAGGCCATCATCTCCGCCTGTCGGGTGATGGCGACGAGATCCTCGTCGGACACATAGCCCGTGAACACGATCGCCCCCGGCCGGATGCCCAGCGACGCGGCCAGCATCTGGAAGCGGGCGATCCGCTCGGGGGACAGCTTGCAGACGATCGCCAACTGCCGGTCGGGATGCCGGGCATGAAAATCGGCGAAGGCGTGGACCATGCCGTCCATGTTCTTGCGCCAGTCGTCGCCGCCGATGTACACGCAGTACGGGCCGCGGAGGCCGTACCGTTCCGCGACCCCGTCTTCGGCGGGGCCGCCGTTCGCGATCAGGCCGCGCTTGCGATGGTCGATGTCGCCGTAGACACAGACGATTCGTTCCGGTGCCACGCCGGCGAGTCGGATCGTGTCCTGCCGCGTCGCCTGGCTGATGGCGAACAGCCGATCGTAGCGCCGCATGAGGCGGAAGGCGTCGAGATAGGGCAGGCGGGCCTCGTCCTTGGAGAGATACCGTTCCGGATAGAGATACGGGATCAGGTCGTAGACGATGCCCAGGCGATGCGGCTGGTGGAGCCGCAGCCATCCCGGATAGAGGTAGTCGCTGCCCCGGCCGTGCAGGGGCACGAAAAAGCAGGCGGTCAGGAGCACGTCGATCCGCCCCCGCTGTCCCCGAGCGACGTCCTCCTCGAGGACCCAGTCACCGTACCGCTCGAAATCCTCCGCCCAGGCGGGCCGGGAAGAACGATCGTCCCACAGGAAAAAATACCGCTCGCCGGGATGATCGATGCAGATCTGGCGGACGATGCTCTGGCAATAGGCGGGGATCCCCCGGTCGCCGTTGTACTGGGCGACCCGCAGGTCGACGAGAAACGTACGGGATCCGGACAGGACCGCGTCGCCGTTCATGCGGTTCGCCGCCGGCGGGCGGCCTCCTCGCCCTGTGGGTCGAGTTCCACCTCATCGGCGAGACGCAGGTAGTGCAGGCCGGCCTGCTCCCGAAACAGGCTCTCGAGCTGCTCGATCCGCTGCTCCAAGCAGGCGATGCGGTCATGCGCACCCGGGACGCGCAGCCCGCGCTTCAGCCTGCTGAACACCGGCCGCAGCACCCGTTTCTCCAGCGATCGACCCATGCTCTTGAGCGACATGTCCTCAACCTTCCTGCGAACCTCTCGTTCGACTCACGCGGCGACGTCCTCGACACGGCAGGCAGCCCCGATGACTTCGAGAATCTGCGCGGCGGTGTCGCGCCACGTCGTCGGGCGAAACGTGCCACGGATCGCCGCCTCCCGATCCCGAAGCCAGTCTGGATCGTCCACGACCCGCTCCACCAGTGCCACGAGGCGGGCCACGTCGTGCGGCTCGAACCAGGCCGGCAGGTCGGCGCTGATCTCCGGCATGCTGGTCGCGTGCGCGGCGATGCAGAGCTTTCCCAGGCCGAGACTCTCCGCGACCGGCAGGCCCCAGCCCTCGTGCTTCGACGGATAGATCGACGCCAGGCAGTGTTCGTAGTACCAGCGCAGCTCCGCATCGTGGACGTCGTGGAGGACGTGGAAGTGCCGGTTGACGTCGCGGTCGTGGCGAATCTCGTGCAGCAGGTCGTCGACCTGCACGTGCGGGACTCCCACGCACACCAGGTCCGGGCAGCGGCCGGCACGGCGGCCGGCCAGCACGCGCCACGCCTCGTAGAGCGCGCGGTGATTTTTCCGCACGTCGACGGTGGACACGCACAGGAAAAACGGCCGCCCCGGGACGAACCGCGGCAGCGGGGCCGAACGCGACGCTCCACCCCCCGTCTCGAACACGTCTCCGAGTCGGATCACGGAGAGCGGCGGAGCGGGGAGCCCGTGCGCCTCGCAAAACCGCATTGCCTCCGCCGCCGTGAACCGGGAGATCGCCAACACCACGTCGGATCGCTCGAGCACGTGCCGGGTCCACGCCGACCAGACCGGGCTCGCCGGCACCCACTGCGGCTTCGTCGCGGGAATCAGGTCGTAGAGCAGCCGCACGATCCGCACGCCCCGACAGCGGGCGTCTTCGACGGCCCGATGGTGACCGCGGATCGTGAACGTCCCGCCCAGCGACAGGAGCACGTCACCCGCCGCGAATGCGACCCGCTCGCCGCGGCACCGGGGGTCTTCCGGATGCAGCGGCACATGCCGCCGCGCGATCTCGGGGAGGTCCGCGAAGGCGAGCGGCGCGAAGGCGACGGCCCGGGGCGGCACGTGGACGAGCCCGACCGTGGTGCCGTGCTCCACGAGTCCGGCGAGAATCCCGCTCGTGACCCGCTCGATGCCGCCAAACTGGTGCCGTGACCAGGTGACGAGGCCGGAAACGTCGTACCAGATGCTCATGGTGATTGATGCGTTCCGCGGGCGCGGCCTTCAGCCCGCCTTCGACCGGGTCTTCGGGAGTGTGAGGAAATGACCGGGCCGGAGCGTGAATCCGTCGGCCACGTTGGCGGGGTACGACAGCAGTTCGCGCAGCCCCGGTTCCTCGCGTCGGTAGTAGAAGCGATTGAGCCCGTCGAACAGGGCGAACTCGAAGCCGTTGTCGAAGAGGATGCCCTCCCACTCGAACCAGGCCGGCTCATATCCGCGGACGGGTCCGCCGATGGGCCGGGGCCGCACGGCCTCGACCACGATCACCCGCGGACGAAACGCCCACCACTCACCGCCGATCAGCACGTCGCGCTCCGCCCCCTCGACGTCGATCTTGAGGAAGTCCACCGGCCGGTCGTCGAGCCGCGCCGTGATCTCCGCCAGGGTCGTCATCGACACGCTGTAGCTGGTGCGGCGAAAGGGCAGCGCGGCGGCCGTCGCGGCGTCGAACGTTTCCCGGTAGGTGGACAGGCCGCTGTCGCCCCACTCGTGAAACTCGACCGTCCCGATCGTGGCGCCGACGGCCACGTTGAGGTTCAGGTCGCGCGGCCGGGCGGCGACGAACTTGTTGTGGAATCGAGCCACCGCCTCGACGTTCACGCCCGACCAGCCCCGGTCGTAGAAGTGCTTCGTGACCGAGTCGATGTCGGGGTCGTACGCCCCGATGTCGATGTACCGGCCGTTCTCGACGGCGTGGAACACCCGGTCGAGGACGACGTCCTCGAAATTCTGCGCGTACGAGATCATGCCGCCTTCCGGATGATGAGGCCGATCGATGTCGACGCATAGCCGGCGAGGCTCAGTCGCAGGTGCTTGATGCGGCCGTAGGGTTCCTTGGCCGACTCGTAGTACGGCGGCGGATCGACGAACCGGTCGAGTTCGTCGCTGCCCGGATCGAGGTCGAGCGGCTCGACGTGATGGCCCTGCTCGGTGAGCCGCCGGCAGACGTCCTCGATGTCACGGAGCCGGAAGATCACGCACGGGCCCTCGGCGAGCGTGTCGTCGTTCGAGGACAGGTTGAACTCCGTCGTATGCACCGCCACGCCGCCCGGCCGCAGGCACTCCATCTGTCGCTCCAGGAACCGCAGGCCCAACTCCAGGCTGCCGCAGTGCTCGAACGAGCAGGTCGACCAGGTGAAGTCGTAGCCGCGCAGGTCGTCGGGAATATGGTTCATGTCGACCGGCCGGTAGCCAACCCGCGCGCGGAACTCGTCCTCCGGGCAGAGGCCGTGGGCATTGAGAGCCTCGAGGTTGCCCACCCACTGGCCCGTCGCGGCCCACGCCCGGTTCCGCTCGTCTTCCGCCGGCAGGTCGGTGGCGGTGATCCGGCACCCGTGCGCGGCCAACAGCGACGGCAGCTTCTCCGCACCCACGGCGAAGCCGAGACCGCGCGTGCCCGGGGCGAGCAGGCCCCGCTCCTGGAGGACTTGGCAGATGTAGGCCAGCTCCCATTTCTTCCGGTGGGCGTCCCAGGTGTCGTGCAGGCGTGCGATCCAGTCGCGAAATGGCCGCGAGTCGAGCGTGCCGTAGCGACAAAGCTGGGAGAGCATCCCGCTGCCCTCGGCGCGGGTCGGGGTCGGCTGGTGGAAGAGCTCCGGATAGCGACGCGCGAAAAGATGCGCGCGGATCGGCGGCGGCACCGCCGGCCGGGAACCGGAGGAAGGGCGGGCGATCAGACGACGCAACAGGCTCTTCATCGCTGCTTCTCCACGGGCGGCGCGCCAGCCGGCCACCGATGGACGGCGGCGCATCACCAGGAATGGGGGGGAGGCTAGCAGGATGCCGAGGGCGGCGGAATGCCAATTCCCGTCGCCAAATCCCCTACCTTCGCCGCATCACCTGCTCGTAGACGGCCGCGTAGCCCTGGGCGGTCGCCCGCCAGGAGAAGCCGCCGGCATGCCGGCGATAGCGGTCGCCGGAGGCCGGATCTTCCCGGAACCGCCGCAGGCCGTCGCGGAGCACGGCGGCCATCGCGTCGGCCGCGTAGGAGTCGAAGTAGAAACCGTGCGGGCCGGCGATCTCCGGCAGGCTCGTGCTGCGGGAGAGAAACACGGGCCGCCCGGACTGCATGGCCTCCAGGACCGGCAGCCCAAAGCCCTCCGTGAGCGACGGGAACAGGAACGCCTCGCAGTTGTCATACAGCCACTGGCGATCGCCGTCCGAAACCTCCCCCGTGAGCACGACCCGCTCACCCAGCCCACGGCGGGCAACCTCCCGATCGAGGAACTGGCCGTAGGGCGTCGCCTTTTTGCCGGCAATCACCAGCCGTTCGCCGGGCAGCTGCTCGAGGAGGTCGAAGAGCACATGGAAGTTCTTGTGGGGCAGGCTGTTGCCGACCGTGAGCAGAAACCGCCCCTCCGGCACACAGGCTGGCCTCCGCTCGGCCGCGGCCGGTGGCGGCGCGATGCCCAGCGGCACCACGTGCACCGGACGCCCACCAAGCGGCACGTGGCGGCGGACGTCGTCGGCCACCCACTCGGAGTCGGTCACGATCGCCACCGCCCGGTCCGCCTTGCGACGGATCGCAGCCAGTTTGCGATCGATCTCGCGGCCCCGCCCCTCCCGCGGGGCCTCGTGGAGGAAGCTCAGATCGTGGATCGTGAGCAAGACCGGCACCCGGGGATCGAGCGGCAGATACTTCGACGTCTGGTTCGTGACGTGCCACAGATCGACGTCCGCCGGCGCCATGAGGTGGCGCGCCACGGGCCGCACCAGCCGCGCCACCCCCTCCTTCTTCCAGAACGCCACGTCGAGTCGATCGTAACCCGACGCCGGCAGGTGCCGCTCGGCGCCGGCCGGCAGGAAGAACACCGGTTGAAACCGCCCCGGCGC
Source organism: Pirellulales bacterium (assembly GCA_044358905.1). Lineage (GTDB taxonomy): Bacteria > Planctomycetota > Planctomycetia > Pirellulales > UBA1268 > QWPN01. The sequence continues at coordinate 7,757 of JBIKND010000023.1, read as the reverse complement.
GACCTGGAGCAGTTCCTCGGCGAGGTGCAGCGAGAACCGGCCGAGCCCGCAGTTGATGTGCCGGAGTTTTTCGAGGTCGATGACGACGCGGGGCGGGGCGGTGGCCATGCCGTAACGGTGAACCACGGCGGCACGGGCGTCAAGGACGGTAACCGGTGGGCAGACCGCACACCTGCGTCCGCGGGGGCCCGACACACGATCCACGCGCCGTCCGGCCGCCCGCGCGTGAACGGGGCGGCGCCGGCCACTCAGGCATCAAAATACAGGCAGAACTCATAGGGATGCGGCCGGAGCCGCATCGGCGCGATTTCCCGCTCCCGCTTCCATTTCAGCCAGGTGGCGATCACGTCGTCGGTGAACACGTCGCCGCGGAGCAGGAAGTCGCCGTCCCGCTCCAGGGCGTCGAGCGCCTCGTCGAGCGATCCCGGCGCCTTGGGCACGCCGGCGAGTTCCTCCGGCGGCATGTCGTAGATGTCACGGTCGAGCGGTTCACCCGGGTGGAGCTTGTTCTGGATGCCGTCGATCGCGGCCAGGAGGATGGCGGCAAAGGTCAGGTAGGGATTGCAGGTCGGGTCGGGGCAGCGGAACTCCACCCGCTTCGTCTTCGGGCTCGCCGAATACATCGGAATCCGGCAGCTGGCCGAGCGGTTGCGCTGCGAGTAGGCCAGATTGACGGGCGCCTCGTAGCCCGGCACGAGCCGCTTGTAGCTGTTGGTCGTGGGATTGGAGATCGCCAGGATCGCCGGCGCGTGACGGAGAATCCCGCCGATGGCGTGCAGGCCCATGGGCGAGAGCCCGGCGTAGCCGGTGCCGGCGAACAGTGGCTGGCCGTCCTTCCACAACGAGATGTGCGTGTGCATGCCCGAGCCGTTGTCGCCGTAGATCGGCTTGGGCATGAAGGTCGCCGTCTTGCCGTGCCGGCGGGCGACGTTCCGGACGATGTACTTGTAGAGGCACATCTGGTCAGCCATGCGGACGAGCTCTTGGAACCGCATGTCGATCTCGCACTGCCCCGCCGTGGCCACCTCGTGGTGCTGAGCCTCCACGTCGATGCCGCACTGGATCATGGTCTGCATCATCTCGTTGCGCACGTCCATGAGCTGGTCGGAGGGCGGGCAGGGGAAGTAGCCTTCCTTGTGCCGCAGCTTGTAGCCCAGGTTCGGCCCCTCGGGGCGGCCCCGATTCCACTCCGCCTCCCCGCTGTCGAGGTGGAAATAGCCCTCGTGGGCGTTCTGGTCGAACCGCACGTCGTCGAACACGAAGAACTCGGCCTCGGGCCCGATGAAGCAGGTGTCGGCGATGCCGGTGCTCTTCAGGTAGTTGACGGCCTTGCGGGCGATGTTCCGCGGGTCGCGGGAGTAGTCCTCCCGCGTGATCGGATCCTGCACCATGCAGATCATGACGAGCGTCGGGATCGACGCGAACGGATCGACGAAGGCGGTCGACGGCACCGGGACGAGCAGCATGTCGCTCTCGTTGATCGCCTGCCAGCCGCGAATGCTCGAGCCGTCGAAGCCGAGGCCGTCCTCGAAGGTGTCTTCCTCGAGCTTGGCGACGGGGATCGTGAAGTGCTGCCAGGCGCCGAGGAAGTCGGTGAACCGCAGGTCGATCGCCTTGACTTCCTTCTCGCGGCACAGCGCGAGCACTTCACGGGGCTTCATGGGACTCTCTCCGGGGATGCCCCATGATACCCGCGGGGTCGGGGCTGGCTGCCCGCAGCGTGGCCGTCCAGCCACCGTCGTGGGCGTGGAGCACGAGCCGGCCGACGACACGCGCGCCTGCCAGGGTCACGTCGACCGCGCCGCCGGGGCCGGGGTCGAGCGTCGCGGGCGGGCCTGATTCATACCGGCCCGCGTCGATGCGCCGCGCGAAGCCGCGACCGCCCGAGACCGCGCCCGCCTCGTGGTCGAGCCAGGCGAGCCGATGCACCGGCAGTTCCTCCGCCGGCACGGGTGGACCGTCCGGCCGCGGCAGTTCCGCGAGCCGCCACGTCCGGCACCCGGCGCCCGCCTCCAGCAGCAGGTCGTAGTGGATGCCCGCAGGATCGTCGGGCGCACCCGTGTGCTCGAGGATGGCGAAACGCGGCATCGCCCGACGGCTCAATAGCCTTCCTCGGCGCCGGCGGCGGCCGCGGTCGAAACCGCCAGTGGCTTCGGCTTGTGCCGCACGGCGCGGCGGACGTTCTCTTCGCGGAGCCGCTCGACCGCGGCTTCCAGGCTCATCGCCCCGAGATCCCCGTCCACACGGTCCCGGAGGCTCACGGTGCCGGCGGCCTCGTCCCGCGGGCCACAGACGACCATCATCGGGATCAGTTCGAGCTGCGCGGTGCGGATCTTGGCGCCGAGTTTCTCGGCGGCCAGGTCGATGCCCGTCCGCAGGCCCGCGGCCTCGAGCCGGCCCTGCACCTGCTTCGCATAGGCCTCGCTCTTTTCGCTCACAGGAATCACGCGCACCTGCTCCGGCGCCAACCACAGCGGGAACGCCCCGGCGAAGTGCTCGATGAGCACGCCCACGAACCGCTCCAGGCTCCCCAGCGGCGCCCGGTGGATCATCACGGGGCGGTGCTTGGCGTTGTCGGCTCCGATGTACTCGCAGTCGAACCGCTCGGCACTCGGCAGGTTGTAGTCGAGCTGCACGGTGCCGAGTTGCCATTCGCGGCCGAGTGAGTCGTGGACCACGAAGTCGATCTTCGGGCCGTAGAAGGCGGCCTCCCCCGGTTCGGGCTCGCAGCCGGGCAGGTTCAGCCGCCGCGCCACCCGCTCGATCGCCGCCTCGGCCTCGGCCCAGCGCTCCGGCGGGCCGACGTACTTGTCGCTCGCCGGATCGCGGAACCCGAGCCGGACGCGGAAGTTGTCGAAGGCGAGGCTGGACAGGACCTTGAGCGTGAAGTCGATACAGCCCTCCACCTCCTGCTCCACCTGCTCGGGCGTGCAGAAGATGTGGGCGTCGTCCTGCGTGAAGCCGCGGACCCGCGTCATGCCGCCGAGCTCGCCCGACTGCTCGTAGCGGTAGACGGTGCCGAACTCGGCCAGCCGCAGCGGCAGGTCCTTGTAGCTGTGCGGCCGGGCCTTGTAGATCATCGTGTGGTGCGGACAGTTCATCGGCTTGAGCAGGTACTGCTCGTCGTCGCTCATCACGATCGGCTTGAACTGGCTGTCGGCGTAGTACGGATAGTGGCCCGAAATCTTGTAGAGGTCGACCTTGCCGATGTGCGGCGTGTAGACGGGCTGGTAGCCCCGGGCCGCGAGCTCCTCGCGGACGAACGACTCGAGCGTGCCCCGCAGGATCGCCCCCTTCGGCATCCAGAGCACGAGCCCGGAGCCGACGAGCGGGCTCGTGGTGAACAGGTCGAGCTGCTTGCCGAGCACCCGGTGGTCGCGGCGGCGGGCTTCTTCCAGCGCCGCCAGATGCGCGTCGAGATCCTCCTGCGTGAACCAGGCGGTGCCGTAAAGCCGCTGGAGCTGGGCGTTGTTCGCGTCTCCCTTCCAATAGGCACCGGCGATGTTCGTGAGCTTGAAGGCGCCGATGCATCCCGGGCTCGCCACGTGGGGTCCGCGGCACAGATCGACGAACTCGCCCTGCCGGTAGAAGGAGAGCGTCGGGTGCTCCGCCAGGCCGGTCTCGATGTGCTCGACCTTGAGCGGTTGATTCAAGCCTCGGACGATTTCCACGGCCTTCTCCCGCGGCACCTCCACCCGCTCGAAGGCCTCGTCGGCGGCGATGATCCGCCGCATCTCCGCCTCGATGGCGGGCAGATCCTCGTCGGTGATCGGCCGCGTCGCCCGCATGTCGTAGTAAAACCCCTCACCGGTCGTCGGCCCGAAGGCGAGTTCCACGCCCTCGAAGAGCCGCATCACGGCCCGGGCCATGACGTGGGCGGCGGAGTGCCGCATCACCGGCAGGGCCCGCGGATCTCCCGCGTAGAGCGGTTCCACGGCCGCGGTGCCCTCGACCGCCAGCGGGGCGTCGAGCCCCACGGCCTGGCCGTCGAGGAGGGCGGCGATCGGCCGGGACTTTTTCTTGGGGGCGGGCTGCGGCAGGGGCGCATCACCGACGACGTCGGCCAGACGCGTGGCGGCTGGATAGTCGCGGACGGAACCATCGGCAAAACGGACGTTTGGCATGGCGGTGCTGGAATGCGGGAGCGCGGAGCGGCGAATGGCAGCCAGGGGCTGTTTTCGCCGAAAAACGCAGCGTAGCCGCCGCGGCGCGGCGGCAGCAAGGCGAACCGCCCGCGGACTCGCCGCAGGGCGAAAGTCGCTTGACTGGCCCCCGATCACGCGCAAGACTCTGTCGGTGGTCTTTGCGGGCGATTAGCTCAGTTGGTTAGAGCACTAGCTCGACAAGCTAGGGGTCATAGGTTCGAGTCCTATATCGCCCATTTTCCGTTTCCGGCCGCCGCTCGGCCCCGTGCGTGAACCGTTTTCTCACGCATTCCGTACACGATCCTGACGGTCGTGATGCAGACTCCGTGGGGCGGTTGCGCCCGTACGGCCACTGCGACCGAGGCACGGAGGACCGGCAGCCGCCGGGAGGGAGCCATGGATCGTGACGATCTGTTCTCGCTGTGCAACCACGCCGGTCGTCGGCACCGGGCCGGTGCGGGACGCGTGACCGTCGAGTTCCGCGGCCGGGCCGTCGATCCGGTGCCGGAGATCATCCGCAGTTTCCGGCTGGCGGAGATCTCCGAAAGCGAGAAGAACTCGCTCCTCTCGCTGCTCTGCGATCCCGAGGAGGCGGACTTCTGCGCGGAGACCGCCTGCGTGCGTGATCCTTACGCCGACGAGCGCGACGGGGAGAGCGACGACGACGACGTGGGGTGACCGTCCGCGCATGCCGCCTCGCGCCGCCGCTTGACCGCACCGCCCGCCGCGGACTGCAATTGACTGCATGCGCCCTGTCAAACTCCCACCCCCTCCCCGCGGCCTGCCGCGCCGGCTCCGCGGCTGGTACATCGTCATCGCGGCGCTGATCTCCGCCGTCACGGCGGCCGTGGCGCCCATGTGCCCCGATCGCGACGCCGCCGGACGGCCGGCGTGGCGAGTCCAGGCGGTGCACGACGGCGACACCGTCACCTGCGTCGCTCCCGACGGCACGTCCCACAAGATCCGGCTCCTCGGCATCGACGCTCCGGAGCATCACCAGCCCTACGGCGACGCGGCCCGCGCCGCACTGGCGGCGAAGCTCGCCGGCGGCGGCGTGCAGGTGCGCGGCGACGCACACGACCAGCATGGCCGTCTCCTGGGCACCCTGTGGATCGACGGCCGCGACATCAACCGTGAGCTGGTGGCCGAGGGTTTGGCCTGGGTGTTCGGCGGCTTCGCCCCCGACGAGGATCTGCTGACGGCCGAGGCCGACGCCCGGCGGCAGCGACGCGGGCTGTGGTCCGACCCGCACCCGATCGCGCCGGCCGACTGGCGGGCGACGCACCCTCCGCACCGCTGACGCTCCTGAATCGGGCCACGCGGCGCGTGCCCAGCGGGCGTTCCGCGTATATTCAGCCCATGCAGCAGCCGCAAGACATCGTGATCACGGGCGTGGGGGTCGTCAGCCCGATCGGCATCGGTTGCGAGCCATTCTGGGAGTCCCTCGCCGCGGGCACGAGCGGCATCCGCCCCATCGACCTCTTCGACTCGAGTTCCCTCCGCGTCCGCTTCGGCGGCCAGATCCCGGATTTCGACCCCAAGCTCTTCGTCCGACCGCGCAAGAGCCTCAAGGTCATGAGCCGCGAGATCCAGATGGGGTTCGCGGCCGCCGACCTGGCGATGGCCGACGCCGGCCTGGCTGCGGGCCATGTCGATCCCGAACGGTTCGGCGTGGTCTTCGGCGGCGACATGATCTACGCCGACCTCGAGGATCTGGAACGCACCTACCGCCGGGCGGCCGTCGACGGCCACTTCTCGTTTCCGGCCTGGGCCGAGGCGATCCACGAGGAACTGCATCCGCTCTGGCTGCTCAAGCACCTGCCGAACATGGCCGCCTCCCACGTGGCCATCGCCCACGACGCCCGCGGCCCCAACAACTCGATCGTGCTGGGCGACGTGTCGGGATTGCTGGCGATCGCCGAGGCCGCGAGCGTGATCCGCCGCGGCTGGGCCGACGTGATGCTCGTCGGTGGCACCGGCTGCCGGCTCCACCCCACCGCCCTCGTCGCCCGCGGGGACGCCCTGCTCTCCCACCGCGCCGACGACTGCCGCCGCGCCTCGCGGCCCTTCGACCGGGATCGTGACGGGCTCGTCAACGGCGAGGGGGCCGGCGCGATCGTGCTCGAGTCTCGGGAACACGCCGCCCGGCGCGGCGGCCGGATCCACGGCCGGCTGCTCGCCGCGGCGGCCCGCTGCGAACCCACCGCCCGCCGCCATGGTGTGACAGGCGCGTCGCTGCGAGCCGCGATTCGCGCCACCTGCGCGGCCGCGAAACTCGAGCCGGCCTCCGTCGGACACGTCAACGCCCACGGGGTGAGCACGGTCGAGATGGACCGCGCCGAGGCGGCCGCCATCCGGGCCGAGCTGGGAGACGTGCCGGTGACGGCGCCGAAGAGCGCATTCGGCCACCTGGGCGCCGCGGGGGGCGTCGTCGAACTGGCCGCCAGCATCCTCGGATTGGAACGCGGGCTCGTGCCCGCCACGCTCAACTACGAGACGCCCGACCCCACCTGCCCGGTCAACGTCGTGACGGGCGGACCGCTCGCCGGCCGGCCCGGCACGGCGCTGGCCGTGAATCTCTGCTCCACCGGCCAGGCGGCCGCCGTCGCGATCGCGGCCGAATGACCGGCCGTCCGGGGGCTCATCACCACGAGCCGTAGAAGCCGAACGACACGCCGTTGTAGAAGGTCTGCCCGCCGACATCGATCGCGTTGACGTCGCGGTTGTCGAGATTCAGCTGCCTGGTCGCCGTCGCCATCCCGGCCACCCAGAGGAAGTCGTAGCCGACCTGGAGGGCGAAGTTCGGGGTGATGTTCCAGCCGGCCATCAGCGTCAGGTCGCCGAGGAAGCCGGGGCCGGTCCGCGTGGCTGCGTCGGTGAAAGCCACCGTCTGTTGGCTCGTCGGCGGCAGCAAAGTGTTGATCCCGGCCGCCTGCTGGGCGGTGCTGGCGAACGTCAGCGCCGGTGCCGCCCGGCCTCGCAGCCCCCAGTAATAGAACTCGTTCTGGCTGATCAGTTCGCCGCCGATGTTCAGGCCCAGCAGCCAGTTGCCCGTATCGACGTGGTAGCGGCCACTGAACTGGTCCTGGGTGGCGCCCGCGCGGCTCGAGGAGAGTGAAAACTGCTCGTTCACGTTCGCCAGCCGCGTGCCCACGATGAGGGCGGGCAGCCAGCCCCGCTCGGCATGCCGGGTCCAGTTGCCGCCGGGCGACATGACCAACTGATCCCGGCCCAGCCGGCGGCGGAGCTTGTAGTTCCATTCCCAGCTGTTGAAATCGGAACTGAACTTCGTGTCATAGGTCGTGGCGCCGTTGAAGCCGGGCGCCAGGGGCGCCAGCGGGCTGAAGAGGACCCCGTTGTTGACCGCGTTGTGACCGTCGACGTCGGAGTAGGACATGCCGCCGTAGTAGATGAACTCGAAGGCCCGGTCGCGGTCGAGGTAGTCGCGGCCCAGGGACTTGCCGATGGTGACCCGCGCCCCCGGTGCCACGTTGAAGGGCTGTGCCGCGGACGTGAACTTCAGCTTGCGGAGGTCGCCCTTGAGCGGGTCGAGTACGGCCTGCTCGGCGAGCACGCGGCGGTTGTTGCGGCTGCGGTCCATCCACAGCGATT
>JBIKND010000166.1:0-8298 GCA_044358905.1 Pirellulales bacterium | reverse complement strand
AGGGATGCGCCGGCGCGAAAACAATCGCCATCCATGGCCCCCGCAGGCTGGGCAGGTCGGAGGCACAGCCAAGGTGTGCCTCGACCTGCGATGGCTCGCCCTCCAGGCGAGCCAATGCCTGGAAGCCCGAGGCGCGAGCCGAGGGAATGCGGCCTGGCTTCCGGAGAGGCGACGCGTCCTCCCGCAGCGTACGCCACGGCTTTTCCCTCGCGGAAGTTCCCATCGGGCTGCCGGCGTCGCTGCGGCTCTGCTTCCGAGTCCACTTGCGTGCAGCCGGCGCGGGTTGCCCCTACAATCCGGTCTCCGCCCGACGGGCGGCGTGGTGATCGAACGACCTTCACGAAGGAAACACTCGGATGCGTTGGGAAGGCAGGCGGCAGAGCCAGAACGTCGAGGATCGGCGGAGCACGGGGCAGCAGGTACTCGTGGGCGGTGGACTGCTCACGCTGCTGTTCATGATCGTGATGATGTTCCTCGGTGCCGACCCGATGCAGATGATGCAGATGGCCCCCGAGATGATGGCGCCCCAGCCGCAGCAGCAGCAGGGGGGCAAGCCCGTCGACGACGAGATGGGCAAGTTCATCAAGACCGTGATGGCCGACAACGAGGACGTGTGGTCGGCCCTGTTCCCGAAGGTCTTTGGCCGGCGGTTCGCGCCGCCGAAGCTCGTGATGTTCACGCGGCAGGTCCGCAGCGGCTGCGGCATCGCCGACGCCGGGGCCGGCCCCTTCTATTGCCCGCTCGACAAGACGGTGTACATCGATCCGGTGTTCTACGAGGAGCTGAAGCGCCGCTTCGGCGCCCCGGGCGACTTCGCGCAGGCCTACGTGATCGCCCACGAGATCGGCCACCACGTGCAGAACCAGCTCGGGATCAGCAACAAGGTGCAGTCGATGCGGCCCCGGCTCTCGGATCGGGAATACAACAAGCTCTCCGTCCGCATGGAACTGCAGGCCGACTTCCTGGCCGGGGTCTGGGCCCATCACATGGCCCGCTACGCCGGCATCCTCGACGAAGAGGACATCCGTGAGGCGGTGAACGCCGCCCAGGCGATCGGCGACGACCGGATCCAGAAGCAGGCCCAGGGCTACGTGGTGCCGGAGGCGTTCACGCACGGCTCCAGCGAGCAGCGGGTGCGGTGGTTCCTCTACGGCCTGAAGACGGGGAACCCCGACCTCATGGACCGCGCCTTCCAGGTCGACAACCCGTAGTCGCGCCGCGGCGAGGGGTCGCCCCGCACCCTCTCGCCGGACGTTCGCTACGGCCCTCCTGTGGTTCGGAACGGCGGTGGTTTGGCTTGAGGCCACCCGGATTCGGAGCCAGCGGTGGCCTGCTCGGCGCCGGCGGACTTTGTCAACATCCGGCTCCGTCGGAATGGATGGTCTTGCGGCGGAGACAAAGTTCACCGGCTTCTGCGCGGGCCCCCGACTGGCTCCGCCCAAAGCATCGGGGGCAGCCAATCGCTAGGCCCGCACGCAGCGGCCGCAGGCCGCGCCGCGTGCGCGCGTGACGGTTCGGCACGACGGTCAGAGACCGCCGCTACAGGGGCCGCAGGCCGCGCCGCGTGCTTGAGTGCCCAGGGCGTGCTGCGGATCGACGCCTCGTCGATTCGCCACGCCGCCGCCGCTCCGCGGCGGCCACGGTCGCCCGGAGGTGCGACCGCCCGCCCGGCTGGTCGCACCTTGGCTGCGACCACGCCGGGCCCAGCCTGCGGGGGCCATGGATGGGGCCGTCTTCACGCAAAGCCTCGCCGTCGTGGCTCGCTTTGCTTGGCCGGCCTCCGCCGGCTTTGACTGGACCGCCCTCCAGGCGGCCACGGTCGCCCGGAGGTGCGACCGCCCGCCCGGCTGGTCGCACCTTGGCTGCGACCACGCCGGGCCCAGCCTGCGGGGGCCATGGATGGCCCCGCAGGCGTAAAGTCAAAAAGCGATCTGAAACTGCGTCTGGATCGCGGTGCCCGTGTAACCGGCCCGATACGGATAGAGGATGTTCTGGGCCGGGTTGCGGTTCATGTACAGCGCCTCGAGCGTGAACCGCCCCTGCCGCGACTTGTGCACGTACCAGTTGAAGCCGCCGCCGTATTCCTGGCCGGTGCCGTAGGGGCCGGTGAGCGCGCTGGAGCGGGCGTAGACCTCGTAGGTGCGCGGGACGAAGCACCAGGAGAGGTAGCCGAGGCCGCCGTGATCGTAGATGCTCGACCGCTCGAAGGTGCCGACGCCTACGAAGTCGTTCAAGAGCCGGAAGTAATACTCGAAGTTCACCGCCCAGCCGGCATACTTCCAGCCGGCGTCTACCGTCGCCAGCTGGAACAGGTACTGCTGCAGCCGCGAGCCTGGCCCCAACGCCCCGGGCAACGCGATCGGCGTGCCGTCGGAGAGCCGCACGATCGTGTCTTCGGGATTGAGCCCCGGAAAGATGATCGCCTGCGTGCGGGCGTAGGTGCCGCTCGCGCCCAGGCGGATCACCGGATCCTCGCGGCACTCCATGTCGGAGTAGCCGAGGCCGAAGGGGCCGAGCGGCTCCCACCAGGTGTTGCCGGCCCAGGCCATCGAGGTTCCCTCGCGGAGCACGCCCGCCTGCCCGCCGTCGATCGCGTTCCACACGCCCGCCTGATACTGGATCTCGTCGTCGAGGAGCGAGCCGATCGTGAACACTCCGGGGCTGTAGCCCGGGCGGAAGAAGGTGTTGGCCATGCTGCGATCGACGCCGAGCGTCCACGGCTGGGCATCGACCCACTCCCGCGAACTGGGCACGATCGTGACGCCGCCGGCGAGCGTGGCGGCCTCGCTGAACTTCCAGCCGAGCGTGCCGAGCGGCACGAATGCGGACCGCACGCCCATGTCGGACGTGCCGAACAGCGCCGCCCGGTAGACGAGCCGTTCGTCGAGGATGTGGCCGGAGAAGGAGAGCAGCACGCGGTTGAGGTTGAAGGTGTTGATGTTCTTCACGGGCCGCACGATGCCGCGCGAGTCGGTCCAGCTCGTCGTCTCGCGGGCGAACTCCAGCCACCGGAGCTGCATGAAGCCGTTCATCGCCAGGGCGAACGGCAGCCGGTCCGACTGGTCCGTCGAGTGATAGAGCAGCAGGCCCTTGGGCGGCGCGATGTCGGTTGCCGGGATGTAGCGAGGCCGGGGAATGTTGGCCAGCCGGGCGGCGACGGCCTGGTCCACGAGTTCGCGGATCCGGGCCTCCTGGTCGGGGTCCACGTGCGTCAGCGACTCCTCCAGGTACTGTGCCGGCTCGACCTCCGCCGTGTCGGGTGCCGCTGATTCGTCGGCGCGTGCCGCGGCAGCCGCCGTGAGAAGGCAGAGCAAAGCGACGAAAGGTGATACGAGCGATGCGCGCATGGGTGGCCCGAGGAAGAAAATCGGGTCCAGTCGCACCGGTCGTGCAGACTTTTCCGCTGCGGCAAGATGGGCTGGATGGGTTCGCGCGGGACGATCCTTGCCAAAAAGCCGCTTGACGGGCGGCAAAACCGCGCTATGCTCTATTCGGATTCTGAATGATGCAAGGCGGCGTCATTCGTTTTTGTAATCACGGATGAGGCCAGATCGCGGTCTTGTGGCCGCGGGGCACGGATTTCCGTGAATCTGAAGTCCCTCAAAATCTTCTGCGACATCGTCTCCCGGCGGAGTTTTTCCCGCGCGGCCGAGGACAACGGCGTGTCGCAGTCGGCCGCCAGCCAGGTCGTCGGCCAGCTCGAGACGCACCTCGGGGTGCGGCTCATCGAGCGGTCGAAGCGGCCGCTGTCGCCGACCCGAGAGGGGCAGGTGTTTTTCGACGGGGCCCGGAAGATCGTCGCCGCCTACGACGGGCTCGAGGACGCGGTGCGCACGCTGCACGAGGACGTCGCCGGCCGCGTCCGCGTGGCAGCGATCTATTCGGTCGGCCTCCACCACATGAGCCGCTACGTGCAGGAGTTCATGAGCCGGCATCCGAAGGCCAACGTGCGGCTCGAGTATCTCCATCCCGACCGGGTGATCGAGTCGGTCGAGCAGGGCCAGGCCGACGTCGGCATCGTCAGTTACCCGCGCAGCACGCGGACGCTCGAGGCCGAGCCCTGGCGCGAAGAGCCGATCGTGCTCGTGTGCGCCCCGGGCAACGCCTTCGCGGGCCGCGTGGAGGTCGCCCTCGGCGAACTCCACGGCCAGCGGCTCGTCGGCTTCGACAGCGATCTCGTCATCCGACACGAACTCGACCGGGCGCTCGCCGCGCACGATGCCGAGCCGGACGTGGTCATGGAGTTCGACAACATCGAGACCATCAAGCGGGCCGTGGAGATCGACGCCGGCGTCGCCCTCCTGCCCGAGCCGACGGTCGGCCGCGAACTCGCAGCCGGCACGCTCTGCGCGGTGCGGGTGGCCGGCGACGACCTGATGCGGCCGCTCGGCATCGTCCACGCCCGCGGCAAGCCGCTCGCCCCCACCGCGCAGCGGTTCGTGGAACTGCTCCGCGGCCACGCCCACGACCTCGACGCGGTGTCCCCCGCGGCCACCGCCCACTGACCACCCTCCACGCGCGGCACGGAGCCGCGTTCACCGACCAACCGTTTCCCGCATCACGCACGAGCCTCGCCATGACGCGTCCCGCCCGCCCGCTCCCCGGCCTTCCCGCCAAGCAGGGCCTCTACGATCCCGCCACCGAGCACGACGCCTGCGGCGTGGGCTTCGTCGTCAACATGCACGGCGTGAAGAGCCACGACATCGTCCGCAAGGGGCTGGAACTGCTGGAGAACCTCACGCATCGCGGGGCCTGCGGCTGCGACCCGCTCACCGGCGACGGCGCCGGCATCCTCATGCAGACGCCGCAGGAGTTTTTCGCGGCCGTCGCCCCGCAGGCCGGCATCACGCTCCCTCCGGCGGGCGATTGGGCCGTGGGCAACGTGTTCCTGCCGCCGTCTGAGGGCGACCGCGAGGCCGCCGAGCAGTTCTTCGAGCAGGTCGTCCGCGAGGAGGGCCTCGACTTCCTCGGCTGGCGGACCGTGCCCACCGACAACCGCTCGATCGGCGGCACCGCCCGCGAGGTCGAGCCGGTCGTGCGGCAGGTGTTCATCGGCCGCGGCAAGAAGGTGGCCCGCGACCACTTCGAGTGGAAGCTGTTCGTGACCCGGAAGCGATTCGGGATCGAGATCGGTCGGCTCGGCCTCATGGAGCAGGCCTTCTGCTACGTCTGCTCGCTCTCGGCGAAGACCTTGATCTACAAGGGACTGCTGCTGGCCGATCAGGTGAGCAAGTACTTCTCCGACCTGTCCGATCCGCGGGTGAAGTCGGCACTGGCGCTGGTGCATCAGCGGTATAGCACGAACACCTTCCCCACCTGGGACCTCGCCCACCCGTTCCGCTACATCGCCCACAACGGCGAGATCAACACCGTCCGGGGCAACACCAACTGGATGCACGCCCGCGAGAGCATGCTCGCGCACCCGGTGTTCGGCCCCGACCTCGACAAGATCAAGCCCGTGATCCGCGAAGGGGGCAGCGACTCCGCCACCTTCGACAACGTGCTCGAACTCCTCGTGCTCTCCGGCCGTCCGATCGAGGAGGCGGTGAGCATGCTGATTCCCGAGCCGTGGAGCGGCCACGAGAGCATGGCCGACGACCTCAAGGCCTACTACGAGTTCCAGGCCTGCCTGATGGAGCCCTGGGACGGCCCGGCGGCGCTGGCCTTCACCGACGGCGTGCGGATCGGGGCCACGCTCGACCGCAACGGCCTGCGGCCGGGCCGCTGGTGGCAGATGAAGGACGGCCTCGTGGTCATGGCCAGTGAGGCGGGCGTGCTCCAGCTGCCGGCGGGCGAGGTGGTTCGCAAGGGCCGGCTGCGTCCCGGCCGGATGTTCCTCGTGGACACCAAGGAAGGGCGGATCGTCGAGGACGACGAGATCAAGCGGCGGCTCGCGACCGCCAAGCCGTGGCGCGAGTGGGTGGCGGAGAACCAGGTGCGGCTCGACGCGCTCCCCGATCCGGCCGACGTGGAGAACGTCACCAAGAGCCGTGCGGTGGAGCCCTCGGAACTGCTCGTGCAGGGCACGATCGACGCCCACGCCCACGCCATCGACCCGTGGCGGGCCGCCGGCGTGGCCGGCGAGCACGCGAGCCTCGTGGAGCTGCAGCGGAACTTCGGCTACACGCTCGAGGACCTGAAGGTCATCCTGGCGCCGATGGCCACCGACGGCGCCGAGCCGCTCGGCTCGATGGGCAACGACACGCCGCTCGCGGTGCTCTCCGACCGGCCGCAGTTGCTCTCCAACTACTTCAAGCAGCTCTTCGCCCAGGTGACCAATCCGCCGCTCGACGCGATCCGCGAGGAGATCATCACCTCGATGATCACCACGATCGGCTGCGAGGGGAACCTGCTCGACTCCACGCCCGAGCAGGCCCGGCTCCTGCGGCTGGAGACGCCGGTGATCACCAATGCCGAGTGCGCGCGGATCAAGTCGCTCGCCCGGCCCGGCCTCAAGGCGGCGACGATCTCGCTCCTCTTCCCGGCGGCGGACGGCCCCGCGGGCCTGCGGCGGCGGCTCGACGAGATCCGGGCCGAGTCGTCGGCGGCCCTCAAGGCCGGCGCCACGATCCTCGTCCTCTCCGACCGCGGCGTGTGCCGCGAGCAGGCGGCGGTGCCGGCGCTGCTGGCGACCGGCGGCGTGCACCATCACCTCGTCCGCGAGGGGAGCCGCACCCGCTGCGGGATCGTGGTCGAGACGGGCGAGGCCCGCGAGGTGCAGCACTTCGCCCTGCTCACCGGCTACGGGGCCGGCGCCGTGAACCCCTACCTGGCTTTCGCCACCATCGACCAGATGCAGGCGGAGAAGATCATCGCCGGCGACTATCCGCGCGAGAAGCTCCACAAGAACTACGTCAAGGCCGCGACGAAGGGCCTGCTCAAGGTGATGAGCAAGATGGGCATCTCGACGCAGCAGAGCTACCGCGGCGCGCAGATCTTCGAGGCCGTGGGCCTGGAGAGCGGCCTCGTGGACGAGTTCTTCACGCGCACGCCGAGCCGGATCGGCGGCATCGGCCTGGAGGGCGTGGCCGAGGAGGCGCTCCGCCGCCACGAGCACGGCTGGCCGCAGACCGCCGTCCCGCAGACGCTCGAGCTCGACGTCGGCGGCCGCTACGCCTGGCGGCGGAAGGGGGAGGCCCACGTGCTCGCTCCCGAGGTCGTGTCTTCGCTCCAGCGGGCCACGCAGATCAACAGCCGGGAGGAGTTCCGCCGCTACCAGAAGCTGATCGACGAGCAGCAGACGAAGCTGCTCACGCTCCGCGGCCTGCTCGACTTTCAGTGGGCCGAGCAGCCGGTCCCGCTCGACGAGGTCGAGCCCGCCAAGGAGATCGTGAAGCGGTTCGCCACCGGGGCGATGTCGTACGGTTCGATCTCCAAGGAGGCTCACGAGACGCTGGCCGTCGCCATGAACCGCCTCGGCGGCTGGAGCAACACGGGCGAAGGGGGCGAGGACCCGGTCCGCTACCAGCTCGAGCCCAACGGCGACAGCAAGAACTCGAAGATCAAGCAGGTCGCCAGCGGCCGCTTCGGCGTCACGAGCCTGTATCTCGTCAACGCCCAGGAACTGCAGATCAAGATGGCCCAGGGGGCGAAGCCCGGCGAGGGCGGCCAGCTCCCGGGGCACAAGGTGGACCGCGAGATCGCGCGGATTCGGCACAGCACGCCGGGCGTGGGCCTGATCTCCCCGCCGCCCCACCACGACATCTACTCCATCGAGGATCTCGCCCAGCTGATCCACGACCTCAAGAACGCCAACCACCACGCGCGGATCAGCGTCAAGCTGGTGGCCGAGGTGGGCGTGGGAACGGTGGCCGCCGGCGTCTCCAAGGGCAAGGCCGACGTGGTGCTGATCTCGGGCCACGACGGCGGCACGGGGGCGAGTCCGCAGACCTCGATCATGCACGCGGGGCTCCCGTGGGAGCTCGGCCTCGCCGAGGCCCACCAGGTGCTGGTGATGAACGACCTCCGCGGCCGGATCATCGTCCAGACCGACGGCATGATCCGCACCGCCAAGGACGTGGCCGTGGCCACGCTCCTCGGGGCCGAGGAATACGGCATCGCCACCGCATCGCTGGTGGTGATGGGCTGCATCATGATGCGGAAGTGCCACCTCAACACCTGTCCGGTCGGCATCGCCACGCAGGATCCGGAGCTGCGGAAGAAGTTCACCGGCCAGCCCGAGCACGTCGTCAACTTCTTCTTCATGCTCGCCGAGGAGCTGCGCGAGCTGATGGCGAAACTCGGCTTCCGCACGATCGCCGAGATGGTGGGCCGGGTCGATCGGCTCGACACGCGGGC
>JBIKND010000022.1:0-27757 GCA_044358905.1 Pirellulales bacterium | reverse complement strand
CGCCGCTCCACGCCGGTTTCCTTCGAGCCGGCATCATCGCTTCGCGGCCGAGTAGGTCGGCAGGTGGCGGTCGGGCACCTCCAGCGCCAGCAGATGCAGCGCCGTGACGTAGATGCGTCCGCCGTAGATGCCCCAGCGATCGGGGGCAGGGCCCAGCGGGTCCCAACTGCCCGCCATCGGTCCGCTCGACTCTTGCGTCGCGGCGAGCGTGTCGACGAGCCGGCCGTACCAGCCTTGCCACTCCGGTCCGCCGGTGTGGACGAGGACCTGCGAGGCGTAATACCAGAGATAGGAGTCGCGGGTCTTGCGCGTGGCCGTGCCGTACTCCGGCGGCATGGCGGCGAGCAGCCGCGCGGCCTGCACGACCCGCGGGTCGTCGGCCGCCGCGCCGGTGTGCAGCCGCATCAGCGCACCGACGGCCGTCATGCAGGCCGACGAGAGCGGCGACATCCGCTGCTCGGGCTTGATCGGGTTGTAGGCGTAGCGGCCGGAATCGGTCTTCGAGGCTGCGGCCTCCAGCAGCCCACGCACGCCTGCGAGCGTCCGCGGATCGGTCTTCACACCGCCAAGTTCGCCCGAGCGCACGGCGACGAGCATCCACCCGCTCACCGAGAGATCGGCGTCGCTGCGGGGCGTGTACCGCCAGCCGCCGCGGGTCGGGTGCTGGCTGGCCGCGATGAAGCCGCAGGCCTTCTCGGCCGCGGGCTTCACGAGGGGATCGCCGGTCATGCCCACCGCCTCGCACAGCGCGATCGACGCGATGCCGTGGCTGTAGAGCCAGGAGCAGCTGTTGGAGAGATCGTCGGTGGGCAGGTAGAGATCGCCGTCGGGCTTCTGTGCCGCGAGCAAAAACTCGAGGCCGCGGCGGACGGTGTCGCGGTGCGGCCCGTCGAAGTGGTCGTGGCCCGCACCGAGGAAACTCAAAAGCGCGAGCCCGGTGGCGGCCGTGTCGGAGCGGAGTTTCGGAACGTCGGCCGGCGTGCCGCCGGCGAAGGTGCCCAGCGACCAGCGGCCATCTTTCTGCTGCGACCGCGATAGGAAGTCGAGCCCGCGCTCCACCATCGTCGCCGCCCGTGCGTCTGCAGGCGTGGCCTCGCGATCGGCGCCCCGGCGGCCCGGCGCGCGGCGGGCGAAGGCTTCGGCCACGTCGCGAACGCGGCCCTCGGCCGGCAGGGCGGCCGCCGCGACGCGGGCCGGGGGCAAGGCTTCGGCTGCGCCGGGACCATCGCCGGCCGCCGCCCGCCGCGCGGCGATCCCGCCACCAACCAGGTTGGCGTCACCGGGCGACACCGAGAGGCCCTCGTCATCCGCGTCGTTCGCCGCATCGCCCCGCGGTCTGGCCACGGCGCTGCCGGCGGCCGTGGCGGCACCGCCGGCGGCGAATCGCCCGACGGCGGCCGGCGCCGGCTTGCCGCCTCCCGCCGCGACACCGCTCGAACGTGCCGGCGCCGCGATCGCCACGAGCGGCGGTCCTTCCGCACCGGCGGCGGAAGCGATCGACGTGGCCCGCCCCGGAGTCGCGCCGCCGCCGCCCACCGGAGCATCGCTATCGCTTGCCCGGCCGGTGCCGCTCCCGCGCGAGCCGACATCGCCAATCGTCGCTGCACCGCCGCTGCTCGCTGTCGGGCCGCCATCGGCGTCGCTTGTCGCGCCGCGAGCACCGCCGGCGAGCGCGGACGACGGACTCGATGCCGCGGGCCGTCCTCCAGCAGCGGGCCTCGCACCGCCGGCAGCGGCACCTCTTCCGGCAGTCGCCGCCGGCAGATCGATCGCCGCGACGCCGGTGCCCGCCGCAGCCGCGGTTGCAGCCTGCCTTCGCCCTGGGGCTGCGCCATTCGTGGCGCTCGGCGCGGCATCGCTCGAGGCAGGGCGGGCGGAGCGTCCACCGGCGACGGCCACGGCGGTCGCGGCGGCTGCCGACGTCGCGGCGCCGTCGTCCGCCGTGGCCGCTGACCGCCTCGCCGTGGCGGCCGTCTGCCGGGACGCCGACGCGCGCGTGCCGCTGGCAGGTGCCGGTGCCGCGGTCGCTGTCGCGGCTGCCGTGGGCAGGGCGATTTCGGCGGCGGACGCGTCGGCAGCGGCAGCATCGGCAGCGAGCTGCGCCGCTCGCGACGACGGTGCGGCGCGGGCTGCGACACCCGCCTCACGATCGCGGGCCGACCGGGTCGGCGGAGCGGCCTGCGGCGCCGTGAGTCGTTCCAGGAGCGCGACCTCGCGCGGACGCCAGCGGGAGGCGATCGGGGCAGGCTCGGCCCGGGGCACCGGTGCGGTCTCTGCGGGCGCCGGGGCCTTGGCCGCGAGGGCGGCCGCGGCCGGGGCTATGGCCGCGATTTCGGCGGCGGCGGGTGCCGGCGCCGCGGACGCGACGGCCGCGCCGCGTGCGGGAGTCGCGGCCGCCGCGTCGAGCGCGGTATCGCGCGCGGCGTTGGCCCGGGCGGCCTGGGGCTGCGCGGCCGGCATCCACTCCGACCGTTCCTCCGCCTGCCGTTCGGCGACGTTGCGGTCAGGCGGCCGTGGCGTGGGCGGCCGCTGCCGTCGGTCGGGCACGGGGATGCGGACCTCGACAGGTCGCTCGTGCGCCGGCTGCTCGGCGGATGGCGATCGCGGCACTGCCAACGGAAAGTCGGCCTTCCGCTTGGGGGTGAGCGGCTTGGTGGCCGCCGGCGAATCCGGGGCGACGTCGACGCCCATGTGCGTGATCGCCAGGCCCTTCGCCAGGAGCAGGTGGAGGGCCACGCTCGCGACGGCCGCGAGGGCCAGCCGCCGACGGTACACGCTGCGCCGCGTCGTGGCTTGTTCGCGTTCCACCGGAATCCGCCTCCGCACCAGGACTACTCGTCGGCCGCCGACTGCACCTGGTAGTCCTCGATGCCCGCCTGGACGCACGCGTCCATCGCGCCGACCACGAACTTGTGGGCCGTGTTCTCGTCGGCCCGGACGATCACCGTTTGCCGTTGCGGGTTGTCGGCCGCCGACTGGCGGAGGAGCTGCTGCAGGTCATCCAGCCGCACGGGCCGAGCGCCCGCGAAGTAGTTGCCCTCGCGATCGATGTTGATGACGAACTCGCGCGGCTTGCTCGTCAGCGGCTTGGCGGCGCTCGCCTGCGGCAGGATCACGTCGATCGAGCGGTCGGCCTCGTCGAGCTTGCTGGCCACGAGGAAGAAGATCATGAGCAGGAACACGACGTCGATCATCGGCGTCAGCTCCAGGCCGCTGCCGAGCCGGCCCTTGTCGATGCGGACGCTCATCGCTTGGGCACCTCGGGCGGCTGGGCGGCTAACTGGGCCGCCGTGAGCCGGCCCTTGTTCTCAAATCGCTCCATGTGCGGCAACACCTCGGCGACGAGGTCATCCACGCCGCGGAAGCCGCGGAGGATGCGTCCCTCCAGATAGTGCGCGATGATGGCAGCGGGGATGGCGACGCACAGCCCCGCGAAGGTGGTGATCAACGCCACGTAGATGCCGCTGGCGAGTTCGGCGGCCCGGTTCGCCCCGGCCTCGAGGTTGGCCGTGGTGTAGAACGCCATGATCATGCCCTGCACGGTGCCCAGCAGGCCGAGCAGCGGCGTGACCGTGACGGCCAGGCTGATCGGGCGGATGTTGGCATACAGCCGCGAGGCCTCGCGATCCTTGGCGACCTCGGCCGCCCGCTCGATCTCGGGCACCGGCCGGCCCACCTTCTCGAGCATCGCCGCGAGCACGTCGGCGGCGGCCGAAGGGAACTCCTGGCAGAGCCGGTAGGCCTTGCGCGGATCGAAACCGCCGGCGACGAGCTTGGTGATGCCGTCGCGCAGGCCCGACGGCAGGAACCGGCCGCCGCGCAGGGCGACGAGCCGCTCGATGCCGAAGGTCAAGACGACCAGCGACATGGCCACGATCGGCCACATGAGGAGGCCGCCGGCCAGGAACAGTTGCCACAGGGTCTGAACGCGTTCACTCACGGTGCCTTGCCTCCGCCGGGGCCGAGCGCCTCGAGCCGCTTGCGGGCGGCGGGCGTGTGCTGGGAATCAGGGTATCGGGCGACCAGCTCGGCGTAG
The DNA here is from genome assembly GCA_044358905.1 of Pirellulales bacterium. Taxonomy (GTDB): domain Bacteria; phylum Planctomycetota; class Planctomycetia; order Pirellulales; family UBA1268; genus QWPN01. Next base: position 23,721 of record JBIKND010000022.1, on the reverse strand, counting down.
AGTTTTCGGGCCTGGTCGGGCTGTTCGAGCACCTCGAAGCATCGCGCCGCTTCGAAGGTGGCCTGCGCCTGCCAGGGATGGAAGGCCGGCGGCGCCTGCTGCTCGCCGAAGCCGTAGGCCGCCTTGAAGAAGGCCTTGATCGCCTCCTTGTGCTGTTCCTTCTCGAAGAGCACCTCGCCTTCCATGAGCCGTGCCCGGCAGGCAATCTCCGTGCGCGGGCCTTCGGCCACGGCCCGGTAGCCGGCCAGCGCCTCGTCGAGTTTGCCGAGGTTCTGCCGCGCCCAGGCGGCGGCGTAGCGGCCCTCCGGGGTCAGCGGCGACTGGGGGGCGGCGGCCAGGAACCGCTCGGCGATCGCCAGACTCTCGTCCCACTTCTCCTGCCGCGCGGCCGCCTCGGCGGCACGGAGGTAGGCGGCGTCGCGTAACTCCGCCGATGACAGCCCCATCGGGTCGGCGAGTGCCTGGGCGAAGGCCTGGGCCGCCTCGGCCGCCTTGCCCTGGGCGAGCAGCGACTCGCCGAGCATGGCGTGTGCGTCCTTGGCGAACGACCCCTGCGGCGCCGCGGCGAGCTGTTCCGTGAAGGCCTTGGCCGCGGCGGCGTGGTCCTTCCGCATCGCGTGGGACCAGCCGAGCTTGTGCCGCGCCTGCTCGGCCACGAGTGCCATCCGCCCCTGGCCCGTGCCGCTGGCCGCGACGGCGGCGGCATAGGCCTTGGCCGCCTCCTCGTATTGCTCCCGCGCCCAGCGGCTCTCGCCGACCTCGAGCCAGGCTTCGGCGGCGTAGGCGCTCTTGGGGAACTTCTCCGCCAGCGTCTGGAACGTCGCCGCAGCGTCGGCCGCCTTGCCGTCGAGCGATTGCACGACGCCGAACTCGAAGAGCACGCGGTCAGCGGCTGCGAACTGCGGCTGCTCATGGAGCAGTTTCTGGAATGCCGCCGCGGCCTGGGCGAACTTCTTTTCGCCGGCCAGGCACAGACCCTCGAGGAGCCGGGCCTCGCCGAGGGCCGCGGCATCGAGTTTGGCCTTGCCGTCGCGGGACTCCTGCAGGAGCCGTCGGGCGTCGGCCAGGCCGCCGGCTGCGTCGCCCGTCCGCTGCCGCACGTCGCTGCGGGCGAGCAGGCCCGACGCCGCCGCGGGCGACTGCGGATGCTTCTCGATGAGCTCGCTCCACGCCTTGATCGCGTCGGGCAGCCGGCCCTTGGCCTCGTGGCACCAGCCGCTCGCCAGCAGCGCCCACGGCGCCCGGCTGCCCGTGGGCGCGAGTTTCACGGCCTGCGCGAAGGCGGCGATCGCCTCGTCGGGCTTGCCCGATTCCTGTCGCAACTGCCCGAGGCGATACCAGGCGACGTCGGCATTGGTGCCGCTCGGAAACTCCTTCACGAGCCGTTCGGCGACCGCGAGGGCGGCGGCCTTGTCGCCCGCCTCGCGGAGGGCCCGCACCTGGAGCAGCAGGGCTTCGTCGCGGCGGCTCCACTTCGGCAGGCTGGTGTCGATCTCGGCGAGGAGCTTGGCCGCCGGGGCCGGCTGCTTGAGTTCCACGAGCGCCGAGGCGTCGAGCAGGAGCGCCTCGGCCCGCGGCTCGCCCTGGAGCCCTGCGGCCGCCTTGGCGAGCGCCTCGTGGGCGGGCTGCCACTGCCGGTCGGCGGCGAGCGCCGCGGCGGCGCGGAGCTGCCAGGCCGAACGCCGCTCCGCCTGGGGATTGGCGGCGACGAGTTCGGTGAAGGCCTTGGCGGCGTCGGCGTTCTTGCCGAGCGCGAGCAGGCACTCGGCGCGAATCGCGCGGACATCGACGACGGCCTCGGCCGCGGCCTGCGTGGCGTGCTTGGCCAAATAGGCGTCGGCTCGGGCGAGCGCCTCGGCCGGCTTCTTGGCCTCGAGCAGGGCGAGCGCCGTCATCGAGAGTGCCGTGGCCGCGGCCGGCGCCTGCGGATGCTTTTCCGCGATGGCCGCATAGGCCGCGGCGGCCTCGGCGCGACGGGCCGGGATTTCCCAGAGCGCGTCGGCGCGGTCGAGTTCGAGCTTGGGCACGAGCGCCGGATCGACCCCCTGCCTGCCGGCTGCCGCCGCGAGCGCCTTGGTCGCCGCGTCGAGCGCCTTGGCCGGCTGCTTGGCGTCGAGTTCGAGCAGGGCGAGGCGATGCGCGGCGTCGATCGCCTCCGGCCCAGGGCCCGTCGTCGCCTGTTCGAGCATCGGCCGCGCGTCGTTCGGCCGGCCCGCCTCCACGAGAGCGCGGCCCGCAGCGACCCGGGCTTTCGCCGCCAGGGGCGACGCGCCATGGTCGGTGGCCAGGGCGCCAAACGCCTCCGCTGCGCCGGCCCAGTTCTTCTGGTTCCAGCGGGCGTTGCCCAGCCGGTCGAGCGCCTCGGCAGCGCGCGGCCCTTTGGATGCGACTAGTGGAGCAAGCAGCTGCTCGGCGTCGGCGTGGCGGCCCGCTCCCGCGGCCAGATCGGCCCGCCACAGCGTTACGTCGGCCGCGAGGGCATGCTGCGGGAACTCCTTCGTGAACCGGTCGAGGGTGACCATCGCCTCGGCCTTCTTCCCGGTCTCCGCCTGGCCCACGCCCAGCGCGTACAGCACTTCGGGCATCCGCGGCGACGCGGCGTGGTCCTTCAGGAACCGCTGCCACGTGGCGATCGCTTCGTCGCGCTGGCCTGCCTGCCACAGCGACTCGCCGAGAAAGTGCGTGGCGTCGGCGGCCTGGGGCTGACCCGGGCTCTGGTCGAGAAACGCCCGCAGGTTCGCGGCGGCGGCGGCATACGCGGCGGGCGTCGGCGCCTTCTGCGCCGCCTCGAACGCGCCGCGGCCGAGTTCCCAGCGGGCGAGCGCGACCGTGGCGGCGTCGGCCTTGCTCGCGGCGACCGCCTCGAGCGTCTTGGCGGCGGCCGGCCAGTCACCGGCCTTGAGCTGGCAGATGGCGAGGTAGTAGCGGCCCTTGAGGGCGAGCGGGTCCTGGGGATGGGCTTTGAGCAAGGCCTGCCACTCCTCGGCCGCCAGGTCCCAGGCCTCGCGGTTCTGCAACGCGGCCGCCGACGCGTAGGCCGTCTTGGCCGCATCGCTCGATCCCGGCTCGTCCGCCCGGCCGACAACGAGCATGACCCCGACGAGCAGGACGCCGAGAATGGAGCGACCGCGGATGCTGGCGATCATGTGTGCCTACTGGTGGCGGCAAGGAAGGCCGGGGAGTCCTGACTGTCCTTGAAAAAAGTCGTCCACGACCTGTTTCCACCCCTGGGCAACCGGTCGAACAGCCGAGGACTTCGCCGCTCGGCGAACGCCGCTTCGTGCGGCGGCAGACGGCGACCACAGTCCTCGGGTAATGTAGCCGCCCCGCGGCCTGACGTCGAAACCCTGTCCGTGGCTCGCCACGACTCCACGGATCAGCCAGCCAGGCCTCGCGTCGCTGCATACGATCTCCTCCCCTCGGGAGGTGTGAGCGTGGCGGCGGTCGAAGTGCGGCGCAGAGTGGTCGTGACGGGCGTGGTGCAGGGCGTCGGATTCCGGCCGTTCGTATGGCGGCGGGCGACGCGGTTGCGGCTCGCCGGTTGGGTGGCGAACGAGTCGGGCGGCGTGGTGATCGAGGTGCGCGGGCCGGCCGCGAACGTCGCCACCTTCCTCGACCGGCTGGTCGAGGATGCGCCGCCGCTGGCGGCGATCCGCAGCGTGCAGATCGACGACGGCTCCACCGGTCACGATGTCGCGCCCGCCGCATGCGGGTTTGCGATCCTCGAGAGTGCCAGGCGTCCGGGGAGGAGCACGCTTCCGCCCCCCGACGTCGCGACCTGCGAAGCCTGTCTTGCGGAAATAGCGGATCCCAGCGGTCGCCGTCACGCCTACGCGTTCACCAACTGCACCGACTGCGGCCCGCGGTACACGATCATCGAAGACATGCCCTACGATCGCGCGGCGACCACGATGCGGTCGTTCGCGATGTGCCCGGAGTGCGCCGCGGAGTATGCGGACCCGGCTGACCGCCGCTTCCACGCCCAGCCGATCGCCTGTCCCGCATGCGGGCCACGGCTCTGGTTCGCCACGCGGGAGACGGCGGCTGGCGCGGTGGAGAGGCCGGCCGATCCGCCCGCTGACGCGGAGGCGATCGCCATGGCCCAGGCGCTGCTGCGGGCGGGAGGGATCGTGGCCGTGAAGGGGCTTGGCGGTTTTCATCTGTGCTGCGTCGCCACGCACGCCACGGCCGTGGCCACCCTCCGCGCGCGGAAGCACCGGCCGGGAAAACCCTTGGCCGTGATGGTGGCCGACGTCGCGGCCGCACGTGCGATAGGCCGGATCGACGGCGCCGCAGAGATGGCGATGGCGGCCCGGGACCGGCCGATCGTGCTGGTGCCGGCACGACCGGCGACGCTGGCACCCGAGGTCGCGCCGGGAGGCGACCTGCTTGGCGTCATGCTGCCCTGTATGCCGCTCCAGCATCTCCTCTGCGCCGGGATGCCGCCGCTGGTGATGACGTCGGGCAACCTCGCCGAGGAGCCGATCGTGACCGACAACGCCGCGGCCGTCGTTCGGCTCGCGCCGATCGCCGATGGGTTCCTGCTGCACGATCGGGGCATTCACGTGGCCTGTGACGACTCGGTCGTGCGGTGCATGGCGGCGCGGCCGATGCCGCTGCGGCTGGCGCGTGGCCGAGCGGCGCTGCCGATCGATCTGGGGACGGACGGGCCGAGCGTGCTGGCCGTCGGCGGGGACTTGAAGGCGGCCCTGTGTGTGACCCGCGGCGCGGAGGCCTTCATGGGGCCGCACGTGGGCGATACCGGCAGTCTCGAAACGCTCGAGTCCCTGGCCCGCTCCGCCGAGCATCTGCTGCGGCTCATGCGCATCGAGCCCGAGGCGGTGGTCGCCGACTTGCATCCGGGAGCGGTGTCGGGGGCATGGGCCGCACGGTTTGCGGCCGCCCGCGGCATCCCGCTCGTGCGGGTGCAGCACCACGAGGCCCACCTGGCCTCGCTGTGCGCCGATCGGGAGGCGCCGGGAGACGTGATCGGCGTCTGCTTCGACGGCACGGGTTACGGCCGCGACGGCACGATCCAAGGCGGTGAGTTCATCGTCGCCGCGGCCGATGGCATGCGGCGGGCCGCGCACCTGGAGGCGTTTCCGCTGCCGGGAGGCGACGCCGCCATTCGCGATCCGTGGCGGACGGCGCTGGCGCTGGTGCACGCCGCCGGCATGCAGTGGGATGAGCGGCTGGCGGCGGTGCAGGCGGCGGGAGCGGCCGGTCGACGCGTGCTGCGGCGGCAGTTCGAGACGGGCACCGGCTGCGTGGCGTGCAGCAGCATGGGGCGGCTGTTCGACGGCGTGGCGGCGCTCGCGGGCCGGCGGCAGTCGGTCACCTACGAGGCGGAGGCGGCACATGCCCTCGAGGCCGTCGCCGGCGCGGACGACGACGGCGCGTATGGGTTCATGATTGGTGTCGGCGATCCGCTGCCGGTGTCGTGGCGAGGTGTCGTGGCGGCCATCGTCGCCGACGTCCTCGCCGGCGTGCCGGCGGCGGTGATCGCGGGGCGGTTTCATCGCGGCGTGGCCGCAATGATCGCGGCGGTCTGCGGTCGCTTGCGCGGCCCAGGGGCCGGGCCTGTGGTCGGGCTCACCGGCGGCGTCTTTCAAAACGCGCTGCTGACGCGACTCGCGGTCGATGCCCTGCGCCGCGCCGGGGGCGACGTGCTCCTGCACGAGCGCGTGCCCTGCAACGACGGCGGCCTGTCGCTCGGCCAGGCGGTGCTCGGCCGCGCGATGGTCAGGGCGCCAGGACACTGATCCGGCTCACAGGTGATCCTCGGTAGTTCCCGCACAAGAAGCCCCGGGCGGAAGCCCGGGGACACCACGACACGCAACCCCCGGGCGGAGGTTTTGGCGTTCCGGTAAGGCCTTCATGGAGCCGCAGAGTGGTACTCTGCGGAATCCGCGCTGCTGCGGTGTGCAGACTGCCAGTCTGCACCTACAAGGCAGAGTGGTACTCTGCGGAATCCGCGCTGCTGCGGTGTGCAGACTGCCAGTCTGCACCTACAAGGCAGAGTGGCACTCTGCGGAATGCGTTGTGCCACGGCCGCACGCCCGGCTCGCAACATCAAAGCTTCCGCCGGGAGCTTTCTGGATCAGTGTCACTCACGATCCCCGCTCGATCCAACCAGGCAGAGCCGGCGATGTGGGCTGGTCAGCGTGTCGCGGCCGTGAGCCGGTCGCGATGCGCGGCGAGCAGATCGAGCCACTCGTCGAGGCCTGAGCCCGTGCGGGCCGAGGTCTCCAGGATCGGCATGCCCGGACGCACGGCCGCGAGGTTGGCGCGGGCGAGCGGGCCGTCGAATCCGCAGGCCGCGGCCAGGTCGAGCTTGGTGAGCGCCGCGACGTCGGCCGTGTTGAAGAGGGCGGGATACTTGAGCGGCTTGTCCTCGCCTTCGGTTACCGCGAGCAACGCCAGCCGCAGCGACTCGCCGAGATCCCAGCTCGTCGGACAGACGAGGTTGCCGACGTTCTCGATGAACAGGTAGTCGAGCGCCGCGAGATCCCATCCGGCGAGCTGCTGCCGGACCATGTCGGCTTCCAGGTGGCAGAGACCGTGGGTGTTGATCTGCCGGACGGGGGCGCCGGCCGCGGCCAGCCGGCGCGCATCGTTGTCGGTCTCGAGGTCACCCACGACCGCCGCCACCGCCGCGCCGCGCTGCCGCAGCCGCACGAGTGTCTCGAGGAGGAACGCTGTCTTGCCCGTGCCGGGGCTCGACACCATGTTGACGACGAGCACCCCGTGGCGCGAGAACTCGCGCCGCAGGTCGCGGGCGAGCTCATCGTTGCGCTTCAGGATCTTCGCTCGGACCTCGAGAATCCGCGGCACGCTCATGAGACGGATTCCGGGGCGGCCTGCCCGATAGCCTCGAGGGCGAGCGATTCGATCTCCAGTTCTCGGCCGGCCCGGATCTCGCCCGTGGGCAGGCCGCAGGCCGGGCATGCGAACCGCTGCAGGCCCGGAAGCTCCACGTCGACGGAGCAGGCGGGGCACCAGACCCGCACCGGCACCTCCACGATCGTGAGCGTCGCGGTGGCCAGCGGCGTGTCGGCCGCCACGAGGTCGAAGCCGAACCGCAGGGCCGAATGGTGGACGCCTGCCAGCCGGCCGACGCGCAGGGTGATCTCGGTGACGCGTCTGCCGCCCGAGCGGCGGCAGATCTCCGTCGCTTGTTCGACAATGCTGGCAGCGATGGACAGTTCGTGCATGGCAGGCTCGCGAAGGTGACGGCAATCGGGGCCGGCGAAAGTGTCCGGCCCCGAGATCGGGCTCGTCGCGTGCCTGCGGATGGAGCTGATTCGATTCTACGGCGGAAGGACAGTTTCCCGGCGGTGGCGTCGCGGATACCGTTTCAGCAGTCGCAGGGGGCGACGCGCTTTCGTGGAGGAGGCGAGGCAGGGGGGCCGGTTGCAGGTCGTCGCCAGGACGCGGCCGCAGCGAGTGCCCCCGCGATGTCCGCCGCAGTCGCCACCGCCGAGACCGCCGCGCTGTGCCTCACGGCCGGGTCGGTCGGCGCGATGCACACGCTCCTCGGCCCCGACCATTACGTGCCGTTCGTGGCCATGTCGCGGGCGGGCGGCTGGTCGACGGCCAAGACGCTGCGGGTGACGCTGGCCTGCGGGCTGGGGCATCTGGCAGGCTCCGTCGCGCTCGGGATCGCGGGAGTGGTCCTTGGGCTTGCGGCGGCGCGGTTCGAGCCCATCGAGTCGGTCCGGGGCGCCGTCGCGGGCTGGCTCTTGATCCTCGGCGGGGCGAGCGTGCTCGGCTGGGGCTGCTGGCGGGCGGCCGAGCACCGCGTTGCGGATGCAGCCGCCTCCACCGGTGCGGCGGCGGCCGCTTCGGTCTGGGCGCCGTGGGCGGCGTTTCTCGTGTTCGTGTTCGGGCCGTGCGAGCCCCTGATCCCGCTGGTCATGCTGCCCGCCGCGCGGGCGAGCGGCTGGGCCGTGGCGGCGGTGATCGTCGCCTTCGGCGCGGCGACGCTCGCCACGATGGTCGCGGCCGTGTGGGCGATGCGGCATGGGGCCGGGCTCGTGCGGGCCCCGCGGCTCGCCCGGTTCGCCGACATTCTCGCGGGCCTGGCGATCCTCGCCTGCGGAGTGCTCGTGCGGTTCGGGCTCTGAATCCTTCACCCTCGCGCGGAGAACCACCATGGCCACGCTCCTCTGGCTGCAGGGCGGCGCCTGCAGCGGCAACACGATGTCGTTCCTCAACGCCGAGGAGCCGAGCGTCTGCGACCTCGTCACCGACTTCGGCATCGAGGTGCTCTGGCATCCGTCGCTCGGCGTCGAGATGGGTGACCAGGTCAAAGCCCTGCTCGGCGACATCGTGGCCGGCCGGAGGCCGCTCGACATCTTCGTCTTCGAGGGCACCGTGATCCGCGCGCCGCACGGCACGGGGCGGTTCAACATGTTCGCCGACCGGCCGATGAAGGACTGGGTGGCGGAGATCGCCGCCGTGGCCAACGCCGTGGTGGCGGTCGGTGACTGCGCCAGCTGGGGCGGCATTCCGGCGACGGCGCCGAATCCTTCCGACAGCATCGGGCTGCAGTATCTGAAGCGGGACCGCGGCGGCTACCTGGGCGAGCACTTTCGCTCCAAGTGGGGCCTGCCGGTGATCAACATCTCGGGGTGCCCCGCCCACCCCGACTGGGTGACGCAGATCCTCGTCGCCGTCGCCACGGGTCGGGTGCGCGACATCGCCTTCGACGACCTGCAGCGGCCCGCCACGTTCTTCACGTCGTTCACGCAGACCGGCTGCACGCGGGTGCAGTTCCACGAGTACAAGCAGCACACCGAGGAGTTCGGCCAGGGCACGCGGACCGGCTGCCTGTTCTACGAGTTCGGCTGCCGCGGCCCGATGACCCACTCGTCGTGCAACCGGATCCTCTGGAATCGGCAGTCGTCGAAGACGCGTGCCGGCATGCCCTGCCTGGGCTGCACCGAGCCGGAGTTTCCCTTCCACGACCTCGCGCCCGGCACGGTCTTCAAGACGCCGAAGATCGCCGGCGTGGTGCCGGTGGAGCACCAGACGGGTACCGGCCGGCTCACGTATCTGGCGCATGCCGTGGCCGCGCGGATCGCCGCGCCCGACTGGTCCAAAGAAGACATGTTCGTAGTGTGAGGGACATCGAGATGGCGACGAGCACGGCCGAACCGAAGGCGATGCGGATCAGTCCGTTGGGCCGCGTGGAGGGGGATCTCGACCTGCGGGTCGAGGTCACCGACGGCGTCGTCACGAACGCCTGGACCGAAGCCAGCATGTTTCGCGGCTTCGAGATCATCCTCCGCGGCAAGGATCCGCAGGCCGGACTCGTGATCACGCCGCGGATCTGCGGCATCTGCGGTGGCAGCCATCTCTACAAGGCGGCCTACGCGCTCGACACCGCCTGGCGGACGCACGTGCCCCGCAACGCCACGCTGGTGCGGAACATCGCCCAGGCCTGCGAGACGCTGCAGTCGATCCCGCGCTGGTTCTACGCGCTGTTTGCCATCGACCTCACCAACGCCAACTACTCCGCGGCGCCCGAGTACGAGGAGGTCGTCCGCCGCTTCGCGGCGTTCACCGGGTCGGCCTACGAAAAAGGCGTGACGCTGTCGGGCAAGCCGGTCGAGGTGTATGCGATCTTCGGTGGGCAGTGGCCGCACTCGAGCTTCATGGTGCCGGGCGGCGTGATGTGCGGGCCGACGCTCTCCGACGTCACCCGGGCCACGGCGATTCTCGAGCACTGGCAGCACGAGTGGCTGGAGAAGGAGTGGCTGGGCTGCCCGGTCGACCGCTGGCTGGAGAACCGCACCTGGGAAGACGTGCTCGCCTGGGCCGACGAGAACGACGCGCAGCGCGGGAGCGATTGCGCTCTCTTCCTGCGTTTCGCCCGGGCGATCGGCCTCGATCGCATCGGGCAGGGCTACGGTCGCTACCTGGCGATGGGCACGTACCTCGACGCGGACCTCTACGAGCGGCCCACGATCGAGGGGCGGAACGCGGCGCTCGCGAACCGGGCCGGCATCTACGACGGCGCCGAGTTCCACGATTTCGACCAGGCCCTCGTCCGCGAGAGCACGGCCCACTCCTTCTACCGCGGCGACACCTACCTCCACCCGTGGCAGGGTGTGACCGAGCCGATCGACCCGGCCGAGGGCCACCGGCAGGGGAAGTACAGTTGGGCGAAGAGCCCGCGGTACGAACTGCCCGGCCAGGTCGGGATGCCGCTCGAGACCGGCCCGCTGGCGCGGCAGGTCAACGCCGGCCGGCCGGGCGCGGCGGCCCATCAGGACTTCGACCCGCTGTTCCTCGACGCCGTGCGGCGGGCGGGGCCGAGCGTGCTCGTGCGGGTGATGGCGCGGATGCACGAGGCGTGCAAGTACGTGAAGCTCGCGAGGCAGTGGCTCGCTGCACTGCGGCTCGAGGAGGCGTTTTACACCAAGCCCGTCGAGCATCCGTCGGGCCAGGGCTTCGGGGCGACCGAGGCCGCCCGCGGGGCGCTCGCCGACTGGATCGTGATCGACGATGGGCGGATCGAGAATTACCAGGTGATCACACCCACCGCGTGGAACATCGGCCCCCGCGACGCGCAGGACGTGCCCGGGCCGATGGAGCGGGCGTTCCTCGGCGCGCCGATCAGGAATCCCGCCGATCCGGTGGAGATGGGGCACGTGGCCCGGTCGTTCGACTCGTGCCTCGTCTGCACGGTGCACGCCTACGACGGCCGCACGGGCCATGAGCTCGCCGCGTTTCGTCTCGGCATGGGGGGCTGACGCCATGCCGAACATCCAGGTGCTCGTGATCGGTTGCGGCAATCCGCTGCGCGGCGACGACGCGGCGGGGCCGGTGCTCGTGCGCCGGCTCTGGGATCGCGGCCTGCCGGAGGGCGTGCGGTGCGCCGACGGCGGCACGGGGGGCATGGACGTGGTGTTCCAGATGCGGGGTGTGCCGGAGGTGATCCTGGTCGACGCCTGCCGGACGGGCGCCGAGCCCGGGGCGATCTTCGAAGTGCCGGGCGACGAGGTGGCGAACCTGCCGCCGCTGGCGGGGATCAACCTCCACGCCTTTCGCTGGGACCATGCCCTGGCGTTCGCCCGCTGGCTGCTCCGCGAGGGCCGCCCGGAACGCGTGAGCGCGATCTTGATCGAGGGGGCGACGTTCGACGTGGGGGCGGCACTCTCGCCGGCGGTGGATCGTGCCATCGATGCGGTGGTGGACCGCCTGGGCACGCGGTTCGCCCCGGAGGCCGTCGGGAAATCGTGACGAGACCGGGGGGCCGAGCCCCGCAACCTTATATATGTGGAAGGGGAATCGATGACCGAGTCGGACGGAACGGCAGCGGCCGGAGATGAATTGGAGCGGCTGGCGGAACGCGTCGATGCCGAAGTCGAGGCGGTCGAGGATCTGGATCCGTCCGGCCGGGAGCGGGCCCTGGCCCTGAAGCGGGCCGTGGAGGCCTTCCACCGCGCCGGCCTGGTGGCGGTCGTCCGGCGGCTCAAGGCCGACCAGCGCGGGCTGGAACTGCTCCTCGACCTGCTCGCCGAGCCGTCGGTGCGCGCCCTGTTCGCCATGCATGGGATCGTGCGAAAGCCGGCGCCGCCCGAGGCGGTGGAGCCGCACGATCTCGTCCAGATCCGGCTGCCGGTCGTGGCGGCGGAGGGGCCGCCATGTGCCTAGCGGTGCCGGGCCGGGTCGAGGCGATCCGCGACGAGGCGGGCGTGCGCATGGGCCGGCTGAACTTCGGCGGCGTGCTCAAGGACGTGTGCCTGGCGTACGTGCCCGGGATCGCCGTCGGCGACTACGCCATCGTCCACGTCGGGTTTGCGATCAGCCGGCTCGACGAGGCCGCGGCCCAGGCCACGCTGCGCACGTTCGCGGAGATCGGCCTCCTCGAGGAAGGGCTGGCCGAACTGCGTGCCACCGACGATCCGTCCGGTGCCTCGTCAGCCGCATGAAGCACCTCGCCGAATATCGCGACGCAGACCGGGCCCGGATGCTGGTTGCCGAGATCGCGCGGGCCGTGCGCCGACCGTGGGCCATCATGGAGGTCTGCGGCGGCCAGACCCACGCCCTCGTCCGCAACGGGATCGACCAGCTCCTGCCCCCCGAGGTGGAGATGATCCACGGCCCGGGCTGTCCGGTCTGCGTGACGCCCGTCGAGGTGCTCGATCGGGCGATCGCGATCGCCAGCCGGCCCGATGTGATCCTGTGCTCGTTCGGCGACATGCTCCGCGTTCCCGGCTCGCGCGGCGACCTGTTCGCCGCCAAGGGGGAAGGGGCCGACGTCCGGGTCGTCTACTCGCCGCTCGACGCGGTGGCCCTGGCGGCACGGCACCCGGACCGCGAGGTCGTATTCCTGGCGATCGGCTTCGAGACGACCGCGCCCGCCAGCGCCATGGCCGCGAAGCTGGCCCGGGATCGCGACCTGCGAAACTTCTCGCTGCTCGTCTCGCACGTGCTCGTGCCGCCGGCCATCGAGGCCATCATGCGGTCGCCGGGCAACCGCGTGCAGGCGTTTCTGGCGGCCGGGCACGTGTGCAGCGTGATGGGCACGTGGCAGTATCCGCCGCTCGCGGCCCGGCACCGCGTGCCGATCGTGGTCACCGGCTTCGAGCCGCTCGACCTGCTCGACGGCATCCTCCGCACCGTGGTGCAGCTGGAAGCGGGCCGGCACGAGGTGGAGAACGCGTATCCGCGGGCGGTGACCGACCGCGGCAACGAGCCGGCGCAGACGCTGATCGCGGAGGTCTTCGAGACCGTGGACCGCCCGTGGCGCGGGATCGGCACGATCCCCGCAAGTGGCTGGCGGCTGGCGCCGGCCTATCGGAACCTCGACGCGGAGACGCGGTTCGACGTCGGCGGCGTGACGGCGGCCGAGTCGCCCGTGTGCCGCAGCGGCGAGGTGCTCAAGGGGGCGCTCAAGCCCGACCGGTGCCCGGCCTTCGGGAAGGAGTGCACGCCGCGGACGCCGCTGGGGGCGACGATGGTGTCGGGGGAGGGCGCCTGCGCGGCCTACTTTCATGCGGGAAGGAGGGTGGTTGATGGCTGATGCCGTGGGGGCCATCGACGGAGCGAGACTCGTGTGTCCGGTGCCGGTGCGGCAGCGGGAGCGGGTCATTCTCGGGCATGGCGGCGGTGGGGCGCTGTCGCATGAACTCATCGAGCAGGTGTTCCTGCCCGCGTTCGCCAATCCCGTGCTCGACCGGCTCGGCGACTCGAGCGTCCTCGATACGGCCGACCTGCTCGCCGGCGGCGGGCGGCTCGCGATCTCCACCGACTCCTACGTCGTCCGGCCGCTGACCTTCCCCGGCGGCACGATCGGCGACCTGGCCGTCAACGGCACCGTCAACGACCTGGCCATGAGCGGCGCGCGGCCGCTGTGGCTGACTGCCGCCTTCATCGTCGAGGAGGGGTTCCCCATCGAGGACCTGGCGGAGATCGCCCGCTGCATGGCGCGGGCGGCGCGGGCCGCCGGCGCTACGATCGTGACCGGTGACACGAAGGTCGTGGAACGCGGCCACGGCGATGGCTGCTACGTGAACACGTCCGGCCTCGGGGTCGTGCCGCCGGGCGTTTCCCTGGGGCCCGAGCGCGTGCAGCCCGGCGACGCGGTGCTCGTCAGCGGCACGCTCGCCGACCACGGCATGGCGGTGATGAGCGTTCGCGAGGGGCTGGAGTTCGATGCGCCGATCGCCAGCGACACGGCGCCGCTGCACGGCCTCGTTGCCGCCATGCTCGCCGTCTGCCCCGAGGTGCGAATGCTCCGCGACCCGACCCGCGGCGGCGTGGCCACGAGCCTCGCCGAGATCGCGACCCTGGCGCGGGTCGGGATTGAGATCGACGAGGCGGCAATTCCCGTGGCCCCGCCGGTGGTCGCAGCCTGCGAACTGCTCGGCCTCGATCCGCTGCTGGTGGCCAACGAAGGCAAGTTGCTCGCCATCGTGCCCGCCGCACAGGCCGACGCGGTGCTGGCGGCGATGCGGGCCCACGAGCACGGCCGCGGGGCCGTCAGGCTGGGGCGGGTCGTGGCGGACCACGCTGGACTCGTCGTGATGCGGACCGCGCTCGGCGGCACACGGGTCGTGCCGATGCCGATCGGCGAACAGCTCCCGCGGATCTGTTGAACACAGCGGCGGCGAAATCGACGATTGTTTGGACAGACGCCCGGCTGTCGCGGCTTGCAAAAAGGTGAACTTCCGTATATATCTCCTGATGGATCGCATCTCCGTTTCGAGGAGGCCCGTCATGGCCACCGATACACGCCCATCGATGCCGGCCCCGGCTCCCCGCGCCAAACTCGGTTACACCGAGTATTGCCTGTTTCCTGATGACGGGCGGCGGCACGAGATCATCGATGGAGATCACTACATGACGCCGGCGCCGTCCACCACGCATCAGACGGTCTCCAAGCGACTCCAGCATCAGTTGTATACCCAGCTGGAACTCGCCGGCCTCGGCTTCGTCTTCAACGCCCCTGTCGATGTGCAGCTCGGCGAATACGACATCGTGCAGCCGGACCTCGTGGTGGTTCTGCAGGAGCACTCGCAGATGATCACCCACCCGAAGATCAACGGGGTTCCGGACCTTGTCGTGGAGATTCTTTCCCCGTCGACCGCGGAGATCGATCGGTCACTGAAGAAGCAGATCTACGAGCGGGCGGGTGTCGGTGAATATTGGATCGCCGACCCCGAAAATCGACGTCTCGAGCAGTATCGGCTCGTTGACGGCGTGTACCATGTGGTTCCGCCGACCGATCCCGTCATAGCCCTCTCCGGCGGCCTGCGTGTTCGCCTCGCCGACATCTGGTAGCCGCGTGATTGCGTGGTCCCGGGGGGCTCCTGGGGCAAAACGGCAGCGTCCGCTCCGTTACACTTTGCGGCGGTCTGCGGTTCTTTGACCAGGAACGTCGCGCGATGCCGGACTGGACTTACCGCACCGTCTTTCGCGCCCGTGCTTTTTCGCTTGCCGACGACGGTCGGGCGTGATCTGGCAACCGGTGCGATCGGAACAATCGCGGTGCTGCCGTGGGGTCCGCGGTTGATCGAGTTCATGGGCCACATGCGGCCGGCACCGCCGCTGCGGCGGCGACTTGGGGCGGTGGAGATCGAGGCCCCGGTGGGCCTCGCGCCCGGCATCGATCCGCGGCTCATCGGATTGCCGGGGCTGTGTCGATTCGGCTTCGGATTCGTCGAGATCGGGCCGGTTTCGGTCGCGCCGGTGCCCGAACGGCGAACCGTGCGTGACGACGCCGCGGAAACGATTTGCCTCGAACCGCCAGACGCCAGTCTCGGGCTCGACGCTGTCGTCGCCGCACTGGGCCGGGCAAAGACGCCGCGGCCCGCGTTCGTCGTGCGGCTCCCGGCGCGAGGCACGACCGCGGACGATGCAATCGTGATCGATGGCCTCGCGGCCCAGGCGGCCGCATTTTCGGTTGCGCTGCCGGCCGGCGATGGTGTGGCATCCGAGGCCGGATGGCCTGCGCGGGTGCAGCACGCAGTCGCGCGGGCCGGGGGTCGGCCAGTGTTCGTGGTCGTGCCCGTGAACGCGTCGGAGGTGGCGACCGGTCAGGTTGCCGCGGCGCGGGCGGCCGGCGCCGCTGGGGCGATCGTCGGTCGTGCCGAGTTCGCCGATCGCGTCGAGATGGGCGCGACCTGGCTCGGCGCCGCCGAGTCGTGGACGCGGCGCCTGCGGGGCTCGCTCGGCGGCGACCCCATCATCGTCGCCGCCGCCGGCATCCATGCCCCTGGCGACGCGGAGCGACTCTTGGCCGCGGGTGCCGAACTCGTCGCGATCGACAGCGGCCTGGTATTCACGGGGCCGGGGCTGGCGAAGCGGTGCAACGAACTTGTGCTGACGCGGGCCTTGGCTGGCGTTGGGCCGTCCGCCTATGGCGATGCCGACGCGGGCGTGGCCGGTGAGAAGTGGCCCTGGACCCTGGCGCTCGGCGCGAGCATGGTCGTGGGCGGCCTGATGGCGCTGGTGATCGCCTGCACCCGCGTGATCATGCCCTACGACGAGGCGATGTCGGGGCTGACCCGCGCCGCGATCGGTGCCGTCAGCCCCCGGCTGCTCCCGTTCATGACCCACGACCGCGTCACGCTTGCAGGAGCGATGCTCGGGGTGGGCATTCTGTTCGCGGGACTGGCGTGGTACGGCGTGCGGCGCGGGCAGCACTGGGCCGAGCGGGCGGTGATCATCCCGGCCTGCGTCGGCTTCTGCTCCTTCTTCTCGTTCCTCGGCTTCGGCTACTTCGACCCGCTGCACGCCTTCGTGTCGGCGATCCTCTTTCAGTTCACGCTCCTGGCGATCGTCGGCCGGCCGAGCCGGCTGGCGGCCTGCGGTGCGGCGGATCGCGTCAACGACGCCGCCTGGCGGCGCGCCCAGTTGGGCCAGTTGGGGTTCATCGCCCACGGCGCCGCCGTGCTCGTGGCTGGCGTCGTGATCTCGATCATCGGGATGACGACGGTGTTCGTGCCCGAGGATCTCGCCTATCTCGAACTCTGTGCGGCCGACCTCGCGGCGGTGCCCGGCCTCGTGCCGCTGGTGGCGCACGACCGGGGCACGTTTGGTGGCATGCTGATGGTGGCCGGGTTGACGATGCTCCTGGCGGCGCTGTGGGGCTTTCGCCGCGGGGCGGCGTGGCTGTGGTGGACGTTCGTGGTCGCGGGCACCGTCGGCTACGGAGTGACGATCGCGGTGCACCACGCGGTGGGCTACGTGGACGCGTGGCACCTGGCGCCGGCCTACGGCGGCCTCACCGTGCTCTGGCTCGCCGCCGTGGCGAGCCACGGGTTTCTTCGCAACGCCACCGGGGCCGATCATGTCAGCCGCGGCGAGCCTCACGCCAGCGGCTCGGCGACACGCCGTGGCGACGGGTGAACGCCACCGTCATGTATTCCGTGTGCCGGAATCCGGCCCGGGCCGCGATCGCGGCCAGCGGCAGGGAGGTTTCGGCGAGCAGTTGCTCGACGCGGCGAAACTGCACGCGGGCAATCTCCTCGTGCGGCGAATGGCCGACGCGGCGGCGGAAGCGGGCTTCGAGCGTGCGCCGGCCGGTGCCCAGGGCGCGCTCCAGGTCGGCGACCTTGATCCCGGCACAGGCGTGCTCGCGGATGTGCCGCACGGCCGCGACCACCAGCTCGTCGTCGATGGCCAGCACGTCGGTGCTCTGCCGCATGGCGATGCCGAGCGGGGGCAGCAGCCACTCCTCGCGCTCCGGCCGTTCGCCGCGGACGAGGGCCTCGAGCAGTTCGGCCGCGCGCCGGCCGGCACCGGCGGCATCGGGGATCACGCTGGAGAGCGGCGGGCTGGCGAGGCCGCAGAGAAGTTCATCGTCGTCGACGCCGAGCACCGCCACCTGGTCGGGCACGGACAGCCCCGCCCGGCGACAGGCTTCGAGCGCCTGCCGGCCGCGGACGTCGTAGCAGGCGAACAGGCCGACGGGCTTGGGCAGGGAGACGAGCCAGGCCTCGATGGCCTCGTCGTCTCCACGCGAACGGCCCCGGCGCGGCGGTGCGAAGACGGCGACCGTCCGCTCCGGACCCGCGGCGGCCATGAAGGCGGCGCGGCGGTTGTCACTCCAGCGGAAGCGTTCGTCGCCGAGGTAGGCGAGATGGCGGAAGTCGCGCTCGATGAAGTGCTCGGCCGCGCGCCGGGCGATGGCACGGTCGTCGGTCTCCACGTAGGGGACGCCGTCGAGCAGGCGGGCGGCGCTCACGTCCACGATCGCCAGCGGCCGACGCCGCCTGAGCCGGTCGAGGGCGGCGGCGATGGCCTCCGTCTCGATCCGCGCGATCACGCCGTCGCCCTGCCAGCGGGCGAGCATCTCGAGCGGCGGAGTGCCGCGGCCGTGCTCGGGAAGAAGCACCGTCCACGGCCCGTGCTCCCGGAGGTGCCGGTGGATGCCCGCGAGCAGCCCGCGGCCGTAGGCGTTGGACGCCTCGACCAGGATGGCGACCCGGGGACTCGGTGGCGAAGCGGGGCGACGGGGCGGGGGCATGGGATCTTTGTAGCACGCAGCCCGCGGCCGGGCCGCTTCACCCCGAGAGCGTCCACTCGGGGAGTTTCTTGATCGCGCCGCCCTGCATGGCGCTCTCGTGGGCCAGGAGCCCCGTGCAGGTCCAGTTGGCGCTCTGCCGGGCGTTGGGGTAGGGGTCGCGGCCCGCGACGAGCGCCGTCACGAACTCGTGCACGAGGTGCGGGTGGCTGCCGCCGTGGCCGCCCCCCTGCGTGAACGACAGGTGCTGGTGTTCGTCGGCGTCGTACACGCCCCCGGTGGTGAAGCGGCGGATGGGCTCGGGCAGCAGGTGGGCGAAGTCGGGCACCCGCACCCGCTGCGGGATCTCCGGCTCCGGCTTCTTGGCCGTATGCAGCACCGGCTCCTCCCCCTCGCAGAGCTGCCACTCGAAGCTCTGCTTCGAGCCGTAGACGTCGAAGCTCTCGCGGTATTGCCGGGCGGTGTCGAAGAGCGAGCGAATGATCCGGGCCACCACGTCGCTGTCGCGGAGGGCGACGTGGGCGGTCTCGACGGCGAATGGGGAGCCGTACTTGCCGACGAGATCGTCGCGGATCCTCCCCGAGCCGAAGCAGCTCACCTCGGCGGCATCCTTGCGCTCGAGCGCCAGGCATGGCCCGACGCAATGGGTCGCGTAGTGCATCGGCGGCAGCCCCGGCCAGTAGTCCGGCCAGCCGTCCATGTCCTGCTGGTGGCTCGCCTGCACGAAC
This sequence comes from Pirellulales bacterium, assembly GCA_044358905.1. Taxonomy (GTDB): domain Bacteria; phylum Planctomycetota; class Planctomycetia; order Pirellulales; family UBA1268; genus QWPN01. The sequence goes on along the minus strand of JBIKND010000022.1, from coordinate 5,010 downwards.
TGGATACGGCCGAGATCGCCCCGGTCGGCGAGCTGCTTGATGAACAGGAACTCCCGGGCGTAGACGACCGTTTCCGCCATCATGTACTTCAGGCCGGTCTTCTCCGTGAGCTCGACGATTCGCCGACAGTCCTCGAGGCTCGTGGCCATGGGTACGGTGCACATCACGTGCTTGCCCGCCTCGAGGGCCGCGATCGACATCGCCGCGTGGTCCGGGATCGGCGAATTGACATGCACGGCGTCGATCTCCTTGTCGGCGAGAAGATCGCGATAGTCGCGATACCGCCGCGCCACGCCGTGCGCCGCGCCGATCTGGTCGAGCTTGTCCTGCGACCGCTGGCAGATGGCGACCAGGTCCGCGTGGGGATGCCGCTGGTGGATGGGAATGAACTCGGCGCCGAAGCCGAGGCCGACGATGGCGGTGCGGATCTTTCGCTGCGGGGCGGGAGAGGGGGGCATGGGTCGGCTCCGGGAGATTCAGGGCTTGGCAATCAGAAACGCGATGAGGGCGAGAAACTCGTCCTCCGGAAGGCTCTCGAGGATGCCCGAGGGCATCAGCGACACGGCCGATGTCGTCCGCTCCTCGATCGCCGCGAGCGGCAGCGTGACCTGGCCCTCGGGCGTGCGCAGCACGAGCGACTCGGGCGTCTCTGCGGCGATGATGCCGCCGATCGATCGGCCGTCGTCGGTGACCACCGTCGTCAATTGATAGTCCGGCCCGACCACGGCGTTGGGATCGACGAGGTTCTCGACGAAGTAGTCGGGGCCGTTCATCCAGGCGCCGGTGAGGTTGGGACCGAGCTTGCCCCCCGCGTCGCCGTGCGTGTGGCAGCTCGCGCAGGCCTTCTCGAACACCGCCCGACCGCGCGCGCGGTCAAGAGCCCACTTCGGTGCGCCGGTCCACACCCCCTTCAGGCGGGCCATCGTGGCCTTGGCCGCCGCCGGAGATTCGTTGACCCTGCCGTACACGCGGTCGAGTGCGGCACGGATCTCGGCGTCGTCGAGTCCGCGGAGCTGCCGCAACTGGACGGCGGTGACGCCATCCCTGGGAAACCGGCCGGCCTCGATCGCCTCCACCAGCGGACGCGCGAACGCCGGCCGGCTGGCGAGCGTCGTGACCACCGCCCTACGGTCCTTCTCGGTCAGCGACGGATAGGCCGCCAGCAGCTTCGTCGCCACGGCCGGGTCGGACGATCGGCTCGCCAGCGGCACGGCGCTGCCGCGAAACTCCGGGTCGTCGAGCAGGGCCACGAAGATCGGCACCGCCTCCTTGTCGCCGACGCGGCTCAGGAGCGCGAATGCCTCCTTCCGATCCGCGAGAGCCGCCGCGCGGTCGGCGAGCGTGGCCCGCATCGCGGCCAGCACGCTCGCATCGCCGAACACGGCCGAGAGCCGGCGGGCCGTCTTCTGCGGATGGCCGGTGGTGAACCGCGTTGCCCCGCCCGTCCAGCCCTCCGGCGGCGGCACGGCCCCGGCGGTCGCGAGGCTGAAGTCGAGGATGTCGAGCAGCCGCGCCGCCTTGGCGGGCGGCTGCTGCGCCATCTCGGCGACGAGCAGCCGCCGCCCCTCCGGCGACCGGCCGAGATACCAATCGATCGAGTCGGCGAGGGATTCGATCGGCGTGGCCGCGGCGAGCGCCGCGGCGCGGGGCCGGTCGGCATCGACGAGCGGGGCGATACCGCTCCAGATCAGTTTCGGCAGGAAGCGGTCGGCCGCATCCTCACCGTGCATCGCCAGCGCCGCGCCGAGCGTCCAGCGATCGGTCGGCGGCAGGGCCGGCAGCGCCGACGCCAGCGACCGGCGGACGAGCGACGAAGGATCCGTTTGGGCCGCCGCCAGGAGGGTCGGCAGCGGGATCCGCGGCGAGCCCGGCACCTCGGTGGCGAGCGTGACGGCCCAGCCGCGGACGCGGTCGTCGGCGTGCGCGAAGGCCCGGGCCAAGCCCGCGTCGTCGAGGGCTCCCGTCACGTGGAGCGTCCACAGGCCACGGAGCGCCGTCACGGCGTCGGGAGAGGAGGCCATGCCCCGCAGGGGCTCGAGCGTGGCCGGGGCGATCGTGCCGGCCACGGCCCGCTCCTGCAGCAGGCGGCGGGCCGTGCGGACGAACCATTCGTTGCGGTGCGCGTGCAGGGCCACGAGTTCCGCGTCGGTCTTCGCGGCGAGGTTCACCGCCACCGGCCGGAACGTCTCCGCCCACGCCATCCGGTAGAGCCGGCCGTTGCTGCGGTCCCAGATCTCGGTGGCGGGATTGTGGCAGTGCTGCCGGTCGCTCCAGTCGATCGCGTAAACGGCGCCGTCGGGCCCGTACTGCAAGTCGACGGCGACGTAGGTCTCGTCCGGCGCGTGGAGGATGTCGTGGCCCGCGTGGAAAACCTCGTAGCCGCTTCCCTGGCGGACGGCCTCCTGGTGATTCATCTGCCGGCCGTGGAGGTTGTGGGTGAAGATGCGGTCGCGGTAGATCTCCGGCCAGTTGTCGCCGAGGTAGACCATCGTGCCGACGTGCGAGTGGCCGCCGTAGACGGCGTCGGAGCCTTTCTTGCCGGCGCCCCCCTCGCCACTGTCGTACCGGGCCGCGGCGGGCAGGTAGTTCTTGAGATCGGGGGCGAAGGCCGGAGCCTCGTGGCAGATGAAGGGCGGAAAGCCGGCATTGGCCTGGTTCCAGTAGATGCCGTTGCGAAGGACGTGCGTCGTGCCGCCGCCGCCATGGAAACTCCGGCAGTGCGTCATGAAGGCGTCGCCCACGCTCGTGAAGTCGATGCCCCACTGGTTGCTGCCGCCGTGGGCGAAGATCTCGAACTGCTTGCGCGACGGGTGATACCTCCAGATGCCGGCATTGATGGGCAGTCGCTCGTCGCGCGGCGTGCCCGGCGGGCCGACAGCGGACGACGTGAAGACGCCGTGGCACCCGTAGAGCCAGCCATCCGGCCCCCAGGTGAAGCTGTTGAGCGTCTCATGCGTGTCTTGGAAGCCCCAGCCGTCGAGCAGGATCTCCGGCTCGCCGTCGGGCCGGTCGTCGCCGTCGCGATCGGGAATGAAGAGCAGGTGCGGTGCCGCCCCCACGAACACACCCCCGAATCCCAGTTCGATGCCACTGACGAGATTCAGTCCTTCCTTGAACACGTTTCGCGTCTCGAACGTGCCGTCGCCGTCGCCGTCGGCGAGGATCACGATCCGGTCGAGCCCCTGGCCGTCGGGCCGCTTGGTGGGGTAGCTGTGACCTTCCACGACCCACAGCCGGCCGCGCGGATCGATGGCGAACGCGATCGGCTGGTGGATGTCGGGCTCGGCGGCGACGAGGTCCACGCGGAACCCCGGCGTGACCTTCATCCCGGCGACGGTCGCCGCGGCCCTCTCGTTGGTCGCAGCCGCGTGCGTTCCCTGCGGCGTGGCGGCCCGGTTGTCGATCGTGTGCCAGAGCGCCGGGCTCGACCAATCGCGGCCGGAACGTGAGGGCTTCGCCGCGGAAGGGGCATCGCCGGCCGCCGGTGCCGTCGCACCGAGATCGGTCAGGCGAATGTCACGAAACCACAGCTTTACAGGGCCGAGGCCCGAGTGCAGTTGCAACGCCAGTCGGCCGGAATATGCAGCGTGCTCGGCGTCGCGGTCGTCGAGGACGGAGGCGAGCGTGTCGTTGACCCAGACCGTCACGTGCGCGGCGGTGGCTCGGATCCGGTAGCGGTTCCATGCGTCGGCCCGCACGACCGCGCGGATCGCGTCGGGCCCTGCGAACGTGTCTGTCCAGGTGCGGCCGTCCGGGGCGATCGCCAGGCGAACGCCGCGTTCCACGAGCAGCCCGCGGCCGTGCTCGTCGTAGATTCTCCCCAGCCACTTCGCGCCGTCGTCGAGGTCGGCCTGGTAGCCGGCGGCGTGGCCATCCGGCAGCCGCTGACTGCGATACTGGATGCCGGAGTTGGCCGAGGGATGCCCCTCGATCCGGTATTCGAGCGCGAGTTCGAAGTCGCCGACCGCGCCGTCCCACCAGAGAAACTCGTTGCGGTCGAGCTTTTCACCGTCCCGAATCTCCGCGGTAATCGCGCCGTCCTCGACCCGCCAGCGGTCGGCGGTGCCGCTCCACTCCTCGAGCGAGCGGCCGTCGAAGATCGGCTTGTTTTCGGCGGTGCCGCCGATCCCTGCCAGGCCGATGACCGCGATGATGGCCACCGGAAGCTGACGAGGCCGTGGGGACGACGCGTTCAGGAAGGCCGCCATGGATCGCTCCTTGCTCGCCAGGTCGCGTAGCCGCCGCCGTCGGGCGTCCAGCGTCGGGATCCTGCACTTGAAGTTTCTCACACACCGCAGGGCGTACGCCATGAGGCTTTTGTCTTCCGGCGTGAGATTTTTGCCGCTTTGGAGCCGGGGCCGGATTTCCTTTCCCGTCTGCGGGGCGAATAATCCGTCGTCCGGATTTCGAGGACGGCAGGGATCGGCCGGGTGAGGTCTTCCTGCCGTGGCTCTCGATGCCGCTCCGGCGATCGCGCCGGCTGTCGCCCCGAACATGCCCGACTACGAGCGGGCACGGCGGGAGTTTTCCTGGGCGGCGGCGCGGGAGGCGCTCGACGGCCTGCCCGGCGGCCGCGGGCTGAACATCGCCCACGAGACGGTCGATCGGCACGTCCGCGCCGGACGGGGCGCGCGGGTGGCGCTTCGCTGTCTCGCGCTCTCGGGCACGCGGCAGGAGATCAGGTTCACGGGCCTCGCGCGGTCGACCAATCGGTTCGCAAACCTGCTCGGCCGGCTCGGGGTGGCGCCCGGCGACCGCGTGTTCGCCTGCCTGGGACGGGTGCCGGAGCTCGTGATCGCGGCGCTGGGGACGCTCAAGGCCCGGGCCGTGTTCGCGCCGCTGTTCTCGGCGTTCGGGCCCGAGCCCCTGCGGGCCCGGGTGGCTATCGGCCGGCCGAAGGTGCTCGTCACCGCGCAGAGCCTCTACCGGCAGAAGATCGCCGCGATTCGCGACAGCCTGGAGGGCGTCGAGCACGTGCTGCTGGTCCGCGACGAGGCGGGCGACCTGCCG
>JBIKND010000021.1:0-27916 GCA_044358905.1 Pirellulales bacterium | reverse complement strand
CCTCCTGCGTCGAGGAGAAGAAGGCGCTCGACAAGGCCCGGAAACTGCTCGAAACGGCCGAGCGGAAGGCGGAGGCCGTGCGCCGCTGGACGCCGGTGGTGCAGCAGCAGTTTCGCGAGACGTGCGTGCGGCTGGTGCGGTTTCGCGAGGTGATCGACGTCGACTGCCCGCGATCGATGGCCCAGCTCGAGAAGATGCTCAAGGCGCTCGACGCCTACCAGACCGCGTCGAGCCCGCGCGGCGCGGACGACGGCGCGGGTGGCACCGGCGCCCAGAACGTCACCCGGCAGCTCGACGAGACTGCACCGCCGGCGGCCGCCCCTGCCCCCGCGCCCACGGAGGCCGCATCATGAAGGTCGGCGACCTCTCCAGCGGGGCCTCGAAGCTCGCCAACGCGCTCAAGCAACTGAACATCAAGTGGGAGGGCGCCAAGGACACCTGGCGTGACTCCCGGGCCAAGGCCTTCCAGAAAGACAACGTCGAGCCGCTGCTGCCGGCGGTCAAGGAAACCCTCGACGCCCTCGGCCGACTGGCCGAGGTTCTCGACCGGGCCGCCCGCGACGTCAGCGAACACGACGGCGGCTGACGCCGCATCCCGTCCGCCGATCCCAGCCCCCCGCACCTCCCCCTGGACCAGCACCCGTGAGCACCGAAGCCTCCGCGGCCCCAGCCGCCACCTCGAACGCGTACGACCGCGATCTGCTCCGCAGCCAGATGGAAGTGCTGCGCACCGCGGCGGCCATGCGTGCCCGGCTCGAGAACGAGATCGCCGCCGAGCACGAGGCCACGGTCACGAAGACGCGGGCCGATGCGGATGCCGCCCTGGTCGCCACGAAGCGGAAATACGCCACCGAGATCGAGGCCACGAAGCGGGAATACGCCGCCCTGCTCCAGAAGGCCGACGCGTACCTCGCCGCCGAGCGCACCAAGCTCGACGAGCAGCGCAAGACGATGGCCGCCCAGGTCGCGAAGCTCTGCGAGAAGGAGGAACGGCAGGCGAAGGAAGACGACCAGTTCGACGAGATGTCGATCAAGGAAAAGCACAAGGAAGACCGCAAGCAGCCGGCCCGCCTGTTCGCCAAGGACGAGAAGGAAACCGCCCGGGCCGTGAGCCAGATCAGCGAGTCGGAGGCGAAGGCCGGGCAGGCGCTGGAGCGGTTCGGCCTCGCAGCGACCGCCGGCGCGGACGACGAACCGCTGCCCGAGGGCAAGGATCTGCTCACGGAGCTGGAGACACTGCGGGCGTCGATCGTCGAGCAGGCCAAGGGCATCGCCGACCTGCCGGCCGCCAAGCAGGCTTTCTCCGGCGGCCTGCAGGGTGCGGCGATCGGCCTGCCGCTCGTGCTCGGCCTCCTCGCGGGCGCGGGCGCCTTCCTCGGCATCCCCGGCGACATGGGCCTCAAGGCGGGTGCAGCCGCCGGCGCCGCCGCGGTCCTGGCCGGCGGCGGGATTGCGGGCGGGCTGTCGCTCGTCCGCGGTCGGCGGAAGGTGGCCCGCGAGCAGCTCGCCGGCCTGCAGGCAACGCTGGCCGGCGCGGTGGCCCGCGCGCGGCGACTCGAGCCGGCCTGCGCGGAGTTCCTCAAGGCCCGACGCGACGAGCAGGTGACGAAGCTCGAGGCCCGCTTCGAGCAGGAGAAGGAGCAGCGGCGGGCGAACTCCGAGGAGCGGCTGGCGTCGTTCACGGCCAAGCGCGACAAGACGGTCGCCGACCTCGAGACCAAGTATCGGGCCTCCTGCGAGGCGCTCGCCCAGAAGGTGGCGACGGCCAAGGACGCCGCGGAGAAGAAGTATCCGCCGCGGCTGGCCGCTTTGGAGACCAGCGGCCGCGAGGACGTCGCCACGCTGGAGCGCGAGCGGGAAGAGCGGCTGGCGGCCGCGAACCGCCGCCGCGACGAGCGGCACCGGGAGATGACCTCCCGTTGGCAGGAGGTCCGCGAGCAAACGTCCGCCGCGTACGACGCGGCCAATCGCATCGACGCCGCCGCCTTCAGGCCCTGGGACGAACTGGCCCGCGACGACGTGCCGTTGCCCGCCGATCCGCCCCCCGGGCTGCGGTTCGGGTCGCTGGCCCTGTCGCTCGAGAAGGTGCCGGGGGGCGTGTCGGGCGAGCCGGCGCTCAACGCCTTCGGGCCCGTCGCGTGGACGCAGCCGGCCATCCTCCCCTACCCCGTCCACTCGTCGCTGCTCATCAAGACCACGGCCGACCAGAAGGAGGCGGCGTCGGCGATGCTGCAGGCGCTGACGCTGCGGATCGCCACCGGCATTCCGCCGGGGCAGAGCCGGTTCACGATCATCGATCCCCTCGGACTCGGCAAGCAGTTCGCCGGCTTCATGCACCTCGCCGACCACGACGAGCTGCTCGTCACCAGCCGGATCTGGACGGAGCCGCCGCTCATCGAGCAGAAGCTGGCCGACATCACCGAACAGATGGAGGTGGTGATCCAGAAGTACCTGCGGAACGAGTACCAGTCGATCGGGGCCTACAACGCCGAGGCCGAGGTGCCGGAGCCCTACCGCTTCGTGGTCGTCGCCAACTTCCCCGCCAACTTCAACGAAACCAGCGCCCGCCGCCTGGCGAGCATCGCCGCGTCGGGCGCCCGTTGCGGCGTCTACACGATCATCTCGGTCGACACGAAGGCCCAGATGCCGTCGGGCTTCAGCCTCGCCGAGCTCGAGCAGCACGCGACCACGCTGGTGCTCAAGGACGGCACGTTCACCTGGAGCGACCCCGAGTTCTCCAAGTGGCCACTGACCGTGGAGCAGGCGCCCCCCGACGACGTGTTCACGAAGATCATCCAGCGGGTCGGCAAGGCCGCCAAGGCCGCCAAGCGGATCGAGGTTCCCTTCGACCGCGTCGCCCCGGCGGAGGAGGACTGGTGGCACGGGAGCACGGCCAACGAGGTGCTCGCGCCCCTCGGGCCCGCCGGCGCCAAGAAGCTCCAGTACCTCAAGCTCGGCAAGGGCACGAGCCAGCACTGCCTGATCGCCGGCAAGACGGGCTCCGGCAAATCGACCCTCATGCACGCGATGATCACGAGCCTCGCGCTGCAGTACAGCCCCAACGAGATCCAGTTCTACCTCATCGACTTCAAAAAGGGCGTCGAGTTCAAGCTCTACGACCACTACAAGCTTCCGCACGCCCGCGTGATCGCCATCGAGAGCGAGCGCGAGTTCGGCCTCTCGGTGATGGAGCAGCTCGACCGCGAGCTGAAGCGGCGCGGCGACCTGTTCCGCGAACTCTCCGTGCAGAACGTGGCCGGGTTCCGCCAGACCGGGCACCCCGACCCGATGCCGCGGATCCTGCTGCTCATCGACGAGTTTCAGGAAATCTTCGTCGAGGACGACAAGATCGCCCAGGACGCCTCGCTGATCCTCGACCGCCTCGTCCGCCAGGGCCGAGCCTTCGGCATGCACGTGCTGCTCGGCTCGCAGACGCTCGGCGGATCCTACAGCCTGCCGCGGGCCACGATGGGGCAGATGGCCGTGCGCATCGCTTTGCAGTGCAACGAGGCCGACTCGAGCCTCATCCTCTCGGAAGACAACACCGCCGCCCGCCTCCTGACGCGGCCCGGCGAGGCGATCTACAACGACGCCAACGGCATGGTCGAGGGCAACAACCCGTTCCAGGTGGTGTTTCTCAACGATGACCGGCGGGAGCGGTATCTCGGCGCGCTGCGGGAACTGGCCGACCGGCGGACCGACATCCCGCAGCTGCCGCGGATCGTCTTCGACGGCAATCAGGCGGCCGATCCGGCCGGCAACCCGCTGCTCACCGAGCTGCTCGACGCCGGCACGGTGCACGGCCGCGAGATGACGGCGCCGCTCGCCTGGCTCGGCGACGCGATCGCCATCAAGGATCCCACGGCCGCGATCTTCCGCCGTCAGGGCGGCGCCAACCTGCTGATCGTCGGCCAGCGTGAGGACCTCGGGGCCAGCCTCCTGGCGATGGCGATCACCAGCCTCGCCGCCGGCCACGACCCGCACCCCGGCGGTGGCCTCGGCCGCGCCGCCCGGTTCGTGCTCTTCGAGCCGGCGATCGCCGAGGAGAAGCCCGACCTGCTGCTCGCGAAGCTCGCCGACCACCTGCCCCATGAGATCGAGCTCGTGGGCCGACTGGGCACGGCCGACGCGCTCGAGACGCTGGCCGCGGAGATCCGCCGCCGGCTCGACGAGCAGATCATCGACGCCGAGGCGGTGTTCGTCGTCGTCCGCGATCTGGGCCGCTTCCGCGAGCTGCGCAAGAGCGACAGCGACTTCGGGTTCTCGATGGGCGACAAGAAGGCCGGCCCCGCGGAGAACTTCCTCACGCTCATCAAGGACGGTCCGGCGGTCGGCGTGCACGCGATCATCTGGTGCGACTCGCTGACGAACCTGCAGCGCACCTTCGACCGCAACGCGATCAAGGAGTTCGAGCTGCGCGTGCTCTTCCAGATGAGCGGCAACGACTCCAGCCAGCTCGTCGACACGCCCGCGGCCGCCAAGCTCGGCCCGCAGCGGGCGCTGTTCATCCACGAGGAGACCGGCACGCTGGAGAAGTTCCGCCCCTACGCGTTCCCGACGGCCGAGTGGCTCGACACGATCGCGGCCGCGATGGCGAAGCGGCCGCAGGGCACGCCCGTGCCCCGGGAGAAGCCGGCCACCAGGCCCAAGGAGGAGCCGGCCGAAGCGGGCGGCCTCGGCGGGTTCACCGGCTTTGGCGGCGGCGACTTCAACTTCACGAAGATGCTCGACGACCTTCCCGGCGACGACGAGAGCAAGCCCGCCGACGAAGCCGGGGGCGGGTGACGGCGAAGATCCTCGAGTTCCTCCGGATCGAGTGATACCGCCCACACCGGCAGCCCCTTTGGAGCCGCAGAGTGGCACTCTGCGGAATGCGTTCTGCCACCTCGATTGGCGATCCCCTGGAGCCGCAGAGTGGCACTCTGCGGAATCCGCGCTGCTACGGCGTGCAGACTGCCAGTCTGCACCTACAGGGCTCGCGATGGAGCCCCACGTCGGCAATCGGCGAAATGCGTTGTGTGGCGATCCCTTGGAGCCGCAGAGTGGCACTCTGCGGAATCCGCGCTGCTACGGCGTGCAGACTGCCAGTCTGCACCTACAGGGCTCGCGATGGAGCCGCACGTCGGACATCTGCCGAATGCGTCGGGGTACCCCGGGCGCACGACTTTTCTCCGGCCTGACCGTTGAAGAACCGCGCCGGCCGAAACCGCGGCCGGGCTGGCTCGAGACCTCGGCCTGCGATCCCCGAACACATGGAGCGTGACATGCAGCATGTTCCATCAGCTTCACAGCGGGCCGGACTGCTGCTCCTGGCCGCCATCGCCCTCGCGGTCGCGGCCCGATCGGAGGCGGCCGACGAGGCCGCCGCGAAACTCCTCGTCCGCGACGCGGCCTGCGCCGCCGGCGATGTCCCGGCCTCCGGCGACGGCCCGCGAATCGACCTCTACGGGCCCGAGCGGACCGCTGGCCCTGCACGGCCGATCGTGCTCTTCGTCCATGGCGGCGGCTGGCGGCACGGCGACAAGGGGCATGTCGGCGAGAAGCCGGCGGCCTTCGTGTCGCGGGGTTTCCTGTTCGCCAGCGTCGGCTACCGGCTCGACCCGGCGGTCACGCCGCGGGATCAGGGGGCCGACGTCGCCGCAGCGGTGGCCTGGTTGCACGAGCATGCGCGGGAGCATGGCGGCGACGGCGACACGATCTTTCTCATCGGCCACTCGGCTGGCGCCCACCTGGCGGCCCTGGTAGGCACCGACGAGCGAATCCTGGCCCGCCACGGCCTCGAGCCCGGCGGGCTCGCGGGCATCGTGCTCCTCGACGGCGCCGGCTACGACGTGCCCCGGCAGATCGCGGCGGCCCGGCTGCCAAGGCTGCAGAAACTGTACCGCGACGCCTTCGGCGACGACCCGAAGGTCCAGCGCGAGGCGTCGCCGCTGACGCACGTCGTCACAGGGAACCGCTACCCGCCGTTCCTGATGTTTCATGTCGGCGAGCGCCGCGACAGTCGCGAACAGGCGGAGGCACTCGCCGACCGACTGCGGTCCGTCGGCGGCCGGGCGACTACGATCCACGAGCCCGACAAGACCCACCTGACGCTGAACCGCGAACTCGGCGCCGCCGGCGACGGCCCGACTGCGAAAATTCTCGAGTTTCTCGGAGCCGAGTGACACGGCTCACCGTTGATCTACGCGTGGTTCCCAAAAAGCCCCGGAGGGAAGCCCTGGGATCGCCCGGCTCCGCTCGTTTGGAAGACGATGTGCCACCCCGATTGGCGATCCCTTGGAGCCGCAGAGTGGCACTCTGCGGAATCCGCGCTGCTTCGGTGTGCAGACTGCCAGTCTGCACCTACAGGGTTTGCGCTAAAGCCCCGCACTGGCAATCTGCGGTGCTGCCCCGATTGGCCACGTTTGCGGCCCCCGAGCCGGTGCTCCAGCACAATCGAATGCGGTCTACTGGCGGGGACGGCGGCCGACCTGAACGCTGACTGAGAGCGGCTCGCCATCGCGCACGAGATCGACCGTCACCTCGTGGCCCACGGGCACCCGCGTCAGCAGCAGCACGAGCGTCGCCGGGTCGGCGACCTCCTCGCCGTCGAAGCGGACGACGAGGTCGCCCGGGCGGATGCCCGCCAGCGCGGCCGGTGAACGTGGCTCGATGCCGGCCACGAGCACCCCGGCCCCGTCGGCCGGCGTGGGCCGCAGAGCCATGCCGAGGTAGCCACGCTCGACGTGGCCCCTGTCGAGGATGGCGTCGCACACCTGCCGTGCGGTGTTGCTCGGGATCGCGAAGCCGATGCCCGAATAGTCGCGGCCCACGATCGCGGTCGTGATCCCCATCACCCGGCCGTGCACGTCCACCAGCGGTCCGCCCGAGTTGCCCGGGTTGATCGCCGCGTCGGTCTGCAGGAACTCCTGGTACGGGCTCTCGAGCACGCCCCGGCGGCCGACGGCACTGACGATGCCGTAGGTGATCGTCCGGTCGAGGCCGAACGGGCTGCCCATCGCCCACACCATCTCGCCGACCTCGACGGTGTCGCTGTCACCCCAGGCGGCCGTGGGCAGTTGCTTGGCGTCGATCCGCAGCACCGCCAGGTCGGTGGCCGCGTCGGCCCCCACGAGGTCGGCCGTGAACGTCCGGCCATCGGCGAGCGCCACGTCGATCGCGTCGCTGTTGGCGACGACGTGGTAGTTGGTGACGATCACGCCGTCCTCGGCGACGATCACGCCCGAGCCGACCGACTCGCGCGTGGCCCCGGCCGGCGTCAGGCCCCGCAGCGAGGCGATCTCGTCGGCGATCGTCATCACGCGGCTTTTCGACGTCACGTTGACGACGGCCGGGCTGATGAGCCGGGCGAGCGTCGTGAACAACTTGCCCACGCTCGTCAGCTCCGCGCCGGCCGCGGCATCGCGGATCGCGGCCAGTTCGGCCCGGGTCTTCGCATACTGCACCCGGCCGGCGAGCGACGGCCAGACGATCAGCCCGACCAGGCCCGCGAGCCCGAGAAAGAGAAGCGTCGTGCGGCTCACGCCGCCGCGTGCATCACCGTGCATCGTGCCGTCCACCTGCAACTCCCGGCCGCGGTCAGCCGCGGGCCAAAGCCCAGAGCCGCACCCGGTCGATCGCGAACTTCGCCGCCCGCGAGCCGGCCAACGAAGGCCCGCCCCCCAGCATATGCCGAAACGACTCCGCGCCGGCGTCCGTCACCAAGACGACCTCGATCTCGCCGCGGCCGTCCGCAGCCGGTTCGACCGGACCGATGCCCAGCCCCACCGCCGCGCCGTGCTTGGACCGGGCCCGCGCGGCAAGCGCCGCGGCGCCGCCGGGGCCGGCGGCCCGGGGCAGCACCAGGCCGCCTCGAAAGCAGCCTCCATGCCGGCTGCGCGACGCGGCCTGTGCGAGGAGCGCCGCCACGCGGCCGTCGGTGCCGATCTCGGCCGTGGCCAAAGTCATCCCGCCCTCGTCGAGGGCCGCGACCACCGCGTCCTCGAGTTCGTCGTCCTCGACTCCATACACGAGCGGGCCCAGGCAGCTGCGGATCGTCGCCTCGGTGGCGGCGATCTTGGCCTGGCACTCGGCCTGGTCGTAGCCGTGAGCGGCGATCCGCAGCGTGATCGTGGCCTCGTGGGCGGTGATGCCCACCAGCGGGTCGCGTCCGCGCTGGATGATGTCGGGCAGCATCGCCTCGATGGCGCTCTCGCCGGCGCCGAAGCACTTGATCCGCCGCTGCACGATCGTGGCTCGTTCCGGCAGCATGCCGAGGATCGCAGACTCCACGGTGCCCCGCCACATCGTCCGCATCTCGGCCGGCACGCCCGGCAGCGCGAAGATCCGCGCGCGGTGGCCGGCCACGTCCACGGTCACGTCGATGCCCGGTGCCGTGCCGTCGGGGTTCGTGATGATGCGGCTGCCCCGTGGGAAAAGCGCCTGCCGGCGGTTGGTCTCCGGCATCGGCATCCCCCGCCGGGCGAACCGCGACTCGACCGCCACCAGCGCCTCGGCCGACAGTTCGAGCGGGCAGCCGGCCACCTCCGCGAGCACGTCGCGGGTCAGGTCGTCGGCCGTGGGGCCGAGGCCGCCGGTGGCCACGACCAGGTCGGCCCGGGCGGCGGCCGTGCGAAACGCCTCCACTCCCGCCGCCTGCGTGTCGGCGGCCGTGGTGTGAAAGACGACCGGCACCCCGAGCACGGCGAGTTCGGCCGACAGCCATTGGCTGTTGGTGTCGAGCCGCTGGCCCGTCGTCAATTCGTCGCCGATCGCGATCACTTCCGCCCGCATCGTGCACCTCGACCCGCTTATACCCCGCCCGCCCCGACGCCACCAGCCGTCCGATGCGTCGGGCTGGCGAGCGGGGCGGCCACAGGAAACAATGCCCGTATGAACTTCGGCCTCCTCGGACTCGACGCGCAGGTGCTGCAGGTGGCGGAGGCCGCCCGCGGCCGCGGCGACGCCATCGTCGTCGGCTGCGACCTGCCCGCGACCCTGCCCGCCCCGCTCGCGGGCCTGCGGCGGGCCGACTCCTGGCAGGCCCTGCTCGACGCCGCGAGCTGTGACGCCGTGATCGTGGGCAGCGAGGGCTGGAATGCCGCGCGGGCCGAGGCCGTGCGGACGCTCGTGCAGGCCGGCCGCACGCTCCTCCTCGCGCAGCCGCTGGAGCTCTCGATGCTCTGGGCCTACGAACTCGACATGATCCGGCAGGACACCGGCGCCCGGCTCGTGCCGCTGCTCACCGCCCGACTGCATCCCTACGTGCGGCGGCTGCGGGCCGCCATCGAGGCCGGCGTGGCAGGCGAAGGACCGCTCGGCCCGCTCGAGTCGATCGGCCTCGTCCGCCGCATGGCGACGCGCACCCGCGAGTCGGTCCTCGCCCGCCTTGCCGCCGACGCCGACCTCGTCCGTGTGCTGGCGGGCGACCCCGCGAGACTGGCGACGCTCGGCGCCGTCGATCCCGACGCCGCCTGGAGCACGCTTGCCGTCGGGTTCAGCGGCCCCGATCTCGTCCCCACGCGCTGGCAAGTGTCACCGGGCGCCTCCCCCGCGCTGGTGATCACGCTGCAGCACGCCCGCGGCACGCTGGAGGTCGAGGCGCCGGACGACCCGACTCGGCCATGGACGTGGTCCGGCCCACCCGCGGAGCAATGCGCGTTCGACGGTGCCGCCTGCCTGCTCGACCGCCTCGGCGGTGCGAGCGACGGCGACGGCATTCCCACGGCCACCTGGGCCGACGCCGCCCGGGCGATCGAACTGGCGGAGACGGTGCCACGAAGCCTGGCGAAGGGGCGGGCGATCGACCTGCACCGCGAGGAGTTTTCGGAGCTCGGCACGTTCCGGGGCACGATGGCGTCGCTCGGCTGCGCGCTGGTGCTCGGTGGCCTGCTGGTACTCGTAGCTGCCACGCTCGTCGGCGGCATCGCCAACGAGTTCGGATGGGAGTTCGGCAAGCGCGTGGCCGGGGCCTGGCCGATTCTCGTGCTCGTGACGCTGGCGGCGTTCCTCGCCCTCCAGGTGTTGCCGTTCCTCGTGGGCCCGGATCGCCCGCGCGACTCTTGAGCCTTTTTCGCCGCGCCCGCAGGGCCGCGGACGAGCCGAGAATCGGGGCTCTTCGAGGCTCGGACTGGGCAGACTGTGCCGGCCGCCTGGCTCGGCGGTCATCGGACGGTGCCGGCGGGCCGATTTTCAGGGGTATGCGGGAGGCGGCATGGCCGTCGCCCGCCTTCGTGCCGGGGGAGCCAGACCGACATGCGGTGTTCGTGGATCGCGCTGCCGCTGCTGACCACTGCCCTGATGGTCGCCGCGACCCTCGCCCCCGCCTCCGAAGCCCGCCGCTCCGTGATCGTCAGGGCGATCGAGTCGCAGCGTGACGCCGTCGTCAACATCCACGGCCAGAAGATGGTCGGCGGCACGGAGGAGGACGGCGGCGAGATGCGTCGCGTCAACGGCATGGGCACGGGCGTCGTCATCGACTCCCGAGGCTACGTGGTCACCAACTTCCACGTCGTCGACGGCGTTCGCCGGATCGAGGTCACGCTCGCCTCGGGCAAGACCGTCGCGGCCACGCTCGTCTCGCACGACCCGCGGACCGACCTGGCCGTGATCAAGGTCGACATCGACACGCCCCTCCCCGTGGTCACGATCGGCACCTCCAGCGACCTGATGATCGGCGAGACCGTGCTCGCCCTCGGCAACGCCTACGGCTACGAGCACACCGTCACCCGCGGCATCATCTCGGCGCTCCACCGTTGCGTGGAAGTGAGCCGCACCCAGCGGTACGACGACCTCATCCAGACCGACGCCAGCATCAATCCCGGCAACTCAGGCGGCCCGCTGCTCAACATCGACGGGCAGGTGATCGGCATCAACGTCGCCGTGCGTGCCGGGGCCCAGGGCATCGGCTTCGCGATCCCGATCGACGACGTGCTGGAAGTCGTCACCCGGCTGATGTCGGTCGAGCGGGTGGACCACACCTGGCACGGGATCGTGGCCAAGTCGGACGGCCGGCCGGGCGTGGTCGTCGAGGCGGTCCACCGCGAGAGCCCCGCGGCCACGGTGGGCGTGCGGGCGGGCGACCTGATCACGCGGATCGCCGACGTTCCCGTGTCGCGGCAGCTCGACATCGAGCGGGCGCTGCTCGGCCGCAAGGCCGGCGAGCGGGTGCCGGTGACGGTCGTCCGGGCCGGTGCCGAGGAGCGGATCGACCTCGCGCTGGCTGCGATGCGCCGCGACGCGGTGCCGCTCGATGAGCGGTGCTGGAACGAGATCGGGCTACGGCTGCAGCCCGCTGCCGCGGGCAAGGTGCAGAAGCTCCAGGCCCGCTATCGGGGCGGTCTGGTGGTGACCGAGGTCCGCTCCAACGGGCCGGCCGCCGAGCAGGGCATCAAGGAGGGCGACATCCTCGTCGGCCTGCACGTCTGGGAGACGATCGCCCCGGACAACATCTCCTACATTCTCGACAAGGCGCAGGAGGAGCACCTCAACCCGATCAAGTTCTACGTGCTCCGCGGCCGCGAGACGCTCTTCGGCCACATCGTCTCCGACACGGTCCTGCGGTAGATCGGCCCGCGGCCGTTGATCGCTCGTCTCTGGCGCGGCACTTGCTCGTCCACCCGATCGCCACGAAAGGCGGTCGAATGGTTAGAATCCGGGCATGGCAGCAGGAAACATCGCCGAATCTGAGATTCCAGAGCGGGGGACCCAATTTTTGGGGCGAACTCGATCCTTTCGAGCGGGGCAACTTCGGCTCCGAGCCCGTCAGCTAACCTCGTAGGCGTTCGATGACATGTCCGTCAGGAATCGGCACGATCAGGGCTCGTGTGTGTAGGTCGTGCCGACCCGGTGAACCCGTGGTTGGGTTCACCTCCCCGCTGCCATAGGCCACTTCGGCACCGCAGTCGCATTCCCGGGAAATCACGGCCCACAGGCCGTGACCGAGAGGCTGCGCCCGTCGCGGTCCGAGCCGCGGAGAACTCCCGTGTCGTCCAGCGAGACCCCGGACCAATCCCATCCCCAGCACCATTACGCCTGGTGGCTCATCATGTGCCTCTGCGGCGTGGACTACTTCAGCACGCTCGGCTACCAGCCGTCGATCGCGTTCGAGGGCGCCGGGACGCTGGCTCCCATCGCCACCCTGATCCTCGTGCTGGTGACGCTCCTCGGGGCACTGCCCATCTACTGCCACGTGGCGGCGGAAACGCCCGACGGTGTCGGCTCGGTGGGCATGATCGAGCGGATGTTCAGCGGTTGGGCGGCGAAAGTCGCCGTCCTCGTGCTGGTTGGTTTTGCGGCGACGGACTTCGTGATCACGAAGACCCTGTCCGCCGCCGACGCGGCGGCGCACCTGATCTCGAATCCGCTGTATGCCGGACATGTCCCCGGGTTCATGCAGGGGCAGATGGCGGTGACCATGTTCCTGCTGGTGCTCCTGGGCGGAATGTTTCTCAAGGGATACGGCGAGGTGGTGGGCCTGGCGACGATCCTCGTCGTCGCCTACATCAGCCTCACGGCAGTCATCGTTGCGGCCGGCGTCTGGTATCTGCTCGGGCACCCCACTCTCCTGCCGCATTGGCTGACCCAGATCGCCTCGGGGCACTATCACCTGGATCACGCTCCCGTTTCGGGCACCGGGCCCTGGGTGGCACTCGCCATCGCCTGCCTCATCTTTCCGAAACTCGCCCTCGGCATGAGCGGTTTCGAAACCGGCGTGCTGCACATCCATCTCGTGCGCGGCACGACGGCCGACCCTGCGGACGTGGCGGGAAGGATTCGGAACACCCGCCGGTTGCTCGTCACGGCCGCCGTCCTGATGTCGATCCTGCTGCTCGGCTCGTCGCTGGTCACTGGCACCGACACGCTCATCCCGGCCGCGGAACTCCGCCTCGAGCCGGTGAAGGGCAAGGCGATGGACCGGGCCCTGGCGTACATCGCCCACGGCGAAGGCCCGCACACGATATGCCCGCTGTTCGGCCGCGGCTTCGGGACGATCTACGACGTCAGCACGATCCTCATCCTCTGGTTCGCCGGCGCCTCCGCGATGGCCGGCCTGCTCAACATGGTGCCCCGCTACCTGCCGCGCTACGGCATGGCCCCGGAATGGGTGGCGGCGTACCGGCCTCTGGTGATCGCCTTCACCGTCGTGAACCTGGTCGTGACCTGGTGCTTTCGGGCCGACGTGTCGGCCCAGGGCGGCGCGTATGCGACCGGCGTGCTGGTGCTGATGACCAGCGCCGCGATCGGGTCGCTCGTCGACGTGGCCCGCAAGCCCCTGCCTTCGACGCCGCGCGGCCGGCTCGGCCGCCGGGCGCTGATCGCCGCCTTCGGCCTGATCTCGGCGGTGTTCATCTACACGACGATCGCCAACATCATCGAGCGGCCGGACGGCATCATCATCGCGTCGATCTTCATCGCCTGCGTGCTGACGATCTCGATCATCTCGCGAGTGTGGCGGAGCGGTGAACTGCGGCTCAAGGAGTTTCGCTTCGCGGACGATGCGGCCCGGATGCTGTGGACCGACATCTGCGCGGACGGAGGATTCCGCGTGCTCGTGCCGCACCGGCCGGGCCACCGGACGCTCGACGAAAAAGAGGCCGAGGTGCGCCGCAAGCACCGCATTCCCACGAACGTCCCGCTGGTCTTCCTGGAGGTGCACTACGGAGACCCCAGCGAGTTTCACAATGCGCCGATCATTTCGGCGCGGCAGGAAGACAGCCGTTTCATCATCGTGGCCCGCGACGTGGCGTCGGTCTCGCACACCATCGCGCAGATCGCCACTGAGATGAGCAAGTCGGGCACACCGCTCGACGTCGTCTTCGGCTGGAGCCTGGGCAGCCCGCTGCGGCTGGCGACGGAGTTCGTCCTCTTCGGCCAGGGGGACGTCCCCAACAGCGTGTTCGGCCTGCTCCAGAAGGCCGTGCCCGACCCGGCCCGCCGGCCGACGGTGATCGTGGGATGAGGGCGGCGACGGATGGCTCTCCGGGGGCTTTGACCGGGGCGTCGCCCCGGCGAAACTCACGGGTATGGAAACCGACTTCGTCGATTGGCTGCTGCCGCGGCTCCCGGCCGACCCGCGGCTCGAAGTGCCCGCCGGTGACGACGCCGCCGTGCTCCGCCCCCCCGCGCAGCGACGGACCGTCGTCACGGTCGACATGCTCATGGAGGGCGTCGACTTCATCCTCGGCCCCGCCTGCCCGCCACAGGCCGTCGGCCACAAGGCCCTGGCGGTGAACCTGAGCGACCTGGCCGCCATGGGGTCGCGTCCCGAGGCGGCGGTCGTCGCGGTCTCGCTGCCACGACACGGGGGCGACACGCTCGCCCGCGGACTCCAGGAAGGGATCGCGGCCCTCGCATCCCGGCACGGCGTGGCGCTGGCCGGCGGCGACACCAACGCCTGGGACGGGCCGCTGGTCGTGAGCGTGACGGCCATCGGCAGCGTGCCGCCCGGCGCCGCCTGGCGGCGCGACGGGGCCCGGCCCGGCGACCTGATCGTGGTCACGGGCAGCTGCGGCGGCAGCCTGCTCGGCCGCCATCTCGCCGTCGAGCCACGGGTCCGCGAGGCGCTCTGGATCGCGGAGCGGTTCGCCGTGCACGCGGCGATCGACGTCAGCGACGGTCTGTCGCTCGACCTCTCGCGGATGATGCGGGCCAGCAACACGGCCGCCCTGCTCGACCTCGGTGCCATCCCCATCCACTCCGACGCCGTCCGCATGGCCGCCGTGCCGGGCGACGGTCGGACGCCGCTCGACCACGCCCTCGCCGACGGCGAAGACTTCGAGCTGCTCCTCGCCCTGCCTGCCGAGGCCGCCCGAACGCTGGCTGCTGAGGCCCCCGCCGCCCTGGGCACACCTGTGACGGTGATCGGGGAAGTCGTGGAGGGCGAGGGCTTGTTCTCCCGCACTGCTGCCGGCCAGCGCGAGCCACTCGCCCCTCGTGGCTTCGTCCACGCCTTCGACTCCTGATATGGACATGCGCACCCACTCGATCACGATCGCCAACGAGGCCGCCCTGGCACCGCTGGCCTCCGCCCTCGCCGCGGCCCTGCCCGACCGCGCCTTCGTCGCGCTCTCGGGCGACCTCGGCGCCGGCAAGACGACGTTCGTGAAAGCCTTCGCCGCCGTCGTGGGCATCGACCCAGCAGAGGTGGTGAGCCCCACGTTCGGCCTCGTGCACGAGCACCTCTCCCGGGCCGGCATGCTCCTCCACGCCGACATGTACCGGCTCGCCGGGCCCGACGACCTCCACGAGGTGGGCTGGCAGGACGCGGTGGCCCGGGCCACGTGGGTGTTCGTCGAGTGGCCCGAGCGGATCGGGGCAGCGTTGCCGACCGACAGGCTGGACGTCGCGATCACGATCGACTCGCCGACGGCCCGCACGATCACGTTCACCGGCCATGGCCCTGCCCACGAGTCCGCGCTCGCCCGCCTCCTGTAGCGGCGGCCTCCGGCCGTCGTGCACCCTCGCTGGGCCGTCATGCGGCGGTCAGAGACCGCCGCTCCAGTGTCGTTCCCGATGCCACATCCAGAATGGCGGCGTCACCGTGGCGGTGCCGGTACTGGTGCGCCTCCGTGACCTCTGAGGCCATAGAGATGTTCGGCACATCTGCTACCGCGTGGGGCGATCGGTGCGCTCTCTGTCTCGCTCAGTGTTCTCCTTCAAGTGCAGCAACGCCAACTGCGAGCCAATGAACGACTGTGAAAACGGGTGCTGGACGTAGGGAAAGTTCGCATCGACGCCCTTCAGCCTCAGTTGCCAATGCTCAAGCTGGAACTCTTTTGCTGTGGCGGGTATTGCTGCAATGTCGCCATATGCTTACCGATCCGCTCGAGAAACTCGTTAAACAGATAGGTCTTTTGCTGGGTCACCGTCGCACGCGGGCCGGGAGCCTGGTCGTAGCTTTCGAAAGGGTCCTGCCGGACGTTGAATAGGTGAGGAATCTCGAGCTTCGTCGTGGCTCCGTAGTAGCCGTCCCGTGTGGCAAAGTGACCCTTCCACTGGTTCACCCGCACGGCCATGAGCCGGGACTCCATGTAGTAAAAGAATTCGTCCCGGGCTGACCTGGCCGACTTCCCCGTCCAGTAGGCCAGGTTGTCAACACCATCGATGTAGTTCTTTTTTTCCACATCGGTTCCCAGTTTGTCGCCTCTGGCGATCCGCTCCCGAATGTCGGTCACACCCGCCGCTGCCGACAACGTCGTGAAGACGTCCTCGTGGCTTTGGATGCCGTTGAGTTCGGTACCCGGCTTGATCTTGCCCGGCCAGCGCACCAGCATCGGGACGCGAACCCCGCCTTCCCATGTCGACATCTTCTCCGAACGGAACGGCGTGGTGCCGCCATGTGGGAACGTCGAATGCTCCACGCCGTTGTCGGTCGAGTAGATCACGATAGTGTCGTCGGCGATGCCCAAGGCCTCCAAGCGATCGAGGATCATGCCGACGTGTTCATCGTGCTGAATCATGCCCGCGCCGTAGAGGTCGTGGTAACTGGTGAACTCACGAGCCTTTTCCTGGTACTTCTGGGGCACATGCGTGAACGTGTGCATGCGGGTTGTCGCGAACCAGACAAAGAACGGCTTCTTATCGGTCTGCGCTTTGTCCATGAACCGGAACCCGGCTTCGATCAGTTCCTCGTCGACGGTCTCCATCCGCTTTCGAGTGAGCGGGCCGGTGTCCTCGATGCGCTGCTTTCCGACCTTTCCGAATCGGGGATCGACCGTCTCGTCACTCTTGTCGGTGGCCCATGTGTGGAGCACTCCGCGAGGGCCGTGCTTCATCTTGAATTCCGGATCTCGAGGGTAGTCCTCGTCTTCCGGCTCCTCCTCGGTGTTCAGGTGGTAAAGGTTACCGAGAAACTCATCGAATCCGTGCACCGTCGGCAGATGCTCGTTCCGATCGCCGAGATGGTTTTTGCCGAACTGCCCGGTGGCGTAGCCCTGCGTCTTTAAGACTTCGGCGAGAGTGGCGTCGCGAGCCTGCATGCCCACAGGGCCGCCGACCATGCCTACCGAGGTTAGGCCCGTGCGAATGGGATACATGCCCGTGATGAAGGCAGCACGGCCGGCCGTGCATGAAGGATGGGCGTGTAATGATCGGTGAACAACACACCTTCTCTCGCAATACGATCGATGTTCGGAGTCCGATAACCCATGACTCCGCGACTGTAAACACTGAGGTTCGTAGGGCCGACATCATCACCCCAGATAACGACGATGTTCGGTCTTTTTCCGTCTGCCCTCGTTTGAGCAGCGACGTTTTGGTGGCCGATCCAAGGCAGGGCGATGAACGCAACGAACATCGAAGCAAGGTGCGATCGTTTCACCATCATGAAACCTCCTCCTCGGTCAACGAATCAAACAACACAACGTGATGAAGCACGGCCATCCGACCCGTCTACGCCGCCGAACGCTGAAGCTGGATCGCTCCTGCTCGGCCGCGGCATCCGATTCGACTGCTTATGAACCCGCCCCGACTCGACAAGCGGGCTCGCGGATCGGCGACAATAACGAATCATATCCGACGTCTTTCATTCGCGCAGGTCAACGAGACCTGGCGCAGCCACATCGCCGGCACCAGGGCCGACCTCCCCTGGATTCATGTGCTCCTTTGAGAGATGTGTCTTGCGACTATGGCAATGAGCGCACAGCGCCTGCAGACTCTCTGGCAAATTGTCGTTGTGGTTGCCGTCTTCATGATCGATGTCCACCTGCCCATGCGTTTCCCGTTGACGAGTCCGTTGGACTCGGTCTCGTTGCCGCCGTCACAAATGCCGGGCGTCATGCGGCATCCGCCGCACGATCAGAGCACGAGCCGACGCACTGCCTGAAACTGCGGGTGCTCGGCGGAGCGGCACCACTCGAAGAGCACGGCCTCGCTCGTCGTGAGCACGGCCCCGGCCGCCTCCAGACGCCGCAGGCCGAACTCGTGGTCGATCGCGTGCCGCGACGCGACCGCGTCCACCGCCACGAATACTCCCAGCCCGCGGGCCAGCAGATCGAGCGCCGTCTGCGTTACGCAGACGTGCGTTTCCAGACCGGCGAGCACGACCGTCGCGGCCGTGGCCGGGAGTGCCGCCACGAACGCCTCGCTCCCGCAACAACTGAACGCCATCTTCACCACGGCCGGAGGCAGCCGGCCGGCGATCATCGACACCGTCGGCCCCAGCCCGCGCGGATACTGCTCCGTGAGGATCGCCGACACGCCGAGCAATTCGGCGGCCGTGGCCAGCCGCACGCAGCGGTCGATCACACGGCCCGCGTCGGCCACCACCGGGAGGAGTTTCTCTTGGACGTCGATGACGCACAGCGTGGACGTGGCAGGATCGATTCGCATGCAGGACATCGCCGCGGCCTCCTTCAGCCGGCAGGGATCGAGCGCGGGGCCGATGGCTCACGGGCCTCGATGGTCAAATCGAGCCGCCCGTCGCCCCCGGTCGGCCCCAGTTCCTTGAGTCGCGCGAGCTTCGCCGCGGCCGGCGGCTCACCGGCCGCCTCCCGGCCGGGCGCCGCACCGAACAAGATCCGGCTGCCATCGGCGGCGACGAGCTCCCACATCCGCAGGTTCCGCTCGCGGACCGGCCGGATCTCGACCAGTTGCAACGCGGCCCAGTCCGGCCCCAGGGCCGACGCGACCGCAGCCGCCTCCTCCACCGCGGCGTCGCCCCACGGAAAACCCTCCGTGCCCTGCGGGCTCGACTCGATGCCGGTGACACGCGGATAGCGGGCGGCGACATCGGCCGTGAAGTCGGCGCTCGGCAGGACGACGGCCTCGGCATCGACCGCCAGCAGCCCGTCCTGCCAGGCCACCATCGCCACCGGCTCGCGACACTCCACCTCCACGACGGCCGCCGCCGGATGGATGAGTTCCACGCCCACCACGCGGCGCACCCACGGGTGCATGTCGAACGCCCGCGCGAGCCGCCGCTGCAGTTCGGGGTCGTCGAGCGGCAGGCCCTGGTCGAGGCTGGCGTTGCGCAGGGCCTCGGCCTTGACGTCGCCCTTCACCCATTCGGCGACGCCCTGCAGCTGCACCCCTGCCGGCATGAGGACCACGTCGGGATGGGCCCGGGTGCCGTCTCCGAACCGCGCCCACAGCGCCCAGCCGCCCGCGACCGCGGCCCCCAGCACCGCAAGCGCCGCCAGTCCCGCGCGGTGGCTTGCGACGAAGGCGGCGACCCGGCCCGGAGTCGGCTCGGCTTCCGGCACTGGCCGGCGGCGGGGTGGGGGCGTGTTCATGGCGGTGCGCGGGCTGGTCACCAGACGTCGACCTGCGGCGTCAGTTCCACGCCCAGCCGCTCGCGGACGCGCGTGCGGACCGCCTCCACGAGCGTGCGCACGTCGTCGCTGGTGCACTGCGGCCCGGCCACGACGTAGTTCGCGTGCGGCGCGTAGACCGCCGCGTCGCCGGACCGCATGTCGCGGGCGCCGGCCTGCACGATCAGCGACTCGGCCGTGGCCCCGAGCGGATCCTTGAACATCATCGCCACGGCGCGGGTGCCGCTGGGCTGCTGCGAGCGGCCCACGATCCACTGCTTCTGCATCCGCTTCGTGAGCTGCTCGGGGCTCTCCTCGTCGAGTTCCAGCCGACAGCCGATGACGATGCAGTCGTCGAGGTTGCTCCATCGCGACTCGAAGGCCAGCCGCGATCCTTCGCGCACCTCGACGGTGCCGTCGGGCAGCATGACGGTGACGGACTGCACACAGGCGCCGATGTCGCCGCCATGGCCGCCGGCGTTGCCCACCAGCGCCCCGCCCACGGTGCCCGGCACGTCGACGAGCATCTCCAGGCCCGCGAGCCCGGCCTGCACCGCCGCCGACACGACGTGCACGAGTTTCGCGCCGGCCCCGGCCACGAGCGCCGGCTTCTGCACCTCGACGCCGCAGAACGCGGCCGCCGAGAGCCGGACCACCATGCCCGGGAATCCCGCCGCCGACACGAGCACGTTCGAGCCGCCGCCGATCACGCGGAGCGGAATCCCGCGCTCGCGGCAGCGCCGCACCACGCGGCCCAGCGCCTCGACATCCACCGGCTCGCAGAAATACGCGGCCGCGCCCCCCAGCCCCAGCCACGTGTGATGGGCGAGCGGCTCGCCACACGACACGGCGACACCGAGATCATCGAACGGCGTCGAGGCGGCGTCGCTGCCACCGGCGGCCGAGCCGCGGGCGGACTCCTTCGACTTCGGACCCTGATTCATCGCGAACTCCTCGTGCCCTGCGGCGATGGAACGGACGGCCGACCATCGGCCGCCGCGGGCGGCAGACCACGCAGATTGTGCCTCAAGCCCGGCCGTTCCGTCCATCCGCGCTAACTGTCCGTGGACAAAGCCCTCCATGGCCTTTGTCCACTCGATCGACCGCAGGAAACGCCGAGGGTTTCCTGGGTCGATCGCCGCCACATCCGGCGGCGGCAGACTTATTCCACGGTCTGCTAAGCACGACTCCAGGCCGGGGACCGATATTTCGCGGCGGTGTTCACGCGGCCCGCCGACCGAGCCGCTCCCGAGGCGGATGGGCCAGTTGCAGCCACCCGTCGACCACGTCAGCGAGGCCGGGCTCGCCGTCGTCCGGACCGCCCCCCTGCCCGACCCGTGGCGCGCCGAGCACGAGCAGGCAGTCGCGTCGCCCCAGCGTGCCGAGCAGCCGGTCGAGCCGTGCGTAGGAGGTCACGTCGCCGGCAGCCGCGTCGTCGGCCATCATCGTCATCGGCACGATCAGGCACTCGTCGCACCACCGCGTTATGCGACGGCGCACGGCGCCGGCGCCCACGGCCCGCACCCAGCGATCGTCGGCCACCACCGCGAGCCGGCCCGACGTCAGCCGCCGCAGGCTGCCGAGCGTCGCCGCCAGGCCGTGGCCGCTGGTCGGGGCGTCGTGAAAGACGGGCACGTCCTGGCCGCGGTCGATCCGCTCCATCCGCCCCGGCACGCTGCCGGCCGCCTCGATACCGCGGGCGATGCACTCGAGCGTCACCCCGCACCGCAGGCCGATCGCCGCGGCGATGAGCGCGTCGGCGACGAACGGCGCCGTCGGCGTATCCACGGAGACCGGCACCATCGCGCCGGCGGCCGCGAGCAGAAACGTCTGGCCGAAGAGCCCGCGCTCGACCGGCACGGCCGTCACGTCGCAGTCCGACTTCAATCCGGCGGACAGGCACTCGATGTCGGCCGCGCCGCGTTCCGCCCGGCGCCGCAGACGTGCCAACGCCGCATCGGGCGTGCCCGTCACCAGGCAGCCTCCGGGCGCCAGCGCGTCGCCGATCCGCGCCATAATCGCGCGATACGCCCGCGTGGTGCCATGCCGTTGGAGATGGGCCGAGCCCAGATTCGTCACGGCGACGATCGCGGCCTCGATGCCCGCCAGCGCGCGGTGGGCGAGCATCGCGCTCGACACCTCCACCACCGCGTGCGTGCTGCCGGCTTCGGCGAGGCGGCCGAGCCAGCCGGCCAGGGCAGCGGGCTCCGCATAATCGGCCGGATCGGGCACCGTGCTCTCGGCGTCGAGGCAGCCGAGGTCGGAGAGCACGCCCACGCGCCGGCCGGCTTCGGAGAGCACCGAGGCAGCCAGCCACGCGGCCGTCGTCTTGCCACTGGTGCCGGTCACCGCCACCACCTTCAGCGCTCGGGCCGGATCGCCCGCCAGCGCGTGGCACAGCCGGGCATGGGCCCGATCGCTGTCGCGGACCAGGCACAGCGGCACGCCGTCCGTGGCCACGATCCGTTCGGCGATCACGCCCGTCGCACCGCGGGCCAGGGCCCTCGTGACCAGTTCGTGGCCATCGCCCCGCCGCGTCGTGCGGGCCACGAACACGTCGCCCGGCCCGCAACGCTCGGGATCGTCCTGGCAGCCACGGGCGACGATGTCGTCGCAGGCGATGAACCTGGGCTGCTCGAGGATTGCGGATAGCCGCACGCCGCGTCCGGTGCGGCCGCTGATCGCGTCGCTCATGGGGTGGCCTCCTGCCACGGCGCCATTGCGGCGCCTCGAATCGATGCCTGTCGGCTCCATCCTTGAAGACGACGCGAGCGATTGTCGATCCCGACGAAAACGGGTCAAGGCCGCATTCGCGAGCGGATCGGCCGGCCGAAAAAAGCCTGCCGACACGCCACCGAAACCCCCGCAGACAGCCCGTCTTGCCGCGACCAGCGTGGCCCGTGTACCGTTCCGGCAGCATGCATGCGCGACCGCTCCCATCGCTCGACCGCCGCATGGCGCCGCGGATCGCCTGGCTCGGCGACGCGCCGTCGGAGGAACTCGCATTGGCCCGCGACTGGGTCGGCGAGTTCGCGAACGTCGTCGACCCGACGGCGGACGAAGATCCCGCCGCCCATCCGACCGTGGCGGTGCTGGCCATGCACCGGCCGGCCCGCTGGACGCTCGCCAACGCGGCCGCCGTGTCACGCCGCTGGCCGCTGACGCCGCTGGTCGCCGTGGTCTCGAGCCTGGCGGACGGTCGCCGCCGCAGCGGCCCATGGCTGCCCGGGGTCGAAGAGGTGGCCTGGCACGACCTGCCGGGGCGGCTCACATGGTGGCTCCTGGAACTCTCGGCCGGACGGCCGGGCACGCTCGGACTGCCCACCACGTCGCGACGCGAGGAGCGGGTCGCCGAATCGGCCAGCCACGTGCGGGCGATCGTGGATGCGTGCACGCCACCGCCGTCGGTGGCGGTCGCCGGCACCTGCCGCACGTCCCGCGACGGCGTCGCCGACCTGCTGACCGCCGCAGGCTTCCGCGTCGCCAATCACGCCCGCGGCCGGCCGCCGCTCGACGACGACGCGGACCTGCTCGTCTGGGACGTGGGCCGGCCGAACGACACCGACCTGGCCTGGCTCGGGCTGCTCGCCGCCAATCGGCCCGGGCTCGGCATCGTGCTGCTCGATTCCTTTCCCCGGGGCGACACCGCCCGGGCCGCATTGCGGGCGGGGGCGGCCGCGGTCCTCGGCCGGCCGGTCGGCCTCGAGGCCCTCGTCGGCACGCTCCTGCGGCTCCGAGTCGAACGGCGGACTGCCATTGGAGCCACGGGGCCGGCAGGCTAGCATCCCGCCCCACGCCCCATCGGCCGGCTCCGCCTCCCATGACAGCCCGAGACCGTCTTCTGTCGCGCTGTCTGCTCGCCGCCGTGCTGGCCTGTGCCGCCTGCGGCTGCGCGCGGCTCGCCATCGGGCCCGGCCTCAACGCCGCCGCATTGCAGGCAGCGGCGATCGTGCCGTGGCACGCCGCCCCTGAACTGCCGAGCCGGTCCGAGGTGCAGGCCGGCCAGCTCGTGATCCACGCCGACTTTCCCCTGGCGGAGCAGCACCGCATCGTTCGCGACCTGGAGACGCTGCGGGTGGATGTCAGCCAGACGCTCGACATGCCGATCTCCGACGAGCCGGTGCACCTCTACCTGTTCGAGAATCCGCAGCGCTACGAAGCCTTCGTCGCGCGGCAATTCCCTTCCTTTCCCGCCCGGCGGGCGTTCTTCGTCGAGACTGACACCACGCTGGCCGTGTTCGCCGCCTGGCAGGACCGCGTCGCCGAGGACCTGCGGCACGAGACGACCCACGGCTACGTGCACGCCGTGGTGCCGACGATCCCGCTCTGGCTCGACGAGGGCATCGCCGAGTTCTTCGAGGTGCCGCGGGCCGAGGCGGGTCTGCATCACGGCCATGTCGCCCACCTCGCCGGGCGGATCATCGAGGGCACGTGGCGGCCCGACCTGGCGCGAATGGAGGCGCTGGCGTCGGCCGGCGAACTTTCCCAGGACCACTACGCCGAGGCGTGGTGCTGGGTCCACTGGCTGCTGCACACGACCCCGGAGCGGCGCCGCCTGCTCCAGGACCACCTCGCCGCCGTCCGCCGCGACACGGCGACCCCGCCCCTGTCGCTGGCGTTGCGGCACGCCCCCGGCGCGCCCGCCGACCTCTCCGCGGCCCTGCGCGAGCATGTCGAAACGCTGTCCGCCGCCGCGGGCCAGCGCTGACGTCACGACCGCGTGAATAGCGTGCCGCGATCGGCGACCGCGAAGCCGAGTTTCTCGAAGAGCTTGACGGCCGGCGCGTTCGTCTCGACGACCTGCGCCTCCACGAGCGTCACGCCCTCCTGGGCGAGATCGTGCAGGGCCTCGGCCACGAGGTAGCTGGCCAGGCCCTGCCGCCGCCGCTCCCCCTCGATGTCCACGTGCAGAAGCCCCGCGGCCGCCACGCCCCAGGCCGACGCCATCGGCTGCATGTCCCAGAAGGTGCCGCTGCCGAGCAGCTCCTCGGATGCGTTGCGCAGTTCATAGCGTCGCAGGGCGATCCCGGTGGTCGTGGCCGCCTCCCACCACGAGCGCCGCGCGGGCTCGTCGATCACCCGCAGCGTGGTCGCCCGCCGAATCGCCATCTGCAGCCGATTCACGGGCGGCCGAAAACCCGCCAGCGGCCGCCGCAACACGGCGATCCGCTCCGCCTCGGCGTAACCGGCACGGCGGAAGACGTCCTGCATGCCCGCCGACGAATCGAGGATCCCCGGCAGGCCCGCGCCGCCGTAGAGGCCGAGATAGAAGCCGCCGACCGCGGCCGAGCCGCCGCCCCGTGGCGCGGCCACGCCGCGGCGTCGGAGGTAGTCCTCGGTGCGGGCCAGCAGTCCGGCGGCCGTGGCGGCCTCGTCGGCGTGAGGCACCGTGACCACCAGCATCGTCGTGCCGATCGCCCGGTCGACGCCGCTGCGGTCGGCGTTCGCGCCGAAGCCGGCGTGCGCGAAGCCCACCATCCGCTCGCCATCGAGGGCCACGATCAGCCCTTCCCTTTCGAAGTATGGCTTGGAGAAGACGCACGCCTCGAGGAGCGCCGACGTCATCGGCTGCATGGCCGACGGGCCCAGGTCGGCCGCCCGCCAGACGTCGGCGATCCGCGGCGGGTCGTCGTTGCGAAAGCAGCGATACTCGATCACGGCTCCCGCCCCGGCGTCTGCCCGCCTGCGAGGCGGACGAACAACCGGCCGTCCTCCTCCCGCACCTCGTGGACCATCTGCCGCACCGTCGCCGACACCTTGTGGCGGCCGCTGACCACGTCGAACTGCCAGCCGTGCCACGGGCAGGTGAGCGTCGTGCCGCAGAGCACGCCCGTGCCCAGCGGCCCGCCCTGGTGCGGACAGAGGCCGTCGATGGCGTGAAACCGGCCGGCCACGTTGGCGATCGCCACCATCCGGCCGTCCGCCACCCGTTCGATGCTCGCGCCCGGCGGGCATTCGGCGACCGCGGCGACCGAAATCCAGTCAGGCATGGCGGGCTGCGGTCGGCTGTCGGCCGCGAGGGCCGTGAGGTGGGTGGGGCCGCGCGACGTCACGCGGCGGGCCGCGGCAGTCTACTCCGTTTCCGCTGGCCCGGCTCCCCCCGCCACCGCCTGTGCACCCACCAGTATTGCCCCGGTTCGCGGCGGACGGCCCGCTCGAGCAGCGACGTATACCACTGCGACAGCGCGGTCAGATCGGCCGTTTCGGGACCACCGGCCGCCGGATCGGCGATGCCCTCGAGCCGCAGGTCGTAGTCGAAGAGGCCACCGCGGCGGGTGGCGGAGCAGACCATCACCGGCGCCGACGAAGACAGGGCGAACACGCCGATCGCCTTGTGCACGCTCGCCGGCCGCCCGAAGAACTCCACCCAGCAGCCCCGCGGCCCGGCCGCCTGGTCGCCGAGCAGGCCGATGGCGCCGTTCTCCTCGAGGACCAGCGCCACGTCCGGCGCGCTTCCCTTCTTGGGCAGGATCCGCTGCCCGCGCGACTCGCGGAAGTCGGTCACGAACCGGTCGAGCAGCGGGTTGTCGAGCTCGCGGGCCACCGAGAAGATGCGGAAGCCGAACAGCCCGAACAGATACGCGGCGAGTTCGAAGTTGCCGTAGTGGCCGGAGAGGATCACCTTCGGCCGGTCGAGCCACAGCGTGCGGACGAAGTCTTCCATGCCGTGGATTCGCAGCGACCGCCGCCAGGTGGTCTTGTGGATCACGCGGTTGGCGTGGGCGATCTCCACGACCATCAGCAGCAGGTGCTCCCACATCTTGCGGGCCGTCTCGCGCCGCTCGTCCACCGTGAAGGCGGGAAACGCCTGCCGCAGGTTGTCGCGGACGACCTGCCGCCGGATGCGGACGCGATTGGCGAGGAAATTGGACAGCCGCCGAGCCCAGCGCTCGCAACTCGTCCGCGGCAGCGCCTGAATGACGCAGATCACGACCCGCACGGCGCCGTAGGCGAGCAGATCGACGCAGCGGGTGGAAAGGGGGCGGGCCAAGCCAGGTCGTCCGTGACGGCGGGAAGCGTCCGCGGATTGTGGCCGCCAGCCGCCCCTGGAACCAGATCGGTTGCCCGCCGCCTCCGGCGCCAGCCGGCCGGAATCTGGCGAGAGTTTGCGGCCGCCCGGTCAGCCCGCCGCCGCCGGGGTGGGCGTTTGGAGAAGCAGCAGCGCCAGGCTGACCGCGTTGAACAGGCCGTGGAGGACGACGGCCGGCACGATCGAGCCCGTGCGGCGCACGAGGTGGCCGAGAACGAGGGCCAGGGGAAAGAGCGGCAGGAAGGCGAGCCCCTGCCCCGCGTGGGCCAGCGCGAAGGCCGCGGCGGCGAGGCCGACCGCCTGCCCGCCGTCGGCCTGCGGCAGCCGTTTCTCCAGCCAGCCTTGGAGGACGCGGCGAAAGAAGAGTTCCTCGGCGAGCGGGGCCACGACCACCGCCGACAGCGCCACGATCGCCAGCGCCGTGGAATCCCGCTGCGCCCGCAGGAGGTCGACGATCGGGTGCTCGTACGGCACCCACAGGTTGACGGCGTAGGCAAAGGCCAGCACCGGCGCGACCACGAGCGCCAGCCCGCCGACCGCCAGTCGCAGGTCCACAGCCGGCCGCACGTCGCCCAGACCGAGATCCGCAAGCGACGCGCCGCGGGCGATCAGGTAGGCGAGTGAGAAGACCGTGCCTACGGCGGTCGCCAGGCCCCCCACCGCCAGCCGGACCGTCAGCGGCGCGTCCTCGGCCAGGCCCGCCACCCCAGCGAACGCCACCGCGACGTGAATGAGGAGCACCTGCAGCACGTCGATGCCGCCCCACGGCACGGGCTCGTGCGGCCGCGCGGCCACGACGGGCAGGCCGGCCCGCCGCCGGTGCACGATCCACGCCGCGGCCAGCAGGCTGGCGGCCACCGCGGCGACGACCAGCGGCGCGGGCACGGGCAGGATGCCGGGCCCGTCGAACACGTCGGGCAACTCCGGCAGCGGCAGGTCATCGCGTTTCATAGGCATCAGGCGGGCCACTGCCAGGTCAGGAACCGGTGCGTGCGTGCGTCTCCGCCCGGCCCGCCACGAGCACCCGCGCGGCGAAGAGATACTCGAGCCCCGACCACACCGTCGCGGCCACGGCCGCCCAGGCCGTCCACGTCGCGAGCGGCCGCAGGCCGAGGCCGCCGAGCGTCGTCTCGGGCCAGGCCCGGGCCGCCAGTTCCAGCGCGATCGCGGCGCACTGCAGCACCATCTTGAGTTTGCCGGACAGCGCCGCCGAGAAGTCGCGGCCCGATCGCTCCATCTCCGCCCGCACGGCGGTCACGATCAGTTCCCGCACCGTCACCACGACGGCCATCCACGGCAGGATCGCGGAGCCGTCGCGGCCGGCCAGCAGAACGTAGGCGCCGCATACGATCACCTTGTCGACCAGCGGGTCGAAGATCCGCCCCAGCCGGCTCACCTGGCCGAAGCGACGGGCCCACCAGCCGTCCACCCAGTCGGTCGAGGCCGCCACGAGGAACAGCCAGAACGCCGGCGTCCAGACGCCGCGCTCGATGGCGACGAAGAGCACGATCGACAGGGCCAGCCGCAGGGCCGACAGGACGTTCGGCACGGTGAGGACGCGGTCACTAGCGGGGGAAGACGTCATGGGCCTCAATCCTACCTCCCCCTGTAGCGGCGGTCTCCGACCGCCGAAATCGATTTCCCATACCTCTCGGCG
>JBIKND010000165.1:0-8395 GCA_044358905.1 Pirellulales bacterium | reverse complement strand
CTCTTCGACGAGCCGCTGGAGTTCGCCGTGGAGGGCATCGAGCGGATTCGCTTTCCCAAGGTCGCGGCCGTGCCCGCCGGAGCGAACGTCTGGCGCGCGGACCTGCGCGGGGGCGATTGCGTGGAGGGGGTGATCGAGTCCATCGACGCCGATCATCTCGTCCTCCAGGCGGACGGGGTCGGGGCGGCCCCGCTGCGGATTCGCCGTGAACAACTGGTGCGACTGTCGCGGACGGGCGCCGCATCGAAGACGATCGTGCCCGGTGGGCTCGCGGGATGGGCCGCCGCCGGAGGCGTGTGGCAGGAGCAGGGTGGCAGGCTCGTAGGCGTCAAGCCGGGAAGCTCGATCCAGCGGAACGTGGAGGCACCGGCGCGGGCATGCTTCACACTCGTCTTGTCCTGGGACGAGCGGCCCGACCTCGACCTGCTGTTCGCCGCCGGTTCCGAGGAGATGGCCCGACTCAAGGCCGGCGGCGGGAAGAAGGGCACCGCTACGGAGGAGTATCGCATCGAGGTGACGGCGGGCGATGTGCTCGCGATCCGCGAGGGAGCGACGGCCAAGTTCGACATTGCCGACAGTTTGCCCGCGGGTCGTGGGGGCATGGAACTGAAGGTCTTCATCGATCAGGAGCGCGGCCGGATGGCCGTGGTCATCCCGCAGGGCGATGCCAACGGCAAACCCGCCTTCGACGAGACATTGGCGCCGCGGAAACCCGCAGTCCGCTCCGGAATTGGCATCAGGCTGCGCGGCGGCGACGTGCGGATCGACGGGCTGCGGGTGAGCCCGTGGAAGGACCCGGAGCCGCGGGACAGCGGCGATGGCGTCCTCGGTGGCGCCGGGGTGGTCGAAGCCTTCGACAAGGTGCAGGGCACGTTCACCGTTCGCGGTCCCGATGGTCCGCGCCCGGTGAACGCGACCGAGGTGGAAGACATCGAGTTTCCGGCGGCCGACGCGGAACAGCCCACGCCACCACCGGGGG
This sequence comes from Pirellulales bacterium, assembly GCA_044358905.1. Lineage (GTDB taxonomy): Bacteria > Planctomycetota > Planctomycetia > Pirellulales > UBA1268 > QWPN01. Next base: position 7,416 of record JBIKND010000165.1, on the reverse strand, counting down.
CCGTGCTCGCCGCCTTCCACGGGGGCAGCCGCTTGACCGGCCGCATCCTGGAGGTGACGACACAGGGCCTGCGCCTCGAGTGCCCCGCCCTGGCGGAGCCGCTGGAATGCCCCATCGCACGCCTCGCCGTGCTCGACGCCGTCGGCGGCCGGCAGCCGCCGGAACTGTCGGGTCGTCCGGCGAAGCTCGATGCGGTCGGCGGTCGAATGCTGGGCTGTCTGGCCAACGCGGCCGGAGCTGGCGGTGGCATCGGCTGGCAGCCGCTCGGCGCGGTCGGTCCGGTGGCGATCCGGACCACGACCGAGCCGCTGCGGGTCCTCTATCGCGGCCTCGCTGCGCTCGGCGGCGTCGGCATCGGCCTGGCACGGCAGGGCAACGCCTGGCTGGTTGCGGAGGTCGCTCCCGGCGGGCCTGCGGCTCGCGACGGACGGATTGCAGCGGGCTGGAAGCTCGAGTCGATTCGATTGGACGATACCGCGAAACCGATCGCTGCGTCGGAACTCAAGCCTGACGAGATCCGCGGCTTGCTGCGCGGCGTCACCGGCTCGAAGGTCGGTATGCAGTTCGCCGACCCCGCGGGGGCGCGGCAGGAAGTCGTGCTGGTGCGGGATGCCGGCGGCCGCGGCGACCTCGCCGGTGCCGCGGAGCGGGACGTGCTGGAGAAGGTGCTCAAGCTCCATGATGCCCGCGTGGCACGTGTGGCACCGGCCGCCGGTGGTCAGGCCACCGTCTACCTGAAGACCGGTGATTCGATTCTCTGCACGGTGCTCTCCGCCAACGCCGAGGGCCTGCGGATCCGCACCGAGCTGGCGACCGATATCCTCGTCCCCGCGATCGCCCTGCGGGCCGTCGAGTTGCTGCCCGGGGGTGCGGGCTCGATCTCCAAGGAGAAGCTGGCCCGGCTCCTCACCCTGCCGCGGATGCAGCAGGCTGACCCGCCCACGCACATGATGCGGCTGCCCAACGGCGATTATCTCCGCGGCAAGCTCGTGTCACTCGACGACCGGGTGGTGCGCATGAACGTCCTCGGGGTCGTCAAGGAGTTTCCGCGCTCGGACGTGGCGCGGTTGATCTGGCTCTCGATCGAAGGCGACGACTCGGAACGCGAGGCACTGGCGGCCGTCGCCGGCGGCCAGGGGCAGCGGGGCGTGCCCGTGCGGGCGACGATGATCGACGGCCGGCGGATCACGCTGACGGCCGACCGCGTCGACGGTGGTCGACTCGTCGGTCAAAGCGGGGTGCTCGGCACGATCGGCGTCGATCTGGGGGGCTGCGACAACCTGGTGCTGGGCCTGACGGCCTCGTCGACGCCGCCGACCGAACTGCCCTACGGTAAATGGAAATTGAAGCCGGCACCGGTGCCGCGCGTGCTGCGCGATGAGTCGTCCGCGGCTCCGAAGGCGGTGCCCCGCTCCGCTGACGAACCGCTGCATCCGTCGGTGGGACAGGTGGCGCGCCTGCCGCTGCTCCAGCTCATCGAGCCGCAGGCCGACGGCCCGCGTTCACTCGCGCCGACCGCACTCGAGGGACGCATCGTGGTGATCGTGCTCTTCGCTCCGGGTGATGCGGCGAGCCTGGAGACGCTGCCCGTGCTGGCCGAGACGTTCGCGCCGCTGGCCGGGGATGCCGTGGACGCGGTGGCAGTCGGAGAGGGGACGGCCACGGAGGCCGTTGCCAAGGCGGTTGCGAGTCTCTCACGGCGTCCCACGATCGCCGTAGACCCGAACAGCCTCGTGGCAAAACTGCTCGGCGAGCCGGCCCTGCCCGCATGTGTGATCATCGATCGGGAAGGCCGTGTGGCCGACGTGTCGGCAGCGCGCGTGACCGATGTCCCGGCGATCCGGGCGCGGGTGACCGAACTCGTGGGCCGCTCCCGGAAGACGGCGGAGGAGTGCGCGGTATTGACGAAGGCTCGGGAGCGGGCATGGGCGAAGGATCGTGGGTGCCTGGAGGCCTTGGGGGGGCTGCTGGACGCGGAGTCGGAGATGGTGCGCGCCCGTAGTGCCACCCTGCTGCGGCAACTGACGGGGCTCACGCCGCCGGAGATGCCGTTCAAGCCCGATGCCCAACGGAATCAGCGGGACGAGCAGGCTCGGCGCTGGCGGCAGTGGCTGTCCGCCGAGGGCATCACCGCGGAACTCGCGTTCCCACGCCGCCCCGGGCCGGATGCGGAGTCCGCCCAGCCGATCGTCGGGCGGACGCTCGTCTGTCGGCCGGCATCGAGCGACGTGGTGGAACTCGACGCCCAGGGCGCGGAGGTCTTCAAAGTGGCGGCCGCCGGGGCTTGGGGGTGCGACGTGCTGCCGAACGGCCACCGCCTCGTGGGCGAGCATGCGGGACGGGCCGTCGTGGAGTACGACGAAAAGGGGCGGGAGGTGTGGGCCGTGCGGAACCTGCCCGGCGGCCCAATGAGCGCCCGCCGACTCGGCAACGGCAACACGCTCGTCGCCCTCTCCGACGCGAATTTGATCGCCGAGTATGGCCCGCAGGGTGCGCTGGCCTGGAGCGCAAAGGTTGAGGGCCGTCCGTGCGACGCACGGCGCCTGCCCGACGGCAACACGCTCGTGGCGGCGCACCGCGGCAACCGAATCATCGAGGTCAATCCCGAGGGCAAGGAGTGCTGGTCCGTGGAGGGCATCGACGATCCGCAGACGGCGCAGCGCCTGCCCAACGGTAACACGCTCCTGGCGATGAGCACGCCCGGCATCATTCGGGAAATCGACCGCGACGGCAGGGTCGTGTGGCAAAAGGAAGGATTTCAGGTGCCCGTCGATGTCCAACGGCTGCCCGACGGCATGACGTTGGTGCAGGAGCAGCAGGGTGACCTCGTGGAGATCGACCCGGACGGCGCCGAGGTCAAGCGCACCTACACCAACGGCACCCGGATCCTGCGGTGGTGACCGCGCGAGATGCGCTCTAGCCGGCCGCGGGGGCGGGCGTCGGTAGGAGTTCCGGCACGGCCGGCGTCATGGGCTGACGCGGAGCCGATGTCGGCTCGTCGTCGCGAGTGGCCGGGTCGCGGGCCGGCAACTGCGAGGCTCGGGCGTCGCTGCCGATCGACTCGAAGTTCTGCGTGATCGCGCCGCGGCTGAACACGCCGGGCCGCGAGTGGCCGTAGTCGAGGTATAGGCTCGCGTCGCGCTGCCGGGCGCGGCGGTGGGCGTCGAAGTACGCTTTGCCCGGCCAGGGGCCTTCCGCGAGGAACACGCCGTTGTATTCTAGCAGTGAGCCCTTGCGGTAATGGAGCTGGGAGATGGAGCGGTTGTAGTCGACGAGTGACCGGTAGTAGGCGCTTTCCGCCTCCGCCCGGCGGCGCTGGGCGTCGAGGAGCTGGTCGAGGGTCACCTGCCCGGCGTCGTAGGCGGCCTGGACGGCATCGACCTGGCGCTCGGCGGCGACGCGGCGGTTGAAGTTGGTCTGGGCGAGGGCGAAGTTCGTGTCGACGTTGCGGACTGCCTCGACGAGGGCATGCGACGCCTCCAGTTCCTCGTCCTGCAGCCGAGCCCGCTCCCGCGCGAGCTGGAGCTGGTGGTGGCGGACGGTGGCGAGTTCGCGGCGGAAGCCCAGCGGCATGAGGAACTGGGCCCCGGCCTGCCATTCCTGGAACTGGCCGCTGAAGAGCGTGGAGTAGGCATCCGTGCCCACCAACGGGTCGTTTCCATCGGCGCCGTAGGCCTGGTAATCCTGGTTAAGGAGGTCCTGGCCCATACCCAGGAACCGCCACCGGCCGACGAGGTCGAGGCGTGGCAGGATCAGGTTCTTGGCGGCCGTCAGCTCGAGTTCCCGCTGCTTGATCACCCACTTCTGCTTGCGGAGTTCCGCCGACCGCGACAGGGCCTCGACGAGCGACTGCTGCCAGTCGAACGAGATCCGGGCGGTCGTCGGCTCGTCGGCGGGACGGATGAGCCGGCCGTCGCTGGCGGAGATGCCCATCATGTAACGGAGCCGGTTTTCGCAGCGATAGACGTCGGTGAGCGCCTGCTCGACCTCGCTGCGGAAGAAGAAATACTGCTCGCGGGCCTGGGCCTCTTTGTCCCGCTCGCCGCCCCGCGAACCCTCGACCATCAGGGCGTGCACCTTCCGCCAGGCCTCCAGCGAGCTGTCGCGGCCGGCCTTGCGAGCCTCCAGGTTGCGATACGCGAAATACAACTCCCAGTAGGACTGTTCGGTGTCGCTGACGAGATTGCGGACACCGGCCTCAAAGTCGGCCAGCGAGATGTCGGCGTTGATGCGGGCCAGCAGCACGCCGCGGAAGGCCGGCCGGCCGTAGATGTTCTCGAAGGCGTCAGGGCCGGCGATCCGGTTGTAGGTGACGCCCGCGCCCTGGAGCAGCGGCTGGCTGAAGGTGAAGTCGTAGTTGGTCTGCCAGGTGGACGGGACGAGAACCCTGAAGTTGGGGTCGCCGAGTGGCAGACCGTTGTTCTGGCGGGTCGGGTTGTTGTTGTTGTCGTAGATGGTCGAGTTGGCGAAGCCCCAGGTGGCACCGGTCGCGGTCCGTTTCGTGAGGCCAGTGGTCCAGTTGCCTTGGTCGCCGTTGAGTTGCTGCTGGAAGAGGGCGGTAAATTGGCCGCCGACGTTCTGTGGCCGGTTCAGCCGTTCCCAGGTGAGCGAACTGGAGAGCTGGGCGTCGAACAGGGCCAGGGCACTCTCGACGCCGCGGAAGGGATCGGTCTCGGTGATCGCCGGGTCGTAGGCGGTGGGTGTCTGCTGGGGCGCGGTGAGCAGCGAGACGGGCGGCTCACCGGTCTGGGGCCGTGGGCCGCCGAAACTGCCGAACCGGCCGCCGAGATTCCGCAGCACCTTGCCGTTCTCCAGGGCGGTGCGGATCGCCTCCTCGAGCGAGAGTTCCCAGATCGAGTCGAACTTCGCATTCGAAAGCGTGACGGGCTCGACGGCCCCGGCGGCTTCGGCGAGCGGCTCCTGGCAGGTGTCCGGGTATTCGAGCTTCTGGATCGCCCCCACGTAGTGTGAGAGGTCGCCGTCCTCGAAGAAGTAGAACGGCTGCCGCGGCGCGCAGCCCCCGGCCAGGAGCGAAACGCTCGTCAGAATCACCCAGGTAGTGCGGGCGAGTCGTGGCACGGGGGGCTCGATTCGGGGTGTCGTACTTCGCGAGTTCGCAAAGGCCGCCGCTGCGCCTTGGGGAACCGGCCACGCGTGCGCGGCCCGTTCCCGGCACGGCGCCCCCCGACTCCGTGCCCGCACCGCATGCACCAAGGCGCAGCGGCAGCACTGGAACTATCGGCCCCCCCGCCCGCAAACTTGGAGTAATCGTCAGGGTCGCCCCGTATGGTCCACGACTGCGGCAAGATGCGCAGCCCAGGCAGCCGTGGTCGACTCGTGAGTCCTGCCATCGGCCCGCCACACGAATCTGGCTGCGCAGCCCGGCTCCTTCGCGATCAGCCGACCGCCCTCCTGGGGGCCCAGCACGCTCGCGGCTGTCGCCAGCGCGTCGGCCGTCGTCCCGTCCGGCGCAAGCACCGTAACCGCGGTCTGCCCGGTGACCCCCAGGCCCGTGCGGGGATCGACGATGTGGCTGTAGCGAACGCCGTCGATCTCGACCCCCTGAAAGGCGTCTCCCGAGGTCGTGACCGCCGCGTTGGCCAGCAGCAGCGTCGGTGGGGCGGCGGTCTCCTCCGTCAGGCCGCGCACCGAGATCCGCCAGCCATCGGAACCGGGTGGCGGTCCCGACACGACGACGTCGCCCGAGGCGTCGACCATGGCCGCGGCGACGCCCCGTCCGCGCAGCAGCGCCAGGACGCGATCGGCGGCGTATCCCATCCCGATGCCACCCAGATCCAGCCGCGTGCCCGCCTGCGGCAGGCTCACCGCCCGACGGTCGTGATCCAGCCGCAGGGCCGCGGGCCCCACCGCCGCGCGGGCGGCGGCGAGTTTCTCGGGCCGGGGCAGGCGTCCTGAGCGGCGCGCCTGCCGCCACAGTGCCGTCAGCGGGCCGACGGTCGGATCGAAGGCGCCGTCGCTCGCGTCGCGAAACGCCACGGACCGCTCCAGCACACGCCACAGGTCCGCGCCGACGGGCACGGGCTCGGTCAGCGGCGCGGCGGCCGAGAGCCGCGACACCTCGCTTTGTGGATCGTAGTCGGAAAGGATGGCCTCCAGCCTGGCGACCTCGGCGAACGCGGCCGCGAGCGCCGTCCGGCCGGCATCCCGGCTCGGCGCGTGGAGCGTGATCGTCCAGGGCACCCCCATCAGCCGCCGCGTCTCGCTCATCCGCTCCGGAGCGGCCCCGGAGCGGCAGGCCACCGCGCAGGCGGTGAGGAGGAACAACGCTGCTTTTCCCCACGCCTGCCGGTACACTTTTTCTCGCATGTCATCGACCTCTTCCCGTCCCGCCGTCGCGATCTCGTTCGAGTGCACGCCCCTGCGGAGCGTGCCTCGGCTCGACGTGCCGCTCGATGCCTCGCCCGGATACCGTGCCCGGCTCGAACGTTTCCAGCGGGCCGTCGGCCGGCATGGGATGCGGAACACCTACTATCTCTCCGACGGATCGTGCACGTTCCAGTTTACGAACGATCCGGCCCTGGGGTGGACCCGGTTCACGTTCGAGGGCACCGTGCTCACCGATGAGGCCGATGCGCGGACGATCGGCAGCGATCTGACGGTCGCACTCGACGGGGAAACCTGCGACTGGCTGACGCAGCCCGCGGTCGAGTGGCTGCGGCTCTCGGTGAAGCACGCGGTCGAGTCCGAGTTCGACCGCTACATCGCCGCGGGTGATCTGTCACGGGCCCTGGAGCGGCTGGCCCGTGAGCAGGCCGCGAGCGACGCCGCCGGCGGCTTCCTCGGCATGAACTTGTGATTCACGGCAGCCGGGGCATCCATGCCCCCGGCTGCCTTGGCTCGGCGTGGTCGCAGCCGAGGTGCGACCAGCCGAGCGAGCGGTCGCACCTCCGGGCGACCGTGGCCGCCGCGGAGCGGCGGCGGCGTGACAGATCGACGAGACGTCGATCCGCACACGCCAGGGTGGGGGCCCGCGGCGCGGCCTTCGGCCGCTGCGTGCGCAGTGGGGAGTTGGCTGCCCGCCTGGAAGGCGGGCGTTCGCGAGCCGGCGGCGGCCGGCCAAGCAAAGCGAGGCACGAAGCCGAGGCTTTGCGTGCGTGATGCCCGCGGCGCGGCCTTCGGCCGCTGCGTGCGGATGCGTCGTTCGGCGTGGCCTCAGTCCTGTAGCGGCGGTCTCCGACCGCCGAGTGCCTCGCTGCCGGGAAGCCCGAAGCGCGAGCTGAGCGGCTGTGTTGTTTTTCAAGGGGGGCATGGTGCAGATCATGCTTCCGGAGAAGGCATTTCTAGGATGGAGGGGATGTCACTCGGTCACGGTCGCCAGACGTGGCCCCCACGACTCGCCGCTTCGCAGCATGGCATTGAGGATGACCAGGAGTTTTCGCATGCATGCGGTGAGCA
>JBIKND010000164.1:0-8411 GCA_044358905.1 Pirellulales bacterium | reverse complement strand
TGGACGGCAAGCCGTTCACGGCCTACGTGTTCGCCGGCCATCGCAAGCCGATCCTGTTTCCGGTGATCGGGCCGGGCGGCGCCGCGATGACGCGGTCGTGGCCGCTCGTCGAGGGCGTCGCCGGGGAGCCGCAGGACCATCCGCACCACGAGTCGATCTGGTTCACCCACGGCGCGGTCAACGGCGTGGACTTCTGGGCCTCGCATCCCCGGGGGCACGCCCCGCACTACCGCAGCGACAACCGCATCGAGCACGTCGAACTCGTCGCCTGCGAGGGCGGTCCTGAAGCCCGCATCGAGACCCGCAATCGGTGGGAGAAGGAGGACGGCACGGTCGTGTGCACCGACACCCGGACGGTGCGATTCACCGCCGATGCCGACGTCCGCACGATCGACTACGCCGTGACGATCCACGCCGACCATGGCGCCGTGACCTTCGGCGACACCAAGGAAGGCACCTTCGGCCTGCGGGTGCCCGCCACGCTGCAGACGAAGGACGCCAACGGGTCGCGCGGCGCCGCCGGCCACATCCTCAACTCCGAGGGGCTTCGCGACGCCGACGCCTGGGGCAAGCCCGCCCGGTGGGTCGCCTACTGGGGGCCCGTCGACGGCCGGACCGTGGGCGTGGCGATCGGCGACCATCCGGCCAACCTCCGCCACCCCAGCCTGTGGCACGCCCGCGACTACGGCCTGGTCGCCGCCAACCCGTTCGGTCTCCACGACTTCACGGGGGCCCCGCAGGGCAGCGGCGACTACACGCTCCCGGCCGGGGAGTCGCGGACGTTCCGCTACCTCGTCGTGCTTCATGAAGGGGACGCCGAGACGGCGGGCATCGAGGCCCGTTGGCGACGCTGGGCCGAGGCGACGAAGGCGGACCGACCATGACGGCGCGGCTGCTCGACGGCCGGGCCCTCGCCCAGCGGATCGAAGCGACGCTGCGGGACGAGGTGCGCACCTTCGCCGACATGTTTCGCCGGCGGCCGCGGCTGGTGGTGGTGCTCGTCGGCGACCTGGCGGCCAGCGCCTCCTACGTGAAGAGCAAGGCCGCCGCCGCGGCCCGCGTGGGCATCGATGCGGAGGTGATACCCGTGCCGGTGACCGCCGACACGGCCGAACTCGTGGCCCTCGTGCAGGCGATCGCCCGCGACGAGCATGGCCCGGCCGACGGCATCCTCGTGCAGCTGCCGCTGCCGCCCCACGTCGACACCGTCGCCGTGCTCGACGCCGTGCCGCCGGACCGCGACGTCGACGGCTTTCACCCCGAGAACGCCGGCCTGCTCTCCCAGGGACGGCCGCGGTTCATCCCCTGCACCGCCGCGGGCGTGCAGCGGATGCTGATCGACGCCGGCATCGAGACGGCGGGCCGGCACGCCGTGATCGTCGGCCGCAGCGACATCGTGGGCAAGCCGCTGGCCCTGCTGCTCGCGGCCCGATCGCCGGCGGGCACCAATGGCGGCGATGCGACGGTGACGATCTGCCACAGCCGCTCCGCCGACCTGCCTTCGATCACGCGACAGGCCGACATCCTCGTGGCCGCCGTGGGCCGGCCGGGCCTGATCACGGCCGACATGGTGAAGCCGGGCGCGGCCGTCGTGGATGTCGGCATCAACCGGGTGGACGGGAAACTCGTGGGCGACGTCGACTTCGAGGCCGTGCGTGCGGTCGCCGGCTGGATCTCGCCTGTGCCCGGCGGCGTGGGGCCGCTGACGGTCGCGGTGCTGTTGTGCAACACGGCGCTTGCCGCCGAACTCCGCCTCGGCCGGCTTTAGCCGACTGTGGCACAAGTCTGCCCCCGCAGGATGCGGCGGCCATCGACTTAGAGCGCATCCGACCTTGGTGTAGCACCGGCTCGGGGGCGGCAAAAGTCGCCGCTGCGCGGTCTTTCAGATTGTCGCTGGGGCGAGGATACGCCCCACGCTCCTCGAGCGTTCGCCGACCCCCTCGCCTACCTCTCGCAAACTGTCAACTCGTCGCTCCAGCAAAACGAGATGCGCTCTAGTGGCCGCAGAGTGGCACTCTGCGGAATGCGGGTCGATTCACCGGCGGCGGTGTGCAGACTGCCAGTCTGCACCTCCACGGGCAGGTCGTGAATGTTTGCAAATGAACTGCCAGTTCAGGACAGCTAGCGGCGGATCAGGCCGGGGTTGAGGCCGATCACGAGCATCGCGACGAACGACAGGCCGATGATCACGGCGGCCACGATCGCCCGCGTCAGCCACGCCTGGGCCGCCCGCTCCTCCGATTCCGCCCGCAGCTGCGCCTGCTGGCGGCGGAACTCCACGCTGTCGGAGGCGCGGAGCACGAAGAACTCGTTGCACTGCGGGCAGCACACCTGCTCGCCGAGCATGTCGTCGCGGGCCTTGAGCACATGCCCCTTCGGGCACGGAATCCGATAGATCGTCGGGTCGGCCGGCCGCAGCTCCTCGTCGTCGAAACCGGCGGCGGGCGCGGAGGACGCCGTGTCGGCTCCCGGCCAGGCCGCACCACGGACGCGGCCCCGACAGATCGGGCAAACCTCGAACTCCCCCTCGGGAACGCTCGGACCGCGATATCCGCAGACGCACTTGATCGTGTCGGCCATACCACGGATTGTAGCAGGCCGCGCCACGGACCGGCGACCGTCAGGCCGCCTGGTGCTGCCGCGCCGGCCGCTTGCGCACGGTCCCGTGCTCGACCTCGATGATGGCGTCGGCCAGGGCCAGCGTGCTGGCGCGGTGCGTGATCATGATCACGGTGCGGTTCTCGACGTAGCGGGCCAGGGCCTCGTGGATCAGCCGCTCGCTCTCCACGTCGATCTGGCTGGTCGCCTCGTCGAGGACCAGGATCTCGGCGTTGCGGAGGAAGGCCCGGGCCAGCGAGATCCGCTGCCGCTGGCCGCCGGAGAGGCGGAAGCCGTTGGGGCCGACCATCGTCCGATAGCCCTCGGGAAACTCCGAGATGAAGTCGTGGGCGTGGGCCTTGCGGGCGGCCTCCTCGATCTCCTCGTCGGTGGCATCCCAGCGGCCGTAGCGGATGTTGTAGAGGATCGACTCGTTGAACAGTTCCGTCTGCTGCGTCACCAGCGCGATCCGCCGACGCAGGTCATGGAGGGCGATGTCGGTCAGCGGAGTGCCGTCGAGCAGCACCCGGCCCTTGGTGGGATCGTAGAACCGGCAGATCAGGTTCACGAGCGTGCTCTTGCCGCCGCCGTTGGGGCCGACGATCGCCACCCGCTCGCCGAAGGCGATCGACACGTCGATGTCCTTGAGGACCGTGTCGATGCCGTCGTAGCTGAAGCTCACCTTCTCCAGGCGGATCTCGCGGTGGGGCGACGGCAGGGCGACCGGCTGCGCCGCCTCCTTGAGCTTCGACGGCGTGTCGAGCAGCGGATAGAGACCCTGCGCGCCCACGATGCCGACGTTCAGGCCGGTGACCACGCCGGAGAGCTTGCGCACCGGGTCGCTGGCCCCGATCAGGAAGCCGAAAAAGATCATGATGCCCGGCACCGTCATCGGCTGGTCGGTCATCGTGATCCCGAAGATCCGCGTCTCCTGGTTGATGACCAGCCAGGCGCCGACCGCGATCGAGGTCGCCACCATGCCGATGCCGAGGATCTCGGTGATCGGATTGGCGAGCGCGAAGTAGAAGGTGTGCCACATCCCGGTCCGCATCATGTCGCTGGTGCAGGTGCGAAACCGCTGCCGCTCGAAGTCCTCCATGGTGTAGGCCTGCACCGTGAGCACGTTGTTGAGGGCCTCGAGGAGCACGTGATGAAAGCCGCGGGACCGGGCGAGGATGTTCTTGGAGATCCCGCGGATGCGGCGGTTGAGCCACACCATCAGGAACCCGACCAGCGGCGCGAGCATCAGGCAGGCCAGCGTCAGCCGCCAGGAGATGCAGAAGGCGCCGCCCAGGCAGGCGAGGATCTTGAGGGGCTCGGTGACGGCGCCGCCGTAGACGCTCGTGATGCCGCTGGCGAGCATGTCGGAGGTGCTCGTCACCTGGGCCATGAAGCCCGCCGATCCCCAGCGCATGAACTGGGCGCGGTCGAGTTCCAGGGCCTTGTCGAACACCTTGAGGCGAATGTTGCGGCTGATGTTCATCGCCACCCAGGCCACCAGCAGCGTGCCCGTGAGCAGGAGCAGGTGCTTGACGAACGTGCTGATGACGACGAAGGCGACGACCACGAGCACCGTCTGAAACGGATCGCCCGGCAGGCAGCGCTCGAGCCAGGGACCGAGCTTCACGGCCGAGGCGACGATCGCCTCGTCGCCGCGGCCCGTCAGCGTGAGCGTGTCGATGCGGCTCTGGGCCTTGCGGGTGGCGGCCGCGTCGAGACCGCCGGCGGCGAGCCGGGCCTCGAGGTCGGCGCGTTCACGCTCTCCGGCCACGATCCGCGCCCGGGCGTCCTCGATCCGGCGCACGTTCCACGACTGCAGCGACTCGCCCTTGAGCGTGACTTCGATGATCGGAAACAGCGCGGCGATGTTCGCGCCCCACAGGGCGGCCACGCCGGCGGAGCAGAGCAGGGCGGCGGCCAGCAGCGGCCAGCTCTTGGCCGCTTCGCGCAGGGCACGGAGGAAATAGTGCATGAACCGGGTCTTTCGTCGGACTCGCGGCGGGACGGGAAGGACAGCCTTCCCGGGGGCGGGAGATTAGAGATCGGCCCGCCGCCGCTCAAGGGCGGGTTTCGCCCCGAAAGAGCACGATTTCACCGTCCCAGCCGGGCTTCCCAGGCGGCGGCCGCCCGCGGCTCGAAGGTCTCGGGCTCGAAGCTCTGGCGGACGATCTCCCGCATGGCCCGCAGATCGACCACTCCCGCCCGCGCGGTGAGCTGGACCAGCAGGTTGCCGATCGCCGTGGCCTCGACCGGGCCGGCCACGACCGGACGGCCGGTCGCGTCGGCGATCATCTGACAGAGGAGCCTGTTCTTCACCCCGCCGCCGACCACGTGCACGCGGCCGATCCGCCGGCCGAGCAGCGCGTCGAGTTCCCCGATCCGCCGGCGGATCGCCGCCGCCACGCTCTCGAGCGCCGCCCGCACGACGGCGGCCGTGGACTCCGGCACCGGCTCGCCCGCCGCCCGCGCCAGGCCGCGAATCGCCTCCGGCATGTCGGCCGGCGCGACCAGCGCCGGGTCGTCGGGATCCACGAGCGTCGCCAGCGGCGTCGCTTCGGCGGCCAGGGCGGTGAGCTGGTCCCACGTCCATTCCTTGCCCTGCCGCCGCCATGCGGCCCGGCACTGCTGCACGAGCCACAGCCCGCACACGTTCTTGAGGAGCCGCGTCGTGCCGCCGACACCTCCTTCGTTGGTGAAATTGAGAGCCCGGCACTCGGGCGTGACGAGCGGCCGATCGAGCTCCACCCCGACGAGGGCCCAGGTGCCGAGGCTCACGTAGCACCAGTCGGGCCGGCTGCTCGGCGGCTCGGCGGCAGGCACCGCGACCACGGCGCTGGCGGTGTCGTGCGTGCCGGGCACCAGCACCCGGGCCGCTTGCAGGCCCGTCTCCGCGGCGACCTCCGGCCGTAGCGGGCCCAGGTCGGTGCCCGGCTCGATCACGGGGCCGAAGATCCGCCGCGGCAGCCCGAACCGCTCCAGCATCGCGAAGGCCCAGTCGTTCGCCCGCGGATCGAAGCACTGCGAGGTGGTGGCATTGGTCCGTTCATTGGACCGCTGGCCGGAGAGCAGCCAGTGGAACAGGTCGGGGATCATGAGCAGACGGTCGGCGGCTTGCAGCACGGGCGACCGCCGCAGCGCGAGCAACTGATAGAGCGAGTTGATCTCCATGAACTGCAGGCCGGTGGCTGCGAAGATCTCCTCCCGCGGCACGATCTCCTCCGCGGCGGCGAGCAGGCCGCGGGTCCGCGGATCGCGGTAGCAGACGGGATTGGCCAACAGCGTGTCGTCGGCGGCCAGGAACGAGAAGTCCACGCCCCAGGTGTCGACGCCCACGCTCGCCACGCCGCCGCCGTGCCGCGCCGCCGCCGCCCGCAGGCCGGCGACCACCTCCTGCCACAGCCGGGGCAGATCCCAGATCAACTGGCCGCCCATGGCGACCGGACCGTTCTCGAAGCGATGGATCTCTTCCAGTTCGAGCAGCCGGCCGTCAAACGCCCCGGAGACGACGCGGCCTCCCGAGGCGCCCAGGTCCACCGCCAATGCGATCGTCCGTGCCATGCAAAAGCCTCCGCGCGGGTTCGCGCCTATTCGGCGAAATCGACGTTGGTGTAGCACCGGCTCGGGGGCGGCAAAAGTCCCCGCTGCGCGGTCTTGCAGATTCTCGCTGTGGCCGCGGCGGCGTGGCTTTGCCTGCCTTCGTCGGCAAAGCCAGTCGTCGAGCGTTCGCCGACCCCCTCGCCTCCCTCGATCGGCTTAACGCGACGACCCTACTCGTCGGCCGGAGCGCGGCGGCGAAACGGGGCAAACAGGACCGACCCTGAGGGTCAGAGGCGGTGATTTCGGCCCGGTGGCGGCGGGCGGTCGATACCGGTGCCACGCCAGTCTATTCTTTTCATAGTTGACCAACCTTGTAGGGATTGGAAATGACGGCCTCCGGAACGGCTTCGGCCCCTCCCCAGCCCGACGCGGCCGCTCGCGAGCCGTCCGCCGCCCTGCGGGAGGAGCTGGCCCGCGAGAGCCGCGGCCTCGAGGCCGCCGAGCCCGCCGAGGTCATCCGTTGGGCCGTCGATCGCTTCGGCCCCAAGTTGACGATGGCCACCGCCTTCGGGCCCGAGGGCTGCCTCATCATCCACTGGCTGGCGGCGATCGCGCCGGCCACGTACGTCTTCAACCTCGACACAGGCTACCAATTCCAGGAGACGCTCGACCTCCGCGACCGCCTCGCCAGGCGGTACGGCATCGAGGTGGTGCTCGAGCGGCCCGAGTTGAGCGTTGCGGACTACGAGAGCGCCCACGGCGGCCCCCTCTACCGCACCGATCCGGACCGCTGCTGCCGCGACCGCAAACTGGCGGTGGTGAAACGCGTGCTCGCCCGCTTCGACGCCTGGATGACCGCGATCCGCCGCGACCAGAGCCCCGACCGGGCCACGGCACCGATCGTCGGCTGGGACCACAAGTTCGGCGTGGTCAAGGTGTCGCCGTTGGCGAACTGGAGCAAGGCGAAGGTCTGGGACGCGATCGTGCGCGAGAAGGTTCCCTACAACCCGCTCCACGATCGCGGCTACGTGAGCATCGGCTGCGCCCCCTGCACGCGGGCGATCACCGCCGGCGAGGACGAGCGGGCCGGCCGCTGGAGCGGCACGGCCAAGACCGAATGCGGATTGCACTCCAAAGACGCCTGACGATTCGAGCCGAGCCATGCGCCTCTCCGCCAAGACCGAGTACGCGGCGATCGCCGTCCTGGAACTGGCCCGCTGCCGCGCGGCCGCCGATCCGGTGCGCTTGCGGGCGATCTCCCAGGGGCAACGGGTGCCGGAGCGGTTCCTGGTGCAAATCCTGCTCCAACTCAAGGCAGCCGGCATCGTGACGAGCACCCGGGGCGCGGCCGGCGGCTACCGGCTGGCGCGGCCGCCCGAGGAGATCACGCTCGCCGACATCCGCGGCGCCATCGAGGGCGACACCGACGCCGCCGCACCGCTGACGGCGGAACTGGCCGCCCGCTCCCGCGCCGCCGCGGCGCTGGCCGCCGCCTGGGACGAGGCCGGCCGGGCCGAGGCCGATGCGCTCCGCGGCGTCACGCTCGCCGACCTCCTCGAACGCTGCCGGCCAGCCGCTGACGCGATGTATTACATCTGAACTGTACGGCTGTCGGGCCATCCATGGCCCCGACAGCCTTGGCCCGGCGTGGTCGCAGCCAAGGTGCGACCAGCCGGGCAGGCGGTCGCACCTCCGGGCGACCGTGGCCGCCGCGGAGCGGCGGCGGCGTGGCGTCTCGACGAGGCGTCGATCCGCAGCACGCCGGGGTGGCGGTCCACGCGGCGCGGCCTGCGGCCGCTGCGTGCCACCGCTGCCCCGCACACCGACTCGCCAGCCGCGGCCAACGCTGCTGGGAAGCCCGAAGCGCAAGCTGAGGGAATACGCGTCGCTCTACCGGATCACGTTCCGCATTCCCTCGGCTCGCGCCTCGGGCTTCAAGGGCACCGATCAATACGCCGTCACACCCCACGAAGCCATCCAAGTCCCAACGCGAGCCCGACCATCGACGGTCAGATACCGCGATACAGGGGGCACAACCCGGGCGCCAGGCCCGGAGGGCCGGGTCAATTCCAGCGGGCGAAGGCCCGCAAAGCAAAAATCGCACGATGCGATGTTTTGCCTATAACCAGAGACCGCCGCTACAGGGGGCACAACTCGGGCGCCAGGCCCGGAGGGCCGGGTCAATTCCAGCGGGCGAAGGCCCGCAAGGCAAAAATCGCACGATGCGATGTTTTGCCTATAACCAGACACCGCCGCTACAGGGGGCACAACTCGGG
>JBIKND010000163.1:0-8476 GCA_044358905.1 Pirellulales bacterium | reverse complement strand
GTGGCGCGGCAGAGACTCCGCGATCGGAAGAGTTATCGGCACCGGCAGCCGTGGAACTTCCGCCAAAATCCACGCGACCGGCAGGCCTTGCCAGGGTTTCCTGGCTTGCCATGATCGTGGTGCCGCACCACATGGAGCGGAGGTCTCTGACCGCCGATTCTTCACCCAGCGGCAGGCACGACGGTCGGAGACCGCCGCTACAGAGGGCGGGGGCACGACGGTCGGAGACCGCCGCTACAGAGGGCGGGGGCACGACGGTCGGAGACCGCCGCTACAGGAGGGCGGAGGCGAGGTCGTCGCGGAGGTCTGCGAAAGCCTCGAGGCCGACGGCCAGCCGGATCAGGCCGTCGGCGATGCCCACGGCCTGGCGGGCTGCCGGGTCATAGGACCCGTGCGACATCAGGGCGGGCAGTTCGATCAGGCTCTCGACGGCCCCGAGGCTGACGGCCAACTGGAACAGCCGGGTCGATTCCACGACGCGGCGGGCCTGCTCCGCGGTGCCGTCGATCTCGAAACTGACGATCGTGCCGAAGCCGCCGGTCATCTGTCGCGCCGCGAGGGCGTGCCCCGGGTGGGCCGCGAGGCCGGGATAGAGGACGCGGCGCACGCGCGGCTGGCCCGTCAGCCATTCCGCGAGTGCGAGGGCCGTGGCCGACTGGGCCTGGACCCGCAGTTCGAGCGTCTTCAGCCCGCGGGAGCAGAGGAAGGACTCCAGCGGCCCCATCACGGCGCCGGTGGCGTTTTGCAGCCAGTGCAGCCGCGTGCCGAGCTCCGCATCGCGGACGACCAGCGCGCCGCCGAGCAGGTCGCTGTGGCCGCCGATCGACTTCGTGGCCGAGTGCATGACGATATCGGCGCCGTGCGCGAGCGGACGCGTGAGGGCCGGCGTGGCGAGCGTGGCGTCGCAGGCGAGCAGCGCGCCGGCGGCGTGCGCGATCTCCGCGCAGGCGGCGATGTCGGTAATCGAGAGCAGCGGGTTGCCGGGCGACTCGATCCACACGAGCTTCGTGCCGGGCACGACGGCCGCCGCCACGGCCGCGGTGTCCGACGTGTCGACGGCCGTGACGACGATGCCCTGGGCCGCGAGCACGCGGTTGAAGAGCCGCCAGGTGCCGCCGTAGATGTCGGTGCCGGTGACGATCCGGTCGCCGGGGGCGAGCAACTGCGTCACGCAGTGCGTGGCCGCCATGCCCGAGGCGAAGGCCAGGCCGCGGACGCCGCCGTCGAGGTCGGCGAGCGTCCGCTCGAAGGCGTGCCGCGTGGGGCTGCCCGTGCGGGCGTAGTCGTAGGCGGTCGACATCGACGCGTCGGGCTGCACGAACGTGCTCGCCAGGTGAAGCGGCGGCACGACGGCGCCCGTGGCGGGGTCGCGTTCCTGGCCGACGTGGATCGCGCGGGTGCGGAACTGCATGTCAGGATCCTCGAACGGATGGAATCGATGCGCCGCCGCACCACGCGGCGGACAAGCGGGACAAGGCCACGAGGGCTTGTTCCGGGTTTACCCCAGCGCCTGGGCGAGGTCGGCGATCAGGTCGGCCGAGTCTTCGATCCCGCACGCCAGGCGGATCATGTTGTCGGGGATGCGAAACGCGGCCCGCTCGGCGGGCGTGTAGTTCCAGTAGCTCATCACGAGCGGCTGCTCGATGAGCGACTCGACGCCCCCGAGGCTGGGCCCGATCCGCGGGATCCGAGCGGCGTCCACGACGTCGGCCGTGGCCCGCCAGTCGGCATCCTTGACCAGGAACGTGACCAGGCCCCCGTAGCCGCGCATCGAGCGGGCCGCGACGGCGTGGTACGGATGGCTCTCGAGACCGGGGTAGAAAACCCGCTCCACCCGCGGGTGGTTCTCCAGGAAGCGGGCCACCGCGATCCCGTTGGCGTTGTGCCGCTCCATCCGCAGGGCGAGCGTCTTCAGGCCGCGCTCCAGCAGGTAGGCGTTGTGGGGCGAGTTCACGCCCCCCATGGTGCCGCGGAGCTTGCGGACCGGCTCGAGTTTCTCGCGGCTGCCGATCACGACGCCGGCGAGCAGGTCGTTGTGGCCGCCGAGATACTTCGTGGCCGAGTGAAGCACGAAATCGACGCCCGACTCGAGGGGGCGGAGGTTGTAGGGGGTGCAGAGCGTGGCGTCGATGAGCGTGAGCACGCCCTTGCGGCGGCCGATGTCGGCGAAGCGGGCGATGTCGACCACGCTCAAGTGCGGATTGGTCGGCGACTCGCTGACGATGAACTTCGTCCGCGGCGTGATCGCCGCCTCCATGGCGTCGTAGTCGCAGCTCTGCACCTCGCGGAAGCCGACGCCGAACCGCGTCAGGTGCTTGCGGCAGAACTCGCGGCTCCGGTGGTAGCACTCGTCGAAGAAGACGATTTCCTCGCCGGCGTTGAGGTGGGCCATGAGCAGCCCGACGAGCGCCCCCATGCCGCTGGCGAAGAGCACGGCCATCTCGCCCCCTTCGAGGGCCGCAAGCTTCCGCTCCACGACCCGTTCGCCGGGGTTGCCGTAGCGGCCGTACTCCTCGCGAGGCTGATCCTGCTCGATGAAGTCGATGATCGACTGCGTGTCGGCGAAGGTGTAGGTGCTCGACGCAAAGATGGGATCGGTGATCGAGTGGCCCGGCTTGTCGCGGGCCTCGCCGGCGTGCACCGCGACGGTCGACGGACCGGGAGACGCGGTGCTCACGGCGGGCTGCCGAGCGGCCGTATCGGAGGCGTTCGTGGACGGCATGCCGGATCCCTAGCAGGGCCTGAAAGAAAGGCCGATCGTGGCCTCGAAGGCGAGTCTAGTCGCGGCGCCGGGCAGCGACAAGGAAGGTCGTGGCCGGTTGGGCGCACGTCGCGGACAACCGATACAATCCGCGGCGTGCTGCGGCGCGTGTCATACGCCGCAATTCCTTCGGGCCGCCCTTGGCGGCTACCCGGCCATGCCCAAGCAGATCGTTTCCAGCCGTTCGCCAGCCCTCCTTCCGCCGCTCTGGCCGCCGCGGCGGCTCTGGATCACGCTCGCTTCGCTGGCCACGGCGGCGGTGCTCGTGCGGGCGGGGTTCCTCGAGCCGATCGTCGGCAGCATCGTCGATCAGGCCGTGCGGAACATCATCACGCTGATCCTCGCCTTCTCGGGCCTGATGTCGCTGCTGGTGTGGTTCCTGCGCGAGAGCGGCCATTCGAAACCCCTCAAACAGATGGTGTTTGGCGGGCTGCTCGGGGCCGTCGTGGTCGCCGCCGGCACGCTGCGAATCGAACGCGTATCGGGCGACCTCGTTCCGGAGTTCAACTGGCGCTGGGCGCCGTCGCGCGACCGGCTGCTGCCGCAGGCCGGCGCGGCGCGGGCCGACGCGACGGTGAACCGGCCGTGGACGGCGACAGCCGACGACTTCCCGCGGTTCCTCGGGCCCCACGGCTCGGCCGCCGTCGACGAACCGCTGCTCGATCCCGACTGGGAGACTCGGCCCCCACGCGAACTCTGGCGGCGGCCGTGCGGGGCCGGGTGGAGCGGCTTCGCGGTATGCGACGGCCATGCCGTCACGCTCGAGCAGCGCGGCGACGAGGAGGTGATCGCCTGCTATGCGGTGGCCGACGGCACGCCGGAGTGGGTCGTGCCGGTCCGCGGCCGCCACGAGACGGTGCTCGGCGGCGTGGGCCCGCGGTCCACGCCCACGATCCGTGACGGCGTCGTCTACGCGACGGGCGCGACGGGTTGGCTGCACGCCATCGAGGGGCCGACCGGCAAGGTGCTGTGGCGGAAGAACGTGCTCGACGACCTCGGGATCGACGCCGCGGCGCATGGCGCCGCCGTGGCATGGGGCCGGGCGGGTTCGCCGCTGGTCACGGAGACGCTCGTCATCGTGCCGGGAGGCGGGCCGCTCGGCGGCGAGAGCGGCGGGGCTGTGTCGCTCGCCGCCTACGACCGCGGCACCGGCGCGCGGGCGTGGACCGGGGGCGACGAGCAGATCAGCTATGTGTCGCCGATGCTGGTGACGTATGCCGGGCGCGACATCGTGCTTGCCGTCCACGAGGCGAGCGTGGCGGCCCACAATCCCGCCGATGGCCGGCGGCTGTGGTCGTTTCCCTGGCCCGGCCATTCGAACTCCGACGCCACCTGCTCGCAGCCGCACGTGCTGGCCGACGGGCGGATCTTCATCTCCAAGGGCTATGGCATCGGCGCGGCGTTGTTCGAGCCCGAGCCCGGTGTCGAGCCGCCGCGGTTTCGCCCGACCTGGTCGCAGTCGGCTCTCCTGAAGACGAAGTTCACCAACGCCGTGATCTACGACGGCCACGCCTACGGGCTTTCCGACGGGATCCTGGAGTGCGTGCGGGTGGCGGACGGCAAGCGGATGTGGAAGGGCGGACGCTACGGTCAGGGGCAGGTGCTCCGGGTCGGCGGCCTGCTCGTCGTGCAGGCGGAGTCGGGGGAGATCGTCCTCGTGGCCTGTGAGTCGGAGAAGCACGTCGTCCGCGGCCGGCTCGCGGCCCTCGCGGGCCAGACTTGGAACAATCCCGCGATCTTCGGCGATCGGCTCCTCGTCCGCAACGCGGAGGAGGCGGCCTGCTACGTGCTGCCGCTGGCAGCCGCACCCGGGAAAGCGGAATGAAGAACCTCGCGGGCCGGACGGCGCTCGTCACCGGATCGAGCCGGGGAATCGGCAGGGCCGTGGCGCTCGAGCTCGCGCGGGCCGGAGCCAGGGTGGTCGTGCACGGGCGCACGGCGGCCGGAGCGGCGGAGACCGCGGCGCTCTTGGCGGCCGAGGGTGGCCACGCCGGCACCGTGCTTGCGAACCTCTCGCAGACCGGCGCGGCGGAGCGGATGGCAGAGGAGGTCACGGCCCTGGTGCCGGGGCTCGACGCCGTCGTGCTCGTGGCCGGGGCCGACGTGCTCACCGGTGCGGCTGCGAAGTGGAGCTACGAGCGGAAGCTCGACGAACTGCTCCAGGTGGACGTGCGCGGCACGATGCTGCTGACGCGGTCTCTGGGCCGCTGGATGGCGGACCGTGAAGGGGGCGTGATCGTGACGATCGGCTGGGATCAGGCGGCGACGGGCATGGAGGGTGACAGCGGCGAACTCTTTGCGGCCGCGAAGGGGGCGGTGATGGCCTTCACACGCAGTGCGTCAAAGTCGCTGGCGCCGAAGGTGCGGGTGAACTGCGTGGCCCCGGGCTGGATTCGCACGGCCTGGGGGGCCGGCGCGAGTGAGCCGTGGCAGCGGCGGGCCGTCCGCGAGAGCATGCTCGGCCGCTGGGGCGAGCCGGAGGACATCGCCGCGGCGGCGGCGTGGCTCGTGTCGCCGCAGGCGGCCTTCGTCACCGGCCAGGTGCTCAACGTCAATGGCGGCTGGCGATCGGCGTGATCGTCCCGGCGGTGGAATAACCGGCACGAACGGAAGTTCGGGCTGTTCCTGAAAACCTGCTTCGACGAGCCTCTTCCGGACTAACGCTGCGATCTCGAGGAACTTGCAGTTCGGAAAGCGTGGCATGCGATTCATGTTCAAGGCCGAGCCACCCAAGACGGTGGCCGATGGAAAGGAAAGAGTCCTCGCCATCGGTCATTCGCCTGCTGTGTACTTGAAGGCCCACGGCTTCGGCAGTCATGCATCGCGGGTCCGTCTCGTCACCGCAGGCATCAATCGCATCTTCGGCCTCTGGATCAAGAGCCAGTTTGATTCCAAAAAAGCGACGACCGAGTCTGCTCCCGCTTCTCAATCCCTCCGCTCATCGTTTTCCCGAACGCCAGACGTGAGCGACCACCGCCGAACAGAACAGTGAATCGCAAGAGGCACTGTTTGCTCTCCGCCTGGCATCGAGCGGAAAAGCGTGGCGGCGGTTCGTCTCGACCGACTTGTTCCGCGTTGCTGTCATACAAAAAGATGCCGAATGATAGCGCGACGCGGTCGGATCGCGTCCACAAGGAGGTCAACCTTTTGCGATTCCCGCAAAGCGAGGACTTCTGGACTCTGATGCACGGGCATCCAAGACTCGAGACGCTCACCGTTGAACTCGTAGCGAAACTCAACGCGGCCGCGGTCGCGCACCAAACGGATGCGGGTGATATAGCCCCGCACTACTGCGCCTCGACGAAATAGCGTCTGAATACGTGTAACGCGCCAGAGGAGAAAACCTCCCGCAATAAGCGAGAGCGGTAGTGCAGTCGTGAGCATCTCAACACGACCGAACCTCGCACCCTGACGAAGAACCGGAAAGATAAACCCTATGACCCAAATGCCGGGAATCGCGATGAGACAAAAAAGCGTTGGCCAATCTACCAGCAAGATCTTTTTGAGGCGCGGTTTCATGTTGCGATACGTGAGAGCGCCGAAAGAATCCATGCATGTCGTGGGCTACCGTGAAGGTCTGGCCCGATTCCTTTTCCCAGGAGACATGCCATGAAGACGGACATCATTCTCGCGATTGATCTTGGCTGATACAACAGCGTTGTGTGCTGGTATGACCCACTCGATCGTTGGGGCCAGCCGCCGGAATGCTGAAAATCAAGCATGGCCGGATCTTCGCGGCCATGCCGAGATCGACGAGCCACACTTCACCGCGGAGAGGATTGGCCATCGCCAGCCTCTCGTGCGTCTAGATCGAGGAATAACTCCTCGGCGACAGCGACGAGGGCATCGTCGCCAACTTCACCCGCTTCGCCTTGTATGACCTCCCTTAGCAGAAGGCTGGCAGCCTCATGCTTTTCCGCATCGCTAAGCGAGTGGAATGATCGGAGAAGATCGGCGACGGCACTGGTCATGTATGGAAACTCGCAAGAGGACTCCTCAAGTGTACGCCAGAACAGGCATCTCGCCAAGGGGCTTCCAGTAGCCAGAACGCCCGCAATCAGCGGCTCGCGGCCTGTGGTGATGCACCCTGTTCGTAAACCCTCATATCCCCTGGTACAGGAGAACCAACCCGGTCAAGCCCGTCGAAGCTCTTCCGCATGTCGGTGGCGCCGGAGTGGAGATAAATCGTCGGCGATGGCGCGATGCTCAGCATGGCTGCGCCATCCCTGCAACAGCCTCGATCGCGACGCGCACTGACCCCTCCCCAGTTTCTGTACCAGCGCTCATGAGAGAGTTGGGGAACAGTCCGCGTGGTGTGTCGTAGGGAGCGGCGTAGCCCCGACCGGAGACACACCACGCGACGTCGCCGGGACCGCCCCGGAGGCCGTATCGTCCAGCCCGGCGACGAATCCGCCGACGAAGGCCAGCAGCGGAAACGGGGCGGTTGGGAAACGATTCAAGGCTTGTCGTCCTGCGCAGGGTCGGCAGGCCCGGTGCCGGCGGGCGGGGTCTGCAAAAACGCCAGGGCCTTCTTGAGCGACGCGGGCGGAAGGTCGCGATGGTCGAGATCCGGCACGACATCCGTCTCGATCTCGAGCGACAACGCTCGCCAGATCGGTTCCTGCGCCGTCACCGAGGGGAAGTTGAAATCCTTGGAGCCGGTGCCGAAGTACCAGCGCCGCCCAAAACCCCGCAGCGTCTCCCAGGTCTTCTCGGGAAGGTGCTGGTATTCACCCGGATAGACGCCGCCGGCGGCCGGCACGTCGCGCAGCGGCAGTGCCTTGCAAGCGACGATCGCACCGCGAAAGAATTCCGGAAACTCCACGACCAGCCGGGCCGCCACCGCGCCGCCCCCGGAAAAGCCGCCCACGAAGACCCGGTCCTCGTCGAGCGCGAACTCGCGGCGTGCGGCGGCCATCGCGTCGAGCGCCACCCGCATCCGCAGCAGGACATCCGCCTCGTTGCCGATGCCGTGCGGCGAGATGCCGATCAGTTTTTCCCTCGCCAAAACGGCCGCCCAGCCCGGAGGCACGTAGCCCGTGTCGGCGGGGGAGACGTGCAGGTACAGGCCCCAGCCGCGCTTGCCGCGCCCCCAGCCCAGGGGCACCGCGACGAAGGCGGCGCACTTCGTCGCGTCGTAGCGGGCCGCCGCATCCAATCTCTCGGGCGACCCGTAGAGTTTGACCAGGGCGTCGAAATGCGGCCGGCGATAATCCCCGGCGTAGTACTCCCGCACCGTGGGGAACATCGGTTCCCGCACCGCGAAATCCTTCCGCCCCCGTTCGGCCGCCGCGGACGGGCCGCACGTGACTGCCAGCAGCACCACGACAATTGGGGGCCGCGACCGCTGGGCAGCCATCGCCAACCAGCCCCGCCCGGCAGCGCACCGGCGTGCGGACGAAAACGAATCAACCACCGCCGTGTTCATGGGAGTCCTCCAGCCGTACGGCTGCACGGTCGTTGACCCGCGAGGCTCGAGCCACATCGTGCCGGACAGACCACCACTACTGTATCGCGGGAGATGAGCCCACAGGAAGTTCTGCCGGCTCGGGCGATCACCCAGGCGGATCTGGCCGCGCTCACCGAGAGGTTCTTCGGTGAATTTCGTGGCACGGGCGGGTCGTTTGGGGAGTGCCGGCACAGTAAATTGCGGGGATGGACACACTCTCGACGCACTATGCCCGGCTTCTGGGCCTCGACGACTCCTGGCGAGTC
>JBIKND010000020.1:0-28269 GCA_044358905.1 Pirellulales bacterium | reverse complement strand
GCTGTTCGGCGAGATCGGTCAGAAGTACGGGCTGACGGCGGACGACAGCGTATCGCTCGACGAGTTCCCCACGCTGCGGCACCTGCTCGACTACCTGCTGCCGCGGGTCGGAGCGAACCGCGGCGGGCCGGCACCGACTGCGGTGCAGGCGCCGGCGCGGCCACAGCCTGTTCACTCCGCCGCGTTCACGCGCGGACTGGAGCGGGGACGCGAGCATGCCGCCGCGATCGCCACGTGGGCCAAGCAGATGGTGGCGACGGGCGTCACGACCGATGGCGTGGCGTTCGAGCCGGCCGTGGAGGAAGAACTCGCGGGCGCGGCATCGGCCGCGGGCGTCGAGCCGGCCGTGGTGCGGGCGGCCTTCGCGGAGCCGGCGCGGGCGCTGGGCGGCTGCGATGCCGTGATCGTCGCGCCGGCCGTTGCCTCCGCGCCGCGGGCGGCGATCGTCTGCCTGGGCCGCCATGCCGATCCCGCGATCCGCCGTTTCGAGGCGAACGGCCTGCGCGGTGGTCTCGCGGGCGTGAAGGGCCTGCCAGGCGCCGTGTTCGGATGGAACGACGCGGGGCTCGTAGCCGTCGCGCCCGATGGTTGCGACGGTGCCGCGACGATCGCCTGCGAGCAGGTGCTGGCCACGTGCCGGTCGATCGGCGAGGCCGAGCGGATGATCGCCACGCTGGCTCGCGCACCGCGCGGGCTCGTCGTCGCCGCGATCGCCGGCGGTGGCTTCACGGTCACGGCCGCGGGCCGCGTGGAGCCGAATGCCGCCGTCGTGCAGCGAGCCGACGCGCGGTCGCCGCTGGCCCGTGTGCTTTTGGCCGACGGGGCGCGGGCGGCCGAGGCCGCCGCTGCCGACCTGCTGCAGGCGGTGCCCGGCGTGCGCGACGCGCTCGCGGCGACCTGCGGCTGGATCGCCATCGGGACCATCGACGGCCGGCTTTCCGCCGCCGCGGGTGGTCCTGCCGGAGCGGAATGGGCGCCGGCCGCGACCGATCTCGGCCAGGGCTGGGATCGCGTGGCCGCGGCGCAGGCCGCAACGGCCGTGACGACGCGCGAGCCGATCGCGTCGCGGGCCGATGTCACGCGTCGTTACGGCCTGGTGCTGCGCGAGGCCGCGCCGCTGCAAGCCTGCCGCCGCCTGACCGGCGAACGCGTGCTCGTCGTCAACGCCGGCCCGCTCGCCGAGTCGTTCATCGCCGCCATCCGGGCGGCCGGCGGGACGCCGATCGCCGTGGAGTGCGGCTCGGCCGAGGAGGCCATCGCCGCGGTGGAGCGGGCTGAAGAGAGCGGTGCGGTCCGCCACCTCGTCGTGGTCGCGCCGCGGAGCGACGCCGGAGACTGGCTGCCCGGGCGGGCGCGGTCGGTGATCGCCGCCTTCTTCGCCTGCCAGCGGTGGCTCGTGATCCGGGGCAAGGCCGGCGACGTTGCCGCGGCCACACTCACGGGCGTGACGTCGCTGGGCGGCGACTTCGGGCTCGCCTCCCCGATCGGGTCACCGGCCGGCGGGGCGATCGCGGGACTGTTCAAGGGCGTGGCCCGTGAGTTCGCCGGGCTCCATGTGCGGGTGCTCGATGCGGCGTCCACGCTGCCGGCGGCCGACGTTGCCGCGGCTGCCGTCGCCGAGATGCGGGACGGGCCGGGCCCGGTCGAGACGGCACTGGTCGATGGGCGGCGGATGACCGTCGTGCCCTGCGACGTGCCGCCCCGCGCGGCCGCTCCGCTGGCCGCGCTCGCGAAGGGTAGCGCCTGGGTCGTGACCGGCGGCGCCCGCGGCGTGACCGCGGAGTGCTGCCGGGAACTCGGCCGCCGGCACGGGCTGCGGCTGGCGCTCGTCGGATCGACGGCACCGGTGGCGGTGGAGCCGGCCTGGCTCGTGCTCGATGACGCCGGCCTCCGCGACCTCAAGGGCCGCGTGATGCTCGAGGCGAAGGCCCGGGGCGAGGATCCCCGCGGCGCCTGGAAGCGGATCGAGAAGTCGATCGAAATCGAACGGTCCTTGGCGAAGTTCCGGGCGGCCGGCGTCGAGGCCCGCTACTACGCCTGCAACCTCGCCGACGTGGCGGCGGTGCGGGCGGCGGTGGGCAGGATCGCCGCCGACCTCGGGCCGGTGCGGGGCATCGTCCACGGCGCCGGTTTCGAGGCGGCCTGCCGCTTCGAGAAGAAGACGCTCGACGGGCTGGAGGCGACGCTCGGCCCGAAGTGCGCCGGGCTCGAGCACCTGCTGGCGGCGGTCGATCCGGCGAAGCTCGAGGCGGTGATCGGATTCGGCTCGACGAGCGGCCGGCTCGGCGGCCACGGCCAGGCCGACTATTCGCTGGCCAACGACATGCTCGCGAAGATCGTCGGCGGGCTGCGGCAGCGGCGGCCGCACCTGCGGGGCACGGTCTTCCACTGGCACGCCTGGGACGAGGTCGGGATGGCGAGCCGGCCCGAGAGCCGGTTCGTGCTCGAGCAGTTCGGACTGAAGTTCATGCCGCTCGCGGAGGGCGTGCGCCGGTTCATGGACGAGGTCGAGGCGGGCCTGCCCGACGCCGAGGTGCTCGTCACGGAGCCGGCCATGTGTTCGGATGCGGTCGAGGAACCGACGGTGCCCGCGGCTCCGGATGCCGCCCACCGCGGCAGCCTCGTGGCCGGCGTCGAGCCGCGCGGGGATGTGACGTGGGTGAGGTTTCAGTTGGATCCCACGAGCGACCGCTTCCTGCGCGAGCACAAGCAATTCGGCCGGCCGCTGCTGCCGGCCGTGATGGGGGCGGAACTGATCGCCCAGGCGGCGCTGGCCGCCGGCGGCGCCGGCGGCGAGATCCGCGATTTCGCCGTCGAGCGGCCGATCGGTTTTCCCGTCGACCAGACCCGTGAGATCCGCGTCGAGGTGGCTCCTGCAACAGCCGGACGGCGCGAAATCCGCGGCTGGGCGGAAATGCTCAACAGCGAGGGCCGCGTTGCGGGCGAGGATCGTGTGCATGTCAGCGGTGCGGTGACCGGCGGACCGGTCGAGCCGATCGCCGCGACGCTCGACGAGCCGCCGTTTCCCTACAACCCGATGGTCTATCAGGACGACGGGCCGATGTGGCACGGCCCCGCTTTCCGCACGCTGACGGGCCTGTTCCTCGACCGCAGTGGCGGCTGGGGGCGGCTGGTCGCGCCGGATGCGGACGTCGTGGCCGGCCCGCGGGGTGCCGCCGGCTGGACGGTTCCGATCGCGATCCTCGACGGGTGCATCGTCGCCTGTGCGGTGTACTCCTACATCTTGTGCGGCCGTCGGGTGGAGGTGCCGGTGCGGTTCCAGCGACTGCGGATCGTCGACCAGCCCCGGCGCGGCGAGAAGTGCACCGTGCGGATGCAGTTCCGGTCGCAAGACCAACGGGCGAGTGTCTACGACCTCGTGCTCTTCAACGCGGACGGCCGGGCGATCCTGGCTCTCGACGGCCTGCACTTGGCGGTGATGGGGCCTGAGCGGAGCCGCACCTCATGATCGGTTGGAGACTCGGAAACGCATTGCCAGTGGGCCGCGTATGCCACGGCCTCGATGTCGGCTGCTGGGCCGTGGCGGCCGTCTTCGAGCCGCCGTTCGGCGGTGTCGAGTCGCTCTCGGGCGCGGCGTTGCGGTTGGCGGAGGATCTCGTCGCGACGCTGCTCTCGGCCCCTGGTGCCGGAGTGCGCGTCGCCGGGCTCGCTCCGTCGGGCCGTCCGGTGGTCAGTGTCGCGGGCATGTCGAGCGGTCCTTCGGTGTCGTTGTCGCACGTCAGCGGCCTGCTCGGTGCGGCGGTCTCGACCGACGGTCAGGTGGGCCTCGACATCGTCGATCCCGCCGACGCCGGCCGGGCGCTCGACGTGTTCTTTTCGCCGGACGAGCTGGCGCTGATGCCCGACGATCTGGGGCTGCTGCGGGCCCTGCTCTGGGCGGCCAAGGAGGCGGCCTACAAGGCGGCCCGGCTCGATACCGAGTTTCGTCCGCGGCACGTGACGATCGAGAGCCTGTCGCCCAACGGCTTCAGCTGGGTCGTCCGCGATCGCCATGCGCTGGTGGCCGGCGCGGGTCGGTTCGCGACCGTCGGCCGGCACGTGGTGGCGATCGCCGCGACGGCGCCCGTCACGGGTCACGCAGGCACGGTGGGCGCCGGCCGTGGGGCGTGCGAGGAGCCGGTCGCATGTTCGTGAGCGAGACCCATTTGCCGCAGTTGCTGCCGCCCGCGGCGTATCACGACCCGGCGTGGCACGACCGTGAGGTCGAGCGGGCGCTCCTGCCGGCATGGTGGGCCGTGGCGCTGACCGACGAGTTGCCCCGCGCGGGATCATTCGTCACGTTCGACCACGTCGGCGGCCCGGTGATCCTGCGGCGCGGCAGCGACGGAGAGATCCGCGGCTACCGCAATGTCTGCGCGCATCGGCTCGCGAAGCTCACCGGCAAGTCGCACGGGTGCTGCACGGCCCTGACCTGCGAGTATCACGGCTGGGAATACGACGACTCCGGAGCGACGCGGCGGATCCCCGACGCTCCGAGCTTCCGCCCGCTGGAGAAGGGCCGGCTGGGTCTCGACGTGCTGCGCGTGGAGACGGTGGGCAAGGTGGTGTTCCTGTCGTTCGCCACGGCCGGTTTGTCGGCCCGGGAGTGGCTGGGCGGCGAGGCCGACAGGATCGCCACCGACTTCGACGAGGCGACGACGATCGCCTGGCGGGAAGACGTGGAGCTCCCGGTCAACTGGAAGCTCGTCGTCGAGAACAACCTCGAGAGTTACCACGTGGGCACCGTCCACGCCCGGTCGCTGGGCTCGTTTCCCGAGGAGGCGGCCTGCGAGCACGGGCTCTTCCCGGGCGGGTCGCGGTTCGAGGCACCGGGCGACCCGACCGTCTGGGGTCGGCTCAAACGGGCCGTGGCCCGGAACATCGGCCGGCCCGCCGACGGCCGCTACGTCCACGTCCACGTGCATCCGGGATTCATGCGGGTCGAGGTCGATCTCGGCGTCGGCTTCCAGACGGTCGTGCCCACCGGGCCACGGAGTTGCCGCGTGTCCTTCCGCAGCCTGACTTGGCAGTCGGGCCGGGGCCGCGTCGTGGCCGACGCCGCCGCGCGGGCCCTCGTCCACGGGTCGCTGCGAACCTGGAGGCGAATCATCGCCGAGGACCTGACGGTGCTGCCGCAGGTGCAGGCCGGCATCGAGTCGCCGCGGCATCCCGGCCCCGGCCTGATCTCGCGGCGCGAGGAGCGCATCGTGCACTTCCAGCGGTGGCTGCTCGACCATCTCGAGGGCCGGGCTTCGGTCGCACGGACGCGGCCCGTGGAGGAAGTCGCATGATCGCCCCGAACGCCTCCTCGTCCGGCCTCGACACGATGCGGCTCCCTGGCGGCCGCGAGGTGGCGACGCTCTGTCCCGAGAACACGATCATCGCCTACGACGAGATCTTCGTCGGGCGGATCTACGAACTGTTCGGGATCACGCTCACCGACGGCGACACGATCCTCGACGTCGGTGCCAACGTCGGCATGTGCGCGATGTGGTGCGGGGACCGGATCGCCCGCGGCACGGTGCATTGCTTCGAGCCGCTGCCCGCCACGTTCGCGGCGCTGGAGCGAAACGTGCGCCAGCACTGCCGGCTCGACGTGCGGCTGCACGAGGCGGGCGCCGCGGCCCGCAACGGCGCGGCCGAGTTCACGTTCTACCCGCGGACTTCCACGAGTTCTTCGATGTACCCCGACGATTCGGCGGCGGCCCGGGCGGAGTCGAACCGCTTCATCCGCGCCGACCTGCGGCGCCGGTTCGGGCCGCTCTTCGGGCTCCTGCCGGCGCGGCTGGCGGACCGCTGGGCGGAGGCGATCCGGCGTCGCTATCAGGCTGCGGAGCAGGTCCGCTGCCGTCTGGTGCGGCTCTCGGACGTGATCGACAGCGAGGCCATCACGCGGATCGATCTCCTCAAGGTGGACGTCGAGGGTGCCGAGTTCGAATGCCTCGCCGGCGTCGAAGACCGGCACTGGCCGCTCGTCAGGCAGGCCGTCGTCGAGGTGCACGAAGGGGACGAGTCGCGCGACCGCATGGAGCGGGTGCTCGCCGGCCGTGGCTTCCTCACCGAGAGCTTCCAGCAGGCGCCCGATGTCTTCGCCCGACACTGGCTGATCTACGCCCGGCGTCCCGGGCCTTCCACACCCTCTCTCCAGGAGTTTCCTGCATGATCGATCTCACCGGAAAGGTGGCCCTGGTCACCGGATCCAGCCGCGGCATCGGCCGGGCCTGCGCCTTGCGGCTCGCCGCGGCGGGCGCCGACGTCGTCGTCAACTACGTCACCAGCGGCCGCGAGGCCGACGACGTGGCGGCGCAGATCGCGGCCCTGGGCCGCAACGCCGCCTGCGTGCGGGCCGACGTCGGCGAAGAGGAGGACGTGGCCGACATGGTCGGGTTCGTGGAGCGGGAGTTCGGCCGGCTCGACGTGCTCGTCCACAACGCGGCCACCGGCGGCTTCCGGCCGCTGGCGGCCACCACGCAGCGGCACTTCGACGCCGCGATGCACACGAACGTGCTCTCGCTGGTGCACCTGCTCAAGGCGGCGACGCCGCTCCTGGAACGGGCCGACGGCCGCGGCAAGGTGGTCGTGCTCTCCAGTCACGGCACCCACATGGCCCTGCCGATGTACGGCCTGATCGGCGGCTCGAAGGCGGCGCTCACGGCGCTGGCCCGGCACTGGGCGCTCGAACTCGGCGACCGGGGCGTGAACGTGAACGTCGTCGAGGCGGGGCTGGTGGAGACCGACTCCACGAAGCGGCTTCCCGGCGCCGCCGAGATGTTCGCCGGCCGCAAGCACAAGACGATGATGGGCGAGCGGATGCTGGAGGCGGCCGACGTGGCCGACGCGGTGCTCTTCCTGGCGAGCCCGCTCTCCGACCTCGTCCAGGGTCAGACCCTCGTCGTGGATGGGGGGGCTGCGATCCACGTGTGACCGGTGAACGGCCGCCATGACGGCGGCCGAGACAGGCAGGCAAGCCATGAACAGCACCAGCGATTCCCACATTCTGCTCACCGGCGCGACGGGCCTTCTCGGCCGATCGCTCCTCCGCGACCTCGCCGCGGCCGGCCGCCGCGTGGCGGTCATCGTCCGCGGCTCGAAGACGGCGGCCGCCGCGGACCGCGTGGATGAGCTCCTCGACGACTGGCGGGAGGTGGCCGGCGCCGAGGTGGCCTGCCCCGTCGTGCTCGAAGGGGATCTCTCCGTCGCGGGCCTCGGCCTGCCGCCGGAGCAGCGGGCGTGGATCGCGCGGAACGTCCGCGAGGTGATCCACTCGGCGGCGAGCCTCTCGTTTCAGCTGCGGGAGGCCGACGGCGAGCCCTACACGAGCAACGTCACCGGCACGCGGCACGTGGTCGCGCTGTGCCGCGAGACGGGCGTCCGCCGGTTGCACCATGTGTCGAGCGCCTACGTTTGCGGCCTGCGGGAGGGACGGATCCTGGAGACGGAGCTCGACGTCGGTCAGACGCCGGGCAACGACTACGAGCGCAGCAAGATCGTCTCCGAGGGGGAGGCCACGGCCGCCGACTGCTTCGACGTCTGCACCGTGCATCGCCCGAGCATCATCGTCGGCGACCTCGTGCACGGCTTCACGAACACCTTCCACGGCTTCTACAAGCCGCTGCGGATCGTGCAGCCCTTCGTCGAGGCGTTCGTGGGGGCCGAGCTGCCGCCGGGCTCGCTGCTCGACGTGCTCGGCATGACCGGCGGGGAGTGCAAGAACCTCGTGCCGGTGGACTGGGTGTCGGCCGCGATGACGCGGATCATCCTCGACGAATCGCTCCATGGGCGCACCTACCATCTGACGTCGGGCGCACCGACGAGCGTGGGCACGCTGTGCCGCGTGTTCGAGGGGCTCGTCGTGGAGATGGCGGCCGACCTGCGGAGGCAGCGGGAGGCGCTCGCGGCGGCGGGCCGACCGAAGCCGAAGGCGGGCTTCGACCCTGCCACGCTGGGTCGACTGTTCGTCGATCAGATGCACGTCTACAAGGCCTACTGGCGCGACGATCCGACGTTCGACGCGACGCACAC
Organism: Pirellulales bacterium; assembly: GCA_044358905.1. Lineage (GTDB taxonomy): Bacteria > Planctomycetota > Planctomycetia > Pirellulales > UBA1268 > QWPN01. The sequence goes on along the minus strand of JBIKND010000020.1, from coordinate 20,247 downwards.
GCGCCGGGCGTTGCCGGACCTGCCGGCGCCCGTGCTCGACGAGCAGTCGATCCGCCGGCTCTGCCGGTTCGCGATCGGGGCCAACTTCCGCTGGCCGCCAGCGGGGCGCCCGGCCCGCGACGCGACGGCCCGCGCGGCTCTCGAAGCGGCGCTCGGCCCGGCCGACTGGGCGGCCGCGGATGGCGAGTTCGTCGGCCTGGCGGCGACCGGCGGGGGCGGAGGGCAGTGGACGCTCGCGGTCGCGGATCGCCGGCCGGTCGCGCTCCACGTCGGCCTGCCGTCGCGCCGCACGTCGACGATCTGGCTGGCCGCCGCGACCCTGGAGCGACTCCTGGCGGGCACCACGTCGCTGCCGGAGGTTCAGAGTCGGGGTGGGATCACGATCGAGGGCGGCGACGAAGCCCACCGCCGCCGGGCGCTCGAGGTGCTCGCCGCGCTCCCGCAGGGGGCGCCGGTCGGTTCCGGTAGCGGCGGCCTCTGACCGCCGTGCCTGATGCGGCTGGAGGGCCGGACTCGAAACTCGGAGACCGCCGCTCGGTGCCGAGCCGCAGGCCCGGACGTGATCAGCCCCGCCGGTCGATCACCAACGGATCGTGCGAGCGGACGTCGCCGATTCGCAGCGACGCGCGGCCAGCGAGCAGGTCGTCCACCACGTCGCCCACCACCTCGGCCCGCCAGCCGGAGGCCAGCAGCGGGGCGCGGTCGCCGGCGTCGTAGCCGAGCTTGCTCGCCAGGAGGTCGCGCATGTCGGACGACGTGCCGACCAGCGCCGGCGCGAGGTTCATCTGCCGGCACAATCCGGCGATCGCCGTGGCCAGGAACTGGCCGAGCATCGCCAGCTGCGACGGCGGGGCCCGGTGCCGCTCGCCGCCGGGGCACTCGTCGTCGGGGAGGTCGAGGCCGCGGCCGATCGCGTCGGCGAGCCCCTTGAGGATGTGCCGCAGGTCCGACCGCTGCATGCCGCGGACGGCCGAGATCTGCCGCTCGTCGGCGCTTTTGCGCTTGCACAGCTCCACAAGCAAGTCGTCGCGGAGCACGCGGCGCGGCGGCATGTCACGTTGCTCGGCGACGGAGTCCCGCCAATGCCACAGTTCGCGGGCGATCGCCAGCTCGCGGCGCGAGAGGCCGTTGAGGCCGGACACGCGGCGCCAGCGTTTGCGGATGAACGACTCCTCGACGTCGTCCTGCCAGGTGGCCATCTCCTCGCGCATCCAGGCCGTGCGGCCGAGCGCCTCGAGCTTGCCCTCGAGCTTCCGCCACAGCCTCTCCAGGTGGCGGACGTCGTCCACCGCGTAGGCGAGCTGGGCCTGCGTCAGCGGCCGCTGACGCCAGTCGGTCCGCGTCTCGCCCTTGTTCGTCGGCAGGTTGAGGAACCGGCGGACGATCGCGGCATAGCCGGCGGGGTAGTCGTGATCCACGAGGCCGGCGGCCACCTGGACGTCGAACAGTTCCGCGGGACGGGCCTTGATTGCGTGGAGGATGAAGCCCATCTCCTCGCGGCCGGCATGGACGACCGTCGTCCGGCCGGGCTCCGCGAGCAGCCTCCAGAACGGCTCCAGGTCGCGGACGGCCAGCGTATCCACGACGGCGAGGACGTCGGGGGCGGCGATCTGCAGGAGGCAGAGCTGGCTGCGGTAGGTGTGCTCCGACACGAACTCCGTGTCGAAGGCCACGTGGGCGTGGTCCTGGAGCCGCCCGACGAGTTCGCGCAACTGGGCGTCTGTGGTGACGGTCTCGAAGGAGTCGGCGTCGGGACGGGCTGGGGTCACGCGGGGAGGCCGCCGGAGGTCACAGGAACAGGAACGAGACGAGGGCGAAGATCGGCAGCAGGACGCCGAAACTGTAGAGCATGTAGCCGAAGAAGCTCGGCATCTTCACGCCGGACTGCTCCGCGATCGCCTTGACCATGAAGTTCGGGCCGTTCCCGATGTAGGTCATCGCCCCCAAGAATACGGCACCGAGGCTGATCGCGGCCAGTCGCCCGACTTCCACGCCGGCCATCGTCGGGCCCGCGGCAGGCAGGGCCTGCGCCGTCTTGAAGAACACGAGGTAGGTCGGGGCGTTGTCGAGCACGCTCGACAGCGATCCCGTCGCCCAGAAGAAGGCCCGCGGGGAATCGATCCCCAGGCTCGCGCCACGCTCGTTGAGCAGGGCCAGGGCCGGCTGCATGCAGACGAAGATGCCGAGGAACAGCGCCGCGACCTCCAGGATCGCTCCGTAGGAGAAGCCGTTCTGACGCCGCACCTCCTTCGAGCCGAGGAGCAGTGACAGCCCGACGAGCGCCAGCAGCACGGCCTCGCGCAGGTAGATCCAGGGGTGCCAGGAGGTGCCCGGGAACGGCTTCGAGGGATCGAGGAGGGCGACGGCCGCGATCACGCCAGCCAGGAGGAGGGCGTTGGGCCACAGCCCGCTGATCTTCAGGGGGCCGGCGGCACGGACGTCGCGCACGATGTCGGCCGTGCGTTCCCGCGGTTGGGCATAGAAGGTGTCCCACAGCCAGTACACCGCCAGCAGGATGCCGTTGGTGACCAGCCACGGCTTCCACAGCGAGAGCGTCCAGAGGAAGTCGACGCCTTCCAGGTAGCCGAGGAACAGCGGCGGGTCGCCGATCGGCAACAGGCAGCCGCCACAGTTGCACACCATGAAAATGAAGAACACCAGCGTGTGGGCCACGACCCGCCGCTCCTTGTTGGTCTCCAGCAGGGGCCGCACCAGGAGCATCGCCGCCCCCGTGGTGCCGATGAAGCTCGCCGCCAGGCCGCCGATGCCGAGGAAGGAGGCGTTGACCGTCGGCGTGGCCTGCAGGTCGCCCTCGATCCGCACGCCGCCGGTGATGCAGTAGAGCGCGAAGAGGAGCACGATGAAGGGGACGTATTCCGAGAGCATCGCGTTGGCGAGAACCGTAGCGGCGGTGCTCCAGGAGGGGCCGGCGGCGGCCGGGGCCACGGTCGCATGGGCCGGGAAGTGCAGGTCGACCGGGTGGCGGTGGAAGAACGTGTAGTAGGCGAGCGTCACCAGGCCGAGGATGCCGGCGACCAGCAGCTTGCTGGAATTGTGCTCCCACCAGTGGGCGAACTGCGGGGTGAGGGGGAGCACGGCGATCGCCGCCAGCAGGAGCACGAACGGGAGCACCGTGGGGAGCGGCGGCGACACGGAGGCGTGGTCGGCGGCCGGCGGGTGGGCCGCATCCGGTGCCGGGTGGTGGTCCGGGGCATGGTGGGCCGCTTGTGCCTGCACCAGCAAGTCACGACCATACTGGGGCCAACCGAAGAGCGTGGCCAGGGCGTATGCTGCGAGCGCCGCCCCGATCACAAACAGCGTGGGATCGGTGCGGACGTGCGACTCGTGGGAAGCGGTCGGGCGGACGGTGTCGTGCATGGACGAAGGCATCCTCGGGAAGGCGGGCGGCAAAATCGTATGAAACACGGGGGAAAACCGAAAGCGCGATGACTGGAACGGCAGCGGGACCATCCGAAGTGTGGCTGCGCAGCAATCCGCGTCCGGCGGTGGCCGGGGCCGTGGTGGTCGCCCTGGCGGGCGCGGTGGCGGCCGCCACGCTGTGGGTGGCCGGCGGTCCCGCCTGGGGCTGGTGGGCGCTCGCGGCGGTCGGTGCTGCGGGCGGAGCGATCGCGTTGGCGCTGGTTGTGGCGGCGTCGCTGCCGCGGCTCGTGCGGCGGGGCGGCATGCTGCGGGTGCGGCTATCGCCGCTGACCGCGCATGACGTGCCGCTGGAGATCGTGGAGTGCGTGTTTCCCGGATCGAGCCCCCTGGAGGGCAGCGAGGCGGCCCCGCGGCGCGTCGGCACCGTCGTGATGCGGTTGGCCGAGCGGGCCGTCGCTTGGAAAGAGCGGCCGACGTTCGCCGCCTGGGGCACCTGGAACGACGGCCATGTCGTCATCGACGGCCGGTGGTGCGAGCCGCTGTCGCTGGAGGTCACGAAGCAGCTCGGCCAGCGAATCCTGGAGGCGAAACGCGAGGTGGCAACGCCGCCGCGGCCGGCGGTGGAGCAGGCGTGCCGATGAAGGCGGCGACGAGGGCATCCGGCGCCATCGTGCCGCGTCGATCGGCCTCCGGCGGCTGCGGCCTGCTCGTGAGCGTGCGCGACGAGGCCGAGGCCCGGGAAGCGATCGCCGGCGGGGCGACGATCGTGGACGTCAAGGAACCGGCCCGCGGGCCGCTGGGAGCGGCCGGCTGTGGCGTCACGGCCCGCATCGCCGCCGTCGTGGGGCGGAGAATGCCGTGGACGCTGGCCGGTGGCGAGTTGCAGGACGGCGTCGCGGCGATCCACGAGCATGTGCGGCGGACGATCGCGTTGCTCGACGACGGCGGTGTGCCGCCGGCTGCCGTGAAGGCGGGGCTGGCCGGGACGGCCGCGGGCGATTGGCGGGCGTTGTTCGGGGAGTTCGCGGCGGGGCTTCCGGCGGGGGTCGCGCCCGTGGCCGTGGCCTATGCGGACTGGGAACGGGCGGGGAGCCCGTCGCCCGGCGAGGTGATCGTCGCGGCGACCGCGGCCGGAGTCGGCTTACTGTTGGTGGACACGTTCGACAAAGCAGGCGGGCCGGTGGCGGGGGATGCAGAGTCGGCGGGGCGGGTTGCGGACTGGATCGGGCGGGCGAGGCGGGCCGGGATGCTCGCCGTGCTGGCCGGAAACCTTACGGCCGAGACGCTGCCGGCGGCCGTCGCCTGCGGCCCCGACGTCATCGCGGTCCGCTCGGCCGCCTGCGTCGGGGGGCGGTCCGGAACCGTGTGCGGGAAACTGGTCCGGCGGCTTGGTAAACTTTGCGGCCGTGCGGGCCCCGATACCGCCACGCAGCCTCTGGAGTAGAACCGTGAAATCGCTCGAAGTGCGGGTGCCTCATTCCCTCGGTCGCGACGAAGTCCGCCGCCGGCTCGATGCGGCCATCGTCCGCGCCCGCGACGAATATGCCGAGAAGGTCGGCGGCATCGATGCCGCGTGGGAGGGCGAAGACCGCCTCAAACTGATGCTCACGGTGATGGGCATGGACATCGACAGCGAAGTCGACATCCTCGTCGAGGAACTGGTGGTGCGGGTGGAGGTGCCCGGCATGGCCGGCCTGTTCGCCGGCCGCATCAAGGATGGCATCCAGGAGCGGCTGGGAGGATTGTTGGGCGCCGCGAACGTGTGACCGTGTCGGTTGCGCGGCGACCCCGGGTGGGGTCGCGACGATTGGGCCGGCCAGGCCGCGGGGGCCGGGCTTTCCGCCGCTGTGCCGACCGTGCGTGCCGATCTTTACCAGGGAACTCATCCATCATGACCCAGCGTTCCGCCGTACTGCCTTCCCCGACGCCGCCTTCCGTCGGCCGCGCCCGTGCGCGGGCACGTGGCGTGGTCATTGGCATGCTGCTGCTCGTGCTCGTGGCACCGGCCGTCCACGGCCAGCAGAGTCCGGGCGTGCCCGAAGACGACCCGTTCGCCGACGAGCTCAATCCGTTCGGGAGGCAGCCGGCCGCCGGCACGGCAACGCCGCGGCCGACGCCGCCGATCGGTACTCCGCGCGAGACCGTGAAGCCGGTGCCGCAACTGCCCGTTCCCTTTCCGGAAACGACCGTCCCCGGGGCGGCCGCCGAACGCCGCCCGCGGCGCGATCGGGCCCGAGCGGAGCCACGGGCGACCACCCGCGACCGGTTCGACACGCGCGACGAGTGGGAGCCTTCGCCGGCCGAGAAGATCGTGGCCGAAGCCGAGCAGCTCGATCTCAAGGGCGACCTGCAGGGGGCGCGCGGCAAGTTGCGCGAGGCCATCAAGCTCGATCCGAAGTTGACGGTCGCCTATCTCGCGCTGGGCGTCGTGTCGCGGCGGCTGGGCGATCTCGAAGGGTCCGTCGACGCCTGCTCGAGGGGGTTGGCGATCGATCCCCAGGATCCGGAGCTCTACCTGCGGCGCGGGATCGCCTGGTTCCATCTCGGCCTCCACGGCATCGCCCTCGAGGACTTTGAAGACGCCGCCGGCATCGCCTACGACGACCCGCGGCCGGAACTGTGGCGCGGGCTGACGCTCATGGAGCTCGATCGGCCGCTGGAGGCGATCAATGCCTATGCGTCGGCGATCCGGCGCGACCGCACGTTCATGCTCGCCTATCTCAATCGGGGGCTCGCCTACCTGCGGACCGAGCAGCCGCGGAAGGCGGAGTTCGACTTCGACCAGGCGATCCGCCACGATCCCAAGGACGTGCGGGCCTGGTTCAACCGCGGCGTGGCCCAGGCCCAGCAGGGCAAGTTCGCCGAAGCGGTCGGCTCCTACGGCGAGGCGCTGAAGCGCGATTCGGCCTTCGAGCCGGCGCGGCGCAACCTGGACGCCGCTCGGTCCCGCGTGGGGCGGTGATCGTCGGCCCTTACGGGGCCGGGAAGTCGTCGCGGCTGCCGTCGGGGTCGGGCAGGAGCTGCAAGGATTCGCGCGGAGGCAGTTCCACCTGCTCCTTCTCGAGCAGTGCCGCCAGCGCCCGCGGCGCGATGGCTTGCAGATCCGGCAGCGCCAGCGGGCCGGTGCCGGTCGCCAGGAGGCGGGCGGTCTCCGCATCGATCGTTCGCAGGCCGCCCAGCCAGAGTCCGCCGCGGTGCTTCGCCAGCGCCGCGGCCGTGGCGGGAGGCAAGGCGGTGAGCCGCTCGCAGACGAGAACCCCCTCGTGAGGCGCCAGCGCCGCGGCCACGTCCGCGGGCAGGGTGGCGAGGCCGGGTAGCCGGATCTCGCCGGGGTGGCGGGCCAATGCCGCTGCAGTCTCGACCCGCGGCGCGAGCGCACCAGGGATCATCAGGGGCCCATTGTGACCGGCGAGGGCCGCGGCCGGCGGCGGCTCGAGCGCGGGCGGAAGCGTGATGCCGAAGTATCCGGACGCGGCGAGGGCGCGGGCTACGTCGACCGGCAGGCTCTCGAGACCCGGAAGCGACAATTCGCCGCCCTCGTTGGGGGCCAAGGCGCGGGCGATCTCCGGTGTGAGGCGCTTCACGCGGGGCAGAAAGACATGGTCCTGCTTCGCGAGCCGGCCCGCGAGCGGCACGGACTCGAGGACCTCGAGATCGGGCAGGAGCATGCCCTGCAGGGACTTCAGTCGTGCGAGGGCCGCGGCCGCTTCGGGATCGAGACGCGACAGGCCGCCGAGCACGACGCCCACGCCTTCGTGGGCGGCAAGGGCTCGGGCCGCCGCGACCGGCAGCGAATCGAGTGCCGGCATGATGAGGAGGCATTTCGTGCGCGCCAGGCCGGCCGCGGCCGCCGGGGAGAGTTCCGTCATGGCCGGCAGTTCGAGCGCGGTGCCCCAGTCCTCACCGCCGAAGCCGTCGAGCGCCGCGAGCAGTTCCGGTGTCGGCTGCGCCACGCCGCCGAGCGTGATCACACCGCCGTAAGCGAGCAGCTCGCGGACCGCCTCGGGCGCGACGTCCGGAGCGGAGATCTCCAGATATTCGGCGAAGTGGTTTCGCCAGCGGCGCCACTCCGGGTCGCGCGTGAGGAACAAAAAGCCGTCGAGCCGACTGCCGGCGCCGGGCACCACGGTGGCATCGACGGCTGCCCACAGGCGTGCGAGTTCCTCGGCGGGGACGCCGGCGGTCCGCAGCGCCGCTTCGATCTCGGGTCGCTCGGCGTGCACCGACGGCTTCACGGCGGCAGCGGCGACGAGATCACGGGCCGCGGCGCCGGTCAGGGCGTCGGCGGCGCAGGCGGGACCTGCGAAGCACAGCCCGGCCACGGCGGCGATCGCGCCGGCGAGCAGGAACGGGCGACGGAAAACGGCGGTCTGCGGGCGATGGTGGCCGCTCATTCGTTGCCTTCTGCAGAGGGTGACGCGAAGACCCGGAGTCGTTCGCCGTCGATCCGCCAAGCCAGGCCGACGGGCCCGAGGACCTCGTCGAGCAGTCGCTCCCGGGGTAGATCGCGGACGTCGGCGCGAACGATCTCCCGGGGCGAGATACCGAGGGTGCGGAGCGAGTCCCGGTCGAGATCGAGCGCGAGCCCGAACTGTCCGGCGAGGGTGGCGAGAAGTTCGTCGAGCGGAGCTGCGACCCGCAACGAAAAGACGGCGGTCTGCGGCTGCCGTGGCGGACGGGCGACGGGCTTTCGCGCGGGCGGGCGCCGCGCTGGCGGCAGGTTCGTGTCGAGCGGCACGATCGCGCCGCGGGCGCGGCCGGCGGCGGTGCGCCACTCGATGCGGCGGTCGAAGTGGGCGAGTACGAGGTCGAGTTTTTCGGCCCGACTCATCGCCGGCAGGTCGGCCGCCGGAAAGTGGTCGTGGGGAATGCCATCGATGCCGTCCAGCGCCGCGATGCCCGCCTCGGCCGCCACGGCGGCGACGAGGTCGCGCGGGCGTGCGGCCGCGGGCCATGTCCAGGGGCTGCGGGCGCGGAGCGCGGTCCGCGGATCCGCGGCGAGGCGGGCGAGTTCGCGCTCGCGTGCGTCTTCCGCGCGCTCGCAGAGGTCGCGCCGGCCGCGGGGCACGATGCGGATCGACGATCGCAGCTCGGCCACCTCCGCGTCGGCAGCGGCAGCGACCTCCGCCAACACGTCGCGCAGCGGCTGGCCACCGCCATCGAGCGTGACCGGCGTGTCGGGGTCGACCCGCCGATCGACGATCACGGGCATGCCCGCGAGGTCCGTGACCCGGGCCGACCATTCGCGCAGCGGCAGCGACTGCCACGACGCCCGCACCGGGTCGTCGAGGCCGGCCGCGGCGGCGCATGCGGCGGCGGCCAGCCAAAGGGCGACCGCTGCTGACGATCCGCCGGCCGCGGCGGTAGTCTGACGGCCGCATGCTTTCGAGGAAGTCGCCATGTGCCGAGTCCGGTGAGCCTTCGCCCCGAGAATACCGTGGCGGCGGCAGGGCGGCACGACATGCGTCACGGATGTGGCGCGGAGGGGGTGTCCGTGGCGGATGATCGGCCGGTCGTCGTGCTCGGGGCCGGAATCAACGGCGCGGCGCTCGCCCGGGAACTCGCCCTCTCGGGCGTGCCGGTCGCCGTGGTCGACGCCGACGACGTGGCGTCCGGCGCCACCGCCTGGTCCACGCGGCTGATCCACGGCGGCCTGCGGTATCTGGAGTATGGGGAGATCGGGCTCGTGCGCGAGAGCCTCGCGGAGCGAGACCGGCTCGTGCGGCTGGCGCCGCACCTGGTCGGGCCGCTGCCGTTCTTCGTGCCGGTGCGGGGCCGGCTGGGCGGCCTGCGATCCGCGGCGGCCCGGCTCGTCGGCCTCGACAGCCTGGCCCGCCGGTGGCGGCCGCCACGGGGCCGCGGCAGTTGGACCGTCGGCACGGGGCTGGCCCTCTATGACCTGCTCGCGAGCGACTCACGCTGGCCGCGGCACCGCACGGTGCGGGCCGGGGGCTCAGGGCTGCCGCGTGTCGATCCGGACGCGTTCGCATGGGGCTGCATCTACACCGACGCGCAGCTGCTTTATCCCGAGCGGTTCACGGTTGAACTGCTCGTCGATGCGCGCCAGGCCGCGGCCGAGGCGGGCACGTCGTGCGACGTGTACACGCATCGTCGGGTCGCGCTGCTGCCAGGGGGCGTGTTGCGGGTGACCGGAGCGGACGATCAGGCCACCGTCGACATCCGGCCCGCGGCGATCGTCAACGCCACCGGCGCGTGGGTGGATCGCACGCTCGCGGCGGTGTTTCCCTGGGGCACGCCGGAGGCCGACGGCCGCCGATTGATCGGCGGCACGAAGGGGAGCCACCTGCTGCTGCGAACGCCGCGGCTGCGGGCCGCACTGGCCGAGCATGGCGTCTATGCCGAGGCCGACGACGGCCGGCCGTTCTTCGTGCTGCCCTTCGGGCCCGACCTCGTGCTGGTGGGCACGACCGACATCCCGTTCACGGGCGATCCGGCGACGGCCCGGGCCGACGACGCGGAGATCGCCTATCTGCTGGCGGCCACGGCCCGGCTCTTTCCCGACGTCGCCCCCGGGCCGGGCGACGTGCAGCAGCATTACTGCGGCGTGCGGCCGCTGCCGGCGGCCGGGCCGACGGGCGGATCGCCGGCGGCGGTGACGCGGCGGCACATGCTCGTGCGGCACCCGCGAGCCCCGCTGCCTGCCTGGTCGATCGTGGGCGGCAAGCTGACCACGTGCCGCAGCCTCGCGGAGTCGGCGGCCAGGGAAGTGCTCGCGGCGCTCGGCCGGCCTGTGCGCGGCTCGTCACGGGAGCGTCCGCTGCCGGGCGCGTGCGCCGGTGAGTCGCGGGCCGCGGCGCAGCGTGCGACGGAGGCGATCGTGCGCGAGGCCGGATGCGCGGGCGTCGAACCGGCGGCCGTCGCATCGCGAGTGGTCGCGCTTTTCGGGGGCCGGGCCTCCGCCGCCGTGGCCACGATCGCCGCCCGGCCCGGCATCATCCGCGGCAGCCTGGTGCCGCGGGCGGCGGTGGAGTTTTGCGTGCGCGAGGAATGGGCGCGGACGCTCGACGACGTCGTCGAGCGGCGGCTGATGCTGGCGTTCGACACCGGGCTGTGCCGCGACGCGCTCACGGACGTGGCTATGGTGCTCGCGGATGTCGGTGTCGTCGCCCGCGCCGACGTGGAGGGCGAGGCGGCCGCGTGCGCCGCCCGCTTGCATGACCGGTATGGAAGATGGCTCCCAGGGAGGCCGGGCACCGAGCTCCGGGATGGACGATGAGCGATCGCAAGCGGTACGTGCTGGCTTTGGATCAGGGCACGACGTCGAGCCGGGCGGTCGTTTTCGATGCCCATGGCGGGATCGTGGCGGTGGCCCAGCAGGACTTCCCGCAGCACGCGCGAACGGCCCACGGTTCCGACGGCACCGAACTGGGCATCGTCGAGCACGATCCCGAGGACATCTGGCGGTCGCAACTGGCCTGTGCCCGGGAGGTGCTGCAGAAGGCCGGGATCGACGCGCGGCAGGTGGCGGCCGTGGGCATCACCAATCAGCGCGAGACGACGATCCTCTGGGATCGGGCCACGGGCCAACCGGTGGCGCCGGCGATCGTCTGGCAGAGCCGCGTCTCGGAGCCGATCTGCGCGCGGCTGCGGGCCGCGGGGCTCGAGGACGAGATCCGACGCCGCACGGGGCTGCTGCTCGACCCGTATTTCTCCGCCACGAAGATCGTGCATCTGCTGGAGACGGTGCCCGGCCTGCGGGAGCGGTGCGCCCGCGGTGAGGTGCTGTTCGGCACGGTCGACTCGTTCCTCATCTGGCGGCTGACCGGCGGCAGGATTCACGCCACCGACGTCACCAACGCCAGCCGCACGCTGCTCTTCGACATCGATGCCATGGCGTGGAGCGACGAACTGTGCGCGATGTTCGGCGTGCCGCGGGCGATGTTGCCGGACGTGCGGCCCTCGGGCGGATCCTTCGGCGTCGTGGAGGCGACGCTGCTGGGGGCGGAGATACCGATCATGGGCTGCGCCGGCGACCAGGAGGCGGCCGCGTTCGGGCAGGGCTGCGTGCGGGCCGGCGAGGCCAAGTGCACCTATGGCACCGGCGCGTTTTTGATGTTCGCGATCGGCGACAAACCGGTGCGCAGCCGCCACGGCCTGCTGACCACGCCCGCTTGCCTCCCGGCGGGCGGCAGTGGGCGAGGCGGCTATTGCCTCGAGGGCTCCGTGTTCGTCGCGGGGGCGCTGGTGGGCTGGTTGCGGGATGGACTGGGCCTCATCGAGCGGGCGGCCGACATCGAGGCGCTGGCGCGGGGCGTGGATTCGAGCGCCGGCGTGGTGGTGGTGCCGGCGCTCACCGGCCTCGGGGCGCCGCACTGGGATCCGCACGCCCGAGGGATGATCATCGGCCTGTCGCGGGCCACGCACCGGGCCCACGTCGCCCGGGCGGCGCTCGAGGCGATCGCGTTGTCGGTCGCCGACGTGGTCGATTGCATGCAGCAGGACGCCGGCGTGCCGCTCGGCCGGCTGCGGGTCGACGGCGGAGCATCCGCAAACGACCTGCTGTTGCAGATCCAGGCCGACGTGCTCGAACTGTCGGTGGACCGTCCGGTGGTGCTGGAGACGACGGCGCTGGGCGTTGCCCTGCTGGCGGGCATGGCCGAGGGTTTCTACGCCGACGCCGCGGCCGTGGCCGACGCCCGCCGCGTGGCGCGGACGTTCGAGCCGCGGATGGACGCGGCCGGCCGCGCGCGGCTCCGGGCGCTGTGGCGCGACGCCGTGGAACGCTGCAAAGGCTGGGCCCGCGTGGGCCGCGGTCAATAAGTCCGCGTGCCCGCCGTCGTGCTCTGCTCGGCCATGGCCACCCGGCCGGCGTACTTGTCGGGATTCGCCGCGAAGGCGTCTCGCGTCGCCGGCGATGCGAAGAGGTACATGCGGGATTGGCAGACGACGCCGAAGCGACGCTGGCCGGGCATGCTTTTGCCCTGTTCGAAGGCGAGCACCGGATCGTCGCCCGAGAGAGCCGGAGCGTAGCGGTCGGGATCGGCGAGGAAGGTCCGCTGCTGTTCGGGGCCGGCGAAGAGATACGTGCGACCACGGTGGCGGGCGCCGTACTGCGGCCGTCCCTCGGTCCAGACCTGCTTCTCCGCGAGCGTCACCGGGCAGTAGCCCTCGAGGCCCAGCGGCATCGTCGCCTCGGCGGCCGCGGTCGGCGCCGACGAAACGGCCGGGGCGGCCGGGGGCGTCGCTGCCAACTGGCCAGGCCACTGCGGGCGGGCCGGAGGCATCGTGGGCGGCGGTACGGGCTTCGCCGCGGCGGCTTCGGGCTTGCGAACCATGTCCGAGAACGGTTTCTGGATCGCGGCCAGGAAGCTGTTCGGGGCCTTGGCGTCCGTCTTCTCGGGAGTGCGCGACGATCCGGCGGCGGGCAAGTCGGACACGCTGGCGGTCGATTCCGGCTCGGCCGTGGCGGCCGTGGCGAGCCAGGCAGGCGAGCCGGCGGGAGGCGGCGTGGCGCTGGTGACGCCCTGGGCGACGGGTTCGATCGTGGGCCGAGGACTGGTCGCGGTGGGTGCCAGCGCGAGCGGGGCCGTCGGCCGTTCAGCGGTCCAGGTCGGCGGCACCCGCGGCAACGTCGGTTCCTGGACGGCCGGTGCCGAATCCCCAGCGAACGCTTCGTGCAGCACCGCCGGCTGGGAAACGCCGCCGGAGGCGTTTGCTCCACCGTCGGCGGCGAAGTCGGAGAGCTGCCTGACCTTGGCGGTGAGCATGGAAATCGATCCGCGTGCCGATGGGGCATCGGTTGCGGTCGTGATCAGCGGTGTCGCGCTCTCCGCACGGTTCACGGCCGCTGTCTGGGTGGCGACGTCGCGAACTGCCTGGGCCGCGGCGGCAATGAACGCCGGCATGGTCTTCGGGCATTCGAAGGCGGCCAGTTTCCGGTCGCCGGCGTCGAGCACCACGGCCGTGGGCACGTGGGAGATTTCCAGGCGACGTGTGAGTTCCGGGTCGCCATCCACGTCGAGCACCACGGGCTCGAAGCAGGTGGAGAGGAGGGCTTCGACTTCCGCGTCGGCCTGCAGCGCGGTCGCGACGGCGCGGCTTTCTTCGCTCCAGGACGCGACGAACAGGGCGAGCACGGGCCGCTGGTTGGCAGCCGCTGCCGAGCGGGCGCCCGCCAAGTCGCTGTGCCAGGGCGTGGCGGCCGCGGCGAGGTGTGGGCACCAGCAGGCCAAGGCCAGGCAGGCTGCCATGGACGGTGAAACGCGATAGCGCACGGACGCGTTTTGCAGGAGCATCGGACTGCCTCGTTGCGGAAGGGGGCGGCCGGATGCCACTGGCCCCGATGAAAACGCCCCCGGGGTTCTCTATCGGTCGAAACGGTCGGAGGAATCGCGACGAAAATGCGGCCCGCAGACCCCCCCGGCTTGCCCCGGCCCCCGCCGTTGCCCGGGTCGTCGTCCCGATCCATCTCCGGGCTTGCCGGGAGTGCCTTGTTTTTCGGCGACTTGACAATTTCCCGGGCTCGCCGGATACTTCAGAGCGTCGTGTTCAACGCGGCTCCGAGAACCACTCACGAGGTTCCGGAAGGCTTCTTCAGTCGTTTTCGTCGCTCATATTCGCCTCAGGGTTTTCGAGGCGGACCGCGGCTGGAAGCGGAAGCATCAGGGGTCTGGTTCGCCGTCGGTGGGTCATCCGCCGCAGAGGCTCCCCGCAGGTTCCGCGCCCCGTGTTTCCGTCTTCTGTTGTAGGCCGCTCCGGAACCTGATGTCCCGTTGGGATATGCGTTCCAGGGCGGGCTCGTCGTCCGTCGCTCGCCGGCGGATTTCGTCCGCGCCGTGCGGGCGTTAGCGGGTTTTTTCACTTTGGAGTGGTGCTCTATCCATGTCGAAGCGGAGGCGTTCGCGAGGCCGTCAGGGATTCGGCGGTCAGCCCGGCCAGGGCGGTTTTCAGCCCGGTGCCCAAGGGCAGGGTGGTGGGTATCAAGGCGGCGGGTACGGCGGTCGGCGCCGCGGTCGCTACCGGCGGGGCGGCGGCGGGGGCGGCGGCCCGGTGCCTGCCGGCGCCGGTGCGGTGGGCATGGACAGCGAAGGCATGCGGCCGCCGGAGCCGGAGCCCGAGGTCGCTGAGAACGGTGAGCCGATCCCGCTCGAGCCGGGCAGCGGCGTGCTCGAGATGCATCCCAACGGCTACGGGTTTCTGCGCACCGCGGAAACGAACTACACCCGGGAGCGGACCGATCCATTCGTGCCCGCCACGATGATCGAGCGCTATCGCCTGCGCGAGGGCGTCGCGATCAAGGCGCTCGTGCAGCCCGGACGGCGGCAGCAGGGGCCCCGGGTTCGCGAGATCCAGGAGGTCGAGGGCATGGCGCCCGACCTCTATCCGAACGTGAAGACGTTCGACCAACTGACGCCCATCAATCCCGAGACCTGGCTGCGGCTGGAGACCGGCCAGCAGCCGCTCACGACCCGTGTCATGGACCTGCTCACGCCGCTCGGCAAGGGGCAGCGGGCCTTGATCGTCGCTCCGCCGCGAACGGGCAAGACGGTGCTCCTCCAGCAGGTGTCGCAGGCCATTTCCACCAACCACCCCGATCTCTCCCTGGTGATGCTGCTCATCGACGAGCGGCCCGAGGAGGTGACGGACATGCGGCGGACCGTGAAGGGCGATGTGCTCGCCAGCAGCCTCGACTGCGATGTCGAGAGCCACGTGCGTTTGTCGCAGCTCGTCATCGAGCGCTGCAAGCGGATGGCCGAGACGGGGAAAGACGTGTTTCTGCTCATGGACTCGATCACCCGCATGGCCCGGGCCTTCAACAAGTGGGTCGGCAACACGGGCCGCACGATGAGCGGTGGCGTGGACATCAAGGCGCTCGACATCCCCAAGAAGCTCTTCGCCACGGCCCGCGTGTTCGAGGAGGGGGGCTCGCTGACGATCGTCGCCACGGCCCTGATCGACACGGGCAGCCGGATGGACGAACTGATCTTTCAAGAGTTCAAGGGCACGGGCAACATGGAGCTCGTGCTCGATCGGAAGCTGTCCGACCGTCGCGTCTGGCCGGCGATCGACATCTCGCAGTCGGGCACCCGCCGCGAGGAGAAGCTGCTCGACCCCAACACCCTGCACGCGTGCAACATGCTGCGGCGAACGCTGTCGAGCATGCATCACGTCGACGCGATGGAGCAGCTCACGAAGCAGCTGGCGAAGTTCAAGAGCAATCGCGAGTTCATCTCGCTGATCGCCAGTTCGCGCGAGGATTAGGTGTCCGTGGAAAAAGCCTTCCGTGGCCTTTCTCCACTTGGCCGGCCGATGGCAAAGCCGAGGTTTGCCCTGGCCGGCGATCGCCGCATCCTGTGGCGGCAGACTTCTTCCAGTGTCTGCTAGCCTGGCGTGCGGGACTGGAACCGGCCCAGCCAGTAGGCGTACTGTGGGTCGCCGCAGCGGAAGGAGAACTTCGCGTCGGGGAGGCGGTCGCCGCGGTGATCCTCCGACTGCACGCGAACCACGAGCGTGCCGTCCTTGCGCTGCTCGATCGAGAGCCGCTCGTCGGGAATCCTCGCGGGCTCCGAATTGCCTGGCATGCGAACCGCTCGCTCGTGGAGGTCGGGCTGCCGCGTCATGGTGCGGAACGACGGCCAGCCGGAACAGCATGTCGCATTATGGCCCATCGGCATGACGGATTCCAGCCACGGCGCTGCTGCGTTTTGACACCACGCGCAGGGCATTTCTATACTCTCAGGTTCTTCCGTCGCCTTTCTCGGAGTTCGCCTCATGACGCAGTATGCGTCGCTTGCCGACGACTTCTACGTCAACATGAACCTGGCGACGGAGATGGATCTCCCCTCCCAGCGGGAGACGATCCTCCATTATTTCGAGCGGGTGCAGAAGAAGTTCCCCTCGATGCGGAAGTTCTACTGCCGCGACAAGCGCGACTACGTGCTCGAAGAGGACAAGGAACAGGGGCGGTATCGGTGGGTGGCCGTGGAGTCGAAGCGGCTCTGCTCGGGGCACGTGAATCCCCCGTCTCTGGAGGCCGTGCTCGAGCAGCACCGGCTCGTGCTCGACCTCGCGCCCGCCTTCCTGTCGGTCAGTCCGCTGGACTGCGAGGCCCTCGACGTCTTGTTCGGCTTCGATTTCGCCTACCGTGGCAACCATAACGCCCTGCTCGCCGAGGCACTCGGCGTGGGGCCGGCCTTCGACCGGCTCGGCGACGCGCCAGGGGCCAGGGTGATCAACTACGAGCCCTCGGTCACGGTGGCGCTCGACGAGGACTGCCGGATTCAGGTGCGAATCAGCACCGAGACCCGCACCAACGCCTTCCAGGTGCGGACCGGCGAGTTCACCGAGGAGCAGCTGAGCGTGTACGTCACCGCGCGGCAGTACGGCAGCCTGGAGCCCGACACGAGCTACGTCGATGCGATGGACCGCCTGGCCCAGCTCGCCCGCGACGTCGTCGACAACTGCGTGGTGGAACAGATCCTGCGGCCCCTGGCCCGCACGATCGCCTTGAAGTGACGGGCCGTTCCGCGGTCTGCTATCGCCGGCCGCCTTCACCACGCGGCTTGCTGCGGGCGTCGAGGTTGCCGGCGATCACGATGCCGATGGCCTCCACCCAGCTGGGCACGTCGCGGACGTTGTCGAGACCGCTCTCGGCGAGAATCTCGTCGTCCTCCGGACGGGATTCCCGGCGCGGGGCCTCGCGGCCAGCTTCCTCGATCCCGAGGAACTCGAGGCCCTCGTCATCCTCGTCGTAGCCTCCGGCGACCGGCGCGAAGTCGGCGCGACGGCCCCGCGAGAGCGTCGACGACGAAGACCGCAACTCACCGTCCGACCGCCGCCCGCGGCGGCCCTGCGTCGACCGGCTCGAGCCGGTCGCTCCGCCAGTGTCCCGGCCGGAGCCGGAGCGGCCCTCGCCACGCCGGCGGCGCCGCCGGCGGCGACCACGGCCTTCCGCATCGTCGTCGCCGGTGCGGGCAGCCTCGCCTTCGGCCCGCGGCGTGTCGGCACGCGGGGCGGGGCGCACGCCGTAGCCTGATGGCAGGGGTTCGTCGTCCACCGCGTCGGCCGTGCGGCCTGCAGGGGCTTCGCGGCGCTCGCCGGTCTCGTTCCCGACCGCGTCCCGCTCGCCGCGCGGGCGGCCGCGACCACCGCGACGGCCACGGCGGCGGCGCCGCCGCGGGCGATCGCCGTCCTCGTCGGTCGGCGGCTCACGCCCCGCCGCGTCGGCCCCACGACCCTCGTCGCCAGCCGGCGCGAAGAGGTCGGCCTCCATTGGTTCGTGCTCGGATCGGCGGGCCGGCCGGGATTCGAAATCCCCTTCGTACGCCCGCGGCGAACGCGGTTCGCCCTCCGGGCCGCCACGGGGCCGGTCGTCGAAGTCGCGGTCGCCCGGTTCGCGAGCCACGGCGCCACGATCCTCACCGGCCGGAGACCGGTCGCCATCCCGCCGCCCGCGGCCACGACCACCGCGCCTGCCGCGCCGGCGTCTGCCACGTCGTTCGCCTCCCTCTTCGCCGCGTTCTGCGTCGGGCCGTTCGCCGCCCTCATCCTCGCGTCGCTCGCCGTCTTCAGCACGCGGCGCTCGAAAGGCGGGTTCGTCGCGTGCCGGTGCTTCATCCCGGGTCCGGTCCACGCGTGGGGGGCGGTCGTCGGTGTCGCGATCGTGCCGAGGCGGGGGCGGGGTTGGACGCGCGGCTGGCCGGGGTGGTTCCGCCGCTGCGTTCCCGGCGATGCCGAGATCCGAGGCGAGGGCGTCCCAGTCGCCACCCGCGGCGGGGGCCGGCCGCTGCTTGGGCTCCGATCGCGGCCTCGGGGCCGGCCGCGGGGGCGGTGCGGGGGGCTGCGAAGACGGTTCCGAGGAGGGCGACGCGCCGAGCGACTCGGCGAGCGATGCCCAGGGGTCGTGGGGATCGTGTTCCGACATGATTTTGCTTCCAGGGCGGGGACTCATGGCGACCGTCGGGCAGCCGGTCCAAACGTCCTGGAAGGATACAACAACCGCCCCGGATTCGTCAGGTCAAGGCGTTTCCTCCGGGGCGGGGGCTCACGGCGAGGCGGTGAGCGTGCGGATCAGGCTGCCGTTGTCCGCGACCTCGAACAGCGGGCGATACGGGCTGGCGAGGCTCCGCCGCGAGCGGCCCGCCGGGTAGTAGACGACGTTCACGCCCAGGTTCCACGCCGCCGGCGAGAACTGCGACACCGCGCCCCCGGGGAGGACGTCGATCGTCTGCGTCTTGCCCGGAATGACGTAGGTGAAGGTCCCCTCGAGGGCGAGGGAGCGGCCCATCGGTGCCCGCACCAGCGTGCCGATGAGGCCGTCGTTCTCGCTCGTGGCACCGCCCCACACCTTCCATTCGTTGGCGTCGCCGAACTGCAGTCGGTAGAAGCCCGTGTAGAGGTCGAGGGTGCTGGCCACGCCGTTGGACTTCGTGATCGGGCTGAAGAGGCCGTTCTGGTCGCCGAGGTTGGCGGCTCCCCAGAAGCCGACTTCGTGGTAGCCCCAGACGTAGCTGATCTCGGCCCGAATCTGGGAGACGTCCACGTTGTCGAACCAGTTGTCGCTCAGGTAGTCGTACACGGCACCGCCCTGCAGGCCCCGGCCCTCGAAGGCCCGGGTGAAGAAGCCGGTGGTGATGAAGTTCTGCGTGCGGGCGTTCTTCTCGAAGGCCGTCGTCCCCACCTCGACCGACGCCGGCTGGAAGTTGGTCTGCGTGCCCCTCCAGCCGACCTGCCAGCCGACACCGAAGGCGTTCCAAAACGGCATCGCCCAGTTCAGGTATTCGTTGGTGCCGAAGTTGCCATTGATGCCCAGGTCCGTGGAGTTGGTGAAGGACGTGATGCCGGCGCTGGCCGTGAAGTCGCGATACCACCTCCAGCCGTAGTACGGCTTGCCGAACTGCCGCAGCCAGGCGCAGATGCGGCCGTGCGGGATGCACAGTTCACACTCGTCCTCGCACTCGTACGGGTCGTCGTAGAACGATTCGACGTGGAGCTCGGAGGGGTATTCGCCCATCAGCAGGCCGTCGTCGCCCGGCATCGTCATCATGCCGGGGTCGTACTCGCCCGGCGTCGAACCCGCCATCTCGCCCGTCATGTCCATGGGCAGCGATTCGCCGGGCATGGTCTCGATCACCGTCGTGTCCGCGGTGTCGGTGCCCGGGACCGGCGTGGGCAGCGTTTCCGTCGCCCCGGCCCCCGGCGGCATGCGGCCGGGAACGCCCGTGTCGTCGAGGCCGCCGACGGAGGGCGCCTGGGCCATGACGGAGGGAATGCCTTCGGCGTTCATCGCCAACCGCTCGGGGCGGCCGCCCTTCGGTTCGTAGCGGGGCGCGAGGCCGCCGCCGAGCCGTGCAGCCTGGGCCCGGGGCGGCGTGCGGCCCGCCGTTCGCTCCATGGCGCCGACCTGCCGGCCTTCCGGCGCGAGAATCGGGCGGCCGACCTCGCCTTGGGGCGATCGCATGACGTTGAGGCCGAGCACACCGTCGGGGTTGTTCGGGTCAAAGGCCTGCCGCATGGCGCCGGAGATGCGGTTGGGGCTCGCGTAGTCGCCCCGGGCCTGGCCGCGGGGGCGCATCGGAGCGTAGGCCGCGGGCGGCTGCGGCCGACGGCCGACCGGTTGGGCCGCGGGCACGCCGTCGGGCAGCGTCACCGACGCCGGCGGACCGGCGGGCGGCACGACGGCCGGCGTCGTGTCGGCGATCGGCGCGGGAGCCGTCGCGGTGGGAGGCGTCGATTCGGCCGCGGCTGCGGTGGAGCTGGAGGCGCGATGCGGCGTCCACTTGAGCTGTGCCTGGCCCGCGGACTGGCCGACCGGGTCGGCGGCGAACGTGGCCGACACCGCGAAGGCGGTGGCGAACAGGCCCGCGATCAAGGGCTGGGAACTGGCGTGGACGTTCATGGCATCAC
>JBIKND010000162.1:0-8497 GCA_044358905.1 Pirellulales bacterium | reverse complement strand
GCAGGCACGGCGGTCAGAGACCGCCGCTACAGGGGGCAGGCACGGCGGTCAGAGACCGCCGCTACAGGGGGCAGGCACGGCGGTCAGAGACCGCCCGCGTCAACCCGTGAACGGCTCGAGCGTGGCCACGCCGCCTTCCATCGTCAGGGCGGCCAGCGGCGTGCCCTCCGGCACCGGCGTCGTGCCGTCGCGACGGGTGAGCGAGAGCTTCGTCTGGCCGCTCATGTGCGCCGCCAGTTCCTTCTCGAGTTCCTTCTGCCGGACCTCGGGGAGCTTCGTGAAGGCCTCGCGGCCCCGGCACTTGGGAAACGCGCGGCAGCCGAGCCACGGGCCGCGCTTGCCGTCGCGGAGGTTCAGCATCTCGCCGCACTTCGGGCAGGCGAGGTCGGTGACCAGCGGCGGCGGCGCCGGGAACTTGACGTTGCCCTTGCGGTCGAGGTTGAGAATGAAGGGGGGCGGCTCCGCCGGAGCCTGGGCCGCCTTCTTGCCGCGGGGCTTCGGCGGCCGGGGCTTGTCTTCGACGAGGAAGTCGCCGAACCGGCCGGTCCGCTTCACCATCGGCACGCCTGCCGGCGAGAGGAGGTCGATCTGCTCGGGGAGGAGAGGCCGCCGCTGGCGGTCCACCGGCATGGCGAACGTGCAGGCCGGCTTCTCCTTGGGCTTCGCCTTCTTGGCCTTCGTCTTCTTGCCCTTGGCGGGCTTCGCGGCCGCGACCGGCTCCTCGATGATCTTCTCGTTGTAGCCCGAGCAGGAGAGGAACTCCCCCTTGCCACCGAGCCGGAACTCCAGCCGGCGGCCGCACTGCGGGCACTTCCAGGGCGAGGGATCGGCCTTCGCCTTCTCGTGCGGCTCGTTGGCGGCGTCGCCGAGCTTCGGCGTGAGTTCGTCGTAGAACTCGTGCAGCATCTCGGTCCAACGCTTCGTGCCCTGGGCAACCTGGTCGAGCTCGCGCTCGATCTCCCGCGTGTAGCCGATCTCGATGAACTGGTCGCGGAAGCCCCGCTTCAGGAACCCCGTCACGGCCTCGCCGATCGCCGTGGCGTGGAACCGCCGCTCCTGCTGGACGACGTAGCCGCGCTTCTCGATGACGTTGATGATGCTCGCGTAGGTGGAGGGGCGGCCGATGCCCTCCTCCTCCATCTTCTTGACGAGCGTCGCCTCGGTGTAGCGCGGGGGCGGGGCCTGGAACTTCTGCCGCGGCTCGATGTCGATCGGCGCGAGCACGGCCCCCTTGGCGAAGTCGGGGAGCACCTGGTCGCCGTCGTCCTTGGGCGTGCCGCTGACGGAATAAAAGCCGTCGAAGCGGAGCACGCGGCCGTGGGCCTTGAAGACGGCGCCCGTGTCGCGGTCGCTGCGCCGCAGCCGCACGCTGGTCGAGTCCCACTCCGCGTCGGTCGCCTGGCAGGCGACGAAGCATTCCCAAATCAACTTGTAGACCTTGTACTGTTCGTCCGTCAGGGCCGCCGCGATCCGGTCTGGCTCGCGGAAGGCGTCGGTGGGGCGAATGGCCTCGTGGGCCTCCTGGGCGCTCTCGTTGCTGCTGGTGTAGCTCCGCGGCGCGTCGGGCACGTACTTCGCCCCATGCCGCTGATCGAGGTAGCGGCGGGCCATGTCGATCGCCTCCCGGGAGAGGTTCGTCGAGTCGGTCCGCATGTAGGTGATCAGCCCCACCCGGCCCTCGTCGGGCAGGTCGATGCCTTCATACAACTGCTGGGCGATTCGCATCGTGCGGTCGGTGGACATGCCGAGCCGGCTCGATGCGGCCTGCTGGAGCGTGCTGGTGATGAAGGGCGGATAGGGCCGGGACCGCGTCCGCGTGACGTCGATCGACTCGACCGCGTAGCGGGCCCGCGGGTCGGGCCGCCCGGTGAGGCGGACCACGTTGCGGCCGCGGCCCTTGCCGGCGGGCTCCTCGTGCCGCTCGATCCGGACGTCGAGCAGCCCCGCGGCCTCGGCGGCCGCCTGCACGGGCGGCGCGAGGTCGGCCGTGGACGTGTTCTCGGCCTCGATCTTCACCGGCTTGCCGCCGACCTCGACGAGATCGCAGGAGAGCGACCGGTGGTCGGCCAGCCAGGCCATCCGCTCGCGGACCAGCGGCGGCCGGCCGCGGTCGTCGCGACGGGCCATGAAGGCCGTCCACTCCGCGTGCAACGCCGCGGCCCGTTCCGCGTCGAACGAGAGCGCGGCCGTGATCTCCCACGACTCGGAGGGCGTGAAGCCGCGGATCTCCTGCTCCCGCTCGACCACGATCCGGGTGGCGACGCTCTGCACCCGGCCCGCTGAGAGTCCGCCGGCCACCTTCTTCCAGAGGATGGGCGAGACCTGGTAGCCCACGATCCGGTCTACGATCCGGCGGGCCTGCTGGGCCTCGACCCGCGGCATGTTGATGATCCGCGGCGATTGGAAGGCCCGCTGCACCTCGGACTTCGTGATCGCGTCGAACGTCACCCGCTTGGCCCGGGCCGGATCGACGCCGAGCACCTGCGTGAGGTGCCAGGCGATCGCCTCCCCTTCGCGATCGAGGTCGGTCGCGAACCAGACGTCGCTGGCTCCCTTGGCGAGCTGCCGCAGTTCGGTGACGGTCTTCGTCTTGTCCCGGTCGACCTCGTAGGTCGGGGCGAAGTCGTGGTCGAGGTCCACGCCCGGCACCGGCTGCTTCGTGCCCTTGGGGGCCTTGCTGGGCAGGTCGCGAATGTGGCCGATCGAGGCCTTCACGACGAAGCCCGGGCCCAGGTATTTCTCGATGGTCTTCGCCTTCGCGGGGCTTTCCACGATCACGAGCTGATAGTCGCCGGCGGAGCGGCGGCCGGCCGTGGATCCGGCTCCGGAGGGCTTGCGACGCGTCGCGGAAGATTTCTTGGCCATGGTGTTGATCGTGCCGCGATGCGAGGGCTTTGGGATTGGCGCCGACAGGGC
Source organism: Pirellulales bacterium (assembly GCA_044358905.1). GTDB lineage: Bacteria > Planctomycetota > Planctomycetia > Pirellulales > UBA1268 > QWPN01. Next base: position 5,581 of record JBIKND010000162.1, on the reverse strand, counting down.
CGGCGCTACAATCTGCGGCCTGTCGCGAGTCAGACAGCGTTACCCTGCCCTCTCTTCCCTTGTCAAGTCTCGGCCCCGCGGCGCCCGGGACTTGCGCACTTCAGCCCACAGGCGGTGCCATGGCCGGCTCTTTCGACATTTTCCGCAGGAATCAACGGATCGCGCTGGCCGCCCTGGCCATCATGGCCATGATTGCCTTCTTCGTGCTCCCCCCTTTTTTGCAGATGAGCGGGGGCGGGGGCGGGGGGCGAGACCCGGTCGTGGTCTCGTGGCAGGGGGGTGAATTGCGGGAGAGCGGGATCGAGCGGGCGGTGGCCATGCGGGCCGTGCTCAACCGGTTTCTGGCGGAATCGGCGGCCGCGTCGGGCCGCGATCCGGCGCAGCTGGGCCTGCTGCCCGACGACGAGCGGTCGGTCGTGCGGACGGCCGTGCTGGCGAAGGAGGCGGAGGCCAACGGCGTGGTGGTGAGCGACGCCGCCATCAACGACTTCCTCGGCCAGTGGACCAACAACCTCGTCCGCCAGGAGCAGTTCGACCAGATCATCGGGCGGCTCCGCGTCGGTCCTATGGGCGTCAGCCAGCACGACCTCTTCGAGTCCCTGCGGACGGTGCTCGCCGCGCAAAGCATGCAGATGCTTTTCCAGTCGGGCTTCGCGGGCGATCCGCCGGGCTGGCGGTGGGACTACTTCCGGCGGCTGGAGCAGTCGGCGACGGTCGAGGCGGTGCCGGTGGTGGTGGAGACGTTCGCCGCCGACGTGGTCGCGCCGTCCGAGGCCACGCTGCGATCCTTCTTCGAGCAGTACAAGGACGACCTGCCTGCGGCCCGCAGCGCGGAGCCGGGGTTCCGCGAGCCGCATCGGGCGAAGTACGAGTATCTGGTCGCCAAGCGGGAGGCCTTCGAGGCCGCGGCCGCCAAGGATGTCACCGACGCCCAGATCGCCGACTACTACGAGAAGAACAAGACATCGCTCTTCCGGGCCAAGCCGGCTACCGAGGCGGGCGCGGCCGACGCGGGCAAGGCTCCGGCCGACGAGAAGGCAGAGGACGCCGCACCGGACGCCGGCAAGCCGGCCGCCCCTCAAACGAAGGAACCGGAAACGAAGCCCGCGCCCGACAAGGGCTCGGATGCGCGCCGCTCGCCGTTCGTCCCGGTGGCGTTCCGCCAACCGGCCGCGGCGGAGGCCAAGCCGGCTGGCAACAACGAGAAAGCGGCTGCGGAGCCCGCCAAGCAGGTGCCGCCGGCCGACGAGAAGAAGGTGGAGAAGCAAGATGGCGAGAAGAAGGAGGCTGCCCCGGCCGACCAGGCGGCGAACTTCGAGCCGTTGGAGAAGGTGAAGGACGACATTCGCCAGCGGCTTTCCCGCCAGGAGGCCGACAAGCGGATCGACGCCATCTTCTCGGCGGTCGCGACCGACATGAGCCGCTACGCGGAGGATTTCGCCCTCTGGCAGGCCAGTGGCAAGGATGCCGGCGCGGCGGCGCCGAACCCGCCGAACTTCGAAAAGATCGCCGCGATGCAAGGGCTCGAGGCGGGCCGCTCGGAACTCGTCACGGCCGACCAGGCGGTGGCGGCCGGCCCGCTCGGGGGCAGCTTCGAACTGGTGCCCGACGCATCGAGCCGGTTCGGCATCCGCCAGCAGCGGTGGATCGACATGATCTTCGGGCAGGGCGCCCCGACACTGCGGCCCGTCACGTCACGGGACGTCGAGGGCAACCGTTCGATCTCCTGGAAGACGGAGGATCAGCCGGAGTTCACGCCCACGTTCCAGGCCGCTCGGGCGGACGTCGAGCGGGCCTGGCGGATCGTGGAGGCGCGGAGCCTGGCGCGGAAGAAGGCGGAAGAGATCGCCCGCAAGGTCGATGCCGGCGAGACGCTGGCGGCCGCCGTCGGCGCGGCCGATCCGAAGGTCGAAAAGGTCGGCCCCTTCACCTGGCTCACACAGGGCACCGCGCCCCTGGGCACGCCGCCGTCGCTCTCCCAGCCCGAGGGGATCTCGATGCCGGGCGAGGAGTTCATGCAGGCGGTGTTCGGCCTCGAGCCAGGCAAGGCGACCGTCGCCTTCAACGAACCGCGAACGGTCTGCTACGTGACCCGGCTGGATGCCTTCGAGCCGCCAATGGAGAAGTTGCAGGAAAACTTCATGGAGGCCCGCGACGACCAGCGACGGCTGGCGATGGTCGCGCAGCGGGAAACCTCGCGGGCCGCGGCCGCCTGGGTCGAGGCCCTGGAAAACCGCCACGCGCTCACGTGGCACCGCGAACCGCGGTAGCCGGCGACGACGAGCTGCAGGCCGTCGATCTGCGTGACCCGGGAGCCCACGTCGCGAAGCCGCCCCGACCGCGTCAGCGATCGGTCGGTTCACCAGCGGCGGCGGGAAGGTTTTCGAGGTCGAGCAAATCTTTCGGTCTGCCCGCCGCCCGCTTGAGCTTTCGCAGCCAGTCGAGCGAAGCAAAGCGAATGCCGTCGAGTTGCACGGCCGTCTCCCACACGGTCGCCACCGCCGCGGTGGGATATCCGGGAACGTAATCGAAGAGATCGAGAAAACCGGCGGTCGTGCAGAGCATCATCAGCCGTTCGGAACGGATGAACGACGCGGTGACCGGGTGCGTGCGTTCGATGCCGGTGGCCGGGTCGATCTCGTTGCCGATGTATTCCGCGGACATCTCCTCGAGCGCCCGCAGCAGACTCGCTTCCGCGGCCGGTGAACGGATCCACAACACGTCGGTGTCTTCGGTCGCGCGGATGAAGCCGTGGAAGTTGACGGCGTGGCCGCCCACGACGACGTACGGCACGCCGTGCCTTGAAAGCACGTCAAAGACTTCAAAATCAGGTGTCATCGGCAGCCACCGCCGTTCGTCGCCCGAGCGCCCGGGCCGCGAAATTACGCCGCCAAAAATGGGCGCGACCCGCGGCATGGCCCTCCAGGATCGTCCGCGCCTGCGCCAGCAGCCGGCGCATGGCCGCGAGCCTTTCGGCGGGGCTGAGCCGCAAGTCCCTTGCCCGCCGCGCGCGGTCGCGCGCGGAGAGGAGCATGGCAGCGCAGTTGGTCGTGTCGGCGGACATGGCCGTAGTGTACCGCGGCAGGGCAGAGTCCTGCAGAAGCACCATGACAGTCCACGGGATGGCGCCGTCAGGGGCTCGCGACGTCGTCGTGGGAACCATCGAGTCCGGCGGTGACTTCCAGCACGTCGCGGGGCGGGATGACGATCGAAGCGGTCGGGCTCTCGACGAGAGTCGCAAGAGCCTGCGGGGAGATCCGCTTCAGGTTGGGAAGCGACAGTGTGGCTTGCGTCGCGGCGAGGGCCCGCGCGATCTCGACGGCTTCGGGGGAGTGGAGGGCAATGACGCCCGGGAGCGCGATCTCCTGCCCGGGACGCGCGGACGCCGAAAGCAGCCGTACGGTCGCGGGCGTCAGGGGCACGCCTTGGCCGATGCGTTCGGCGAGTGGCTCGACGGGCAGCGACGCTCTCCCCTTGCTCTCCGCCAATGCCGTCACGATATCGGCGTCGAACTCGGTGAGGCTCGGCAGGAGGAGCAGGCTCCTCTCGCCGCCGAACTTCGCCAACGCCCGCGCGGCGTCGGCGGAGAGCGTCTTCACGCCGTGAAGGTGCAGGTTTGCGGCCCGGGATTTCGCCAGGGCGGCGGCGGTGCGGGGCGAACGGCACCGGCTCCCGGCGACAGGCTCCTGAAAATCGGGCAGCTCGCGAAGGCCGTCGGCGAGACGGTGCCCACGATCCGGCACTGGACGAAACTCGGTCTTTTGGAAGTCGCGCAGACGACTCCCGCCGGCTATCAGCTGTTCGCGGTCGACGCGATCGACTGCTGCCGTCGGATCCAGTCGCTCAAGGGCCGCCGGCACACGCTCGCGGAAATCCGCACGGAACTCGGCGGGTCGTGACGTGTGCCATGTCGATCCCGCGGTAGGCGGTCAGTGGGCTGCGGCCGGACGGTTCACCTCGGCCTCCCAGGCCTGCCACGCGGCCCGCAGTTCCGCCGCCTTGTCCGGGAACCCGGCGGGCCCCAGGCGACGAGGACTCACGCCCGGCGCGGCTTGAGGACGACGGCTGCGAGCGGGGGCAGCGTGAGAGCCACGGAATGCCCGCGGTCGTGGTGCGGGATCGGCTCGGCCGCGATGGCGCCCGCGTTGCCGAGATTCGAGCCGCCGTAGAACGACGAGTCGCCGTTGAAGACCTCGTCGTAGAGGCCGCCCTGCGGCACGCCCAGGCGGTAGCCCGTCCGCGGCACGGGCGTGAAGTTGCAGCACACGACGAGGAAGTCGTCGGGGTCGGCGGCGCGGCGGACGAAGGCCAGCACGCTGTCCTGCCAGTTGTGGCAGTCGATCCATTCGAAGCCGCGGCCGTCGAAGTCGAGTTCGTGGAGCGACTTCTCGCCGCGGACGAGCCGGTTGAGGTCGGCGACCGCTCGTTGAAGCCCCCGGTGGCTGGCGTGCTGGAGCAGGTGCCACTGCAGGCTCTCGTCGAAGTTCCATTCCTGCCACTGGCCAAACTCGCCTCCCATGAAGAGCAGTTTCTTGCCCGGGTGGCACCACATGTAGGCGTAGAGCATCCGAAGGTTGGCGAACTTCTGCCACGCGTCGCCTGGCATCTGGTCGAGGAGGGATCCCTTGCCGTGGACGACCTCGTCGTGCGACAGCGGGAGGACAAAGTTCTCGTGGAAGGCATAGATCAGGCTGAAGGTCAGCTCGTCGTGGTGGTACTTGCGATGCACGGGGTCGTGTCGCATGTAGCGGAGCGTGTCGTTCATCCAGCCCATGTTCCACTTCAGGCTGAAGCCGAGGCCGCCCACGTACGTTGGCCGCGACACGCCCGCCCAGGCGGTGGACTCCTCTGCGATCGTCAGCGTGCCGGGGAAGTGGCCGTGGACCTGGACGTTGAACGTCTTCAGGAAGTCGATCGCCTCCAGGTTCTCCCGGCCGCCGAAGCAGTTGGGCACCCACTCCCCGTCCTTGCGGCTGTAGTCGAGGTACAGCATCGAGGCCACGGCGTCCACCCGCAGGCCGTCCACGTGGTAGCGGTCGAGCCAGAACAGCCCGCTCGAGATCAGGTAGTTGGCCACCTCGTTGCGGCCGTAGTTGAAGATCAGCGTGCCCCAGTCGGGGTGCTCGCCCTTGCGGGAGTCCTCGTGCTCGTAGAGCGCGGTGCCGTCGAAGCGACGCAGGCCGTGCGCGTCTTTGGGGAAGTGGGCCGGCACCCAGTCGATGATCACGCCCACGCCGGCCCGGTGCAGGGCGTCGATCAGCGACATCATCGCCTGCGGCGGGCCGAACCGGCTCGTGGCCGCGAACAGGCCGATCGTCTGGTAGCCCCAGCTGGCCGACAGCGGATGCTCCGTCGGGGGGAGGAACTCGACGTGAGTGAAGCCCATCTCCACGACGTAGGGCACCAGTTCCCGCTCCAGGTCGGCATAGGAGAGCCAGCGGTGCGGGTCGTCGCCGGGCCGCCGCCAGCTGCCGAGATGCACCTCGTAGACGTTGAGCGGTGCGGAGAGGGCGTTGCGGTCGGCACGGCTGGCCATCCAGTCGTCGTCCCGCCACTGGTAGGCCTGGAGATCGACCACCGC
>JBIKND010000161.1:0-8507 GCA_044358905.1 Pirellulales bacterium | reverse complement strand
CCGGCGGGGTCCGCGATCATCTCCGCGGCCGTCACCTCGAGCAGCGTCGGCGTGTGCACGCACGGGCCGGCGGTCGTCGCCGGCCCGGCCTCGTCGCCGACGAGCAGCCGCGCGCCCGCGGACCGCAGCCGGCCGATGGCCGCCCGCAGGCGGTCTCGGCCCGTCGGCCCGAGGAGCACCTGGGCACCGATCTCGGAAAACGCAGCCGCGGCCGCCGCCCCGAACGCCTCACCTGCGGCGTCGTCGACGAAAAACCCCAGGCCGGGCTTCGTGCAAAACTGGCCGGCCGACCCGGTGACGCTGGCCGTGAGTTCCCCGGCGATCTCGGCACCGCGCTCCGCGAGCGCCCCCGGCAGGAACACCACGGGGTTCACACTGCCCATCTCCACCCAGATCACGCGGCCGGCGGCGGAGGCCGCTGTGAACAACCTCCGGCCCGACTCCTGTCCGCCGGTGAACCCCGTCGCCCCGACCCGCGGATCGGCGACGAGCCGCTCGCCGTCGGCAGGCGACACACCGTGGAGCAATTGCACCGTGGCCGGCGGCAGGCCGACCTCGCGCACGGCCTCGTGCGCCTCGCGGGCCGCGAGCAGCGAGACGGATGGGCAGCCCGGATGGGCCTTGGCGATCACGGGATTCCCGGCCGCGATCGCCGCGGCGAAATCGCCGCCGGTCACGGCGCCGTAGGCGAGCGGGAAGTTGGCCGGCGGAAACACCACCACCGGGCCAAGGCCCACGGCCAGGGAGCGGACGTTCTTCGCCGTGTCGATCATCGCCATCCGCCAGGTCTGCTCGCGGCAGGCCGCCGCCGCCTGCCGCAACTGGTCGAGCATGCGCGGCACTTCGACGTCCGCCAGCCGCGGCCGGATCGCGAGCCCCGTCTCGGATTGGGCGGCAGCGACAATCTCCTCGGCCCGCGCTTCGAGTCGGAAGGCATAGCGATCCAGAAACCGCGCGAGCGACTCGACGGGCAGCCGGGCGAGCTCCCGGGCGGCGTGCGTCGCAGCGTCGAGCGACTCGGCGACGTCCGCCCAGCCGCTCACCGGCCAGACGGCATCGCGAACCATGCCGCTCGAAGGATCGACGGCGCGAAAGGAGTCGATGGCGGCGGCGGGCCGCCACTGCCCATTCACAAGCACCGGTTGCAGCATGTCGCGGCTTGCTTTTTGCATGAATGAAAGGCCCCGGGGGTGCCCGCCGGCCAGTCCGTGGAGATCAACGACTGCTGCCCGCTCACGCGAGATAGGCATCATAGGCCGTCTTCAGCACGAGCGCGGCGACCACCGTGATGAACACCGCCCGGACGAAACCCGCTCCGTGCTTGAGCGCGAGCCGAGACCCGGCCCAGCTGCCCGCGACGTTGGCCACGGCCATCGGCACTGCCAGCCCCCACCACACGTTGCCGGTCGCGCCGAACGCCACCAGCGCGCCGAGGTTGGTGGCGGCATTGAGAATCTTCGCGCAGGCGACGGCGTGCAGGAAGTCAAAGCCGAGGACGCGCACGAAGAGGTGGATGAGGAAACTGCCCGTCCCCGGCCCGAAGAATCCGTCGTACAGGCCCAGTCCGCCCGCGATCGCGGTGCCAATCGCCGCCTCGTGGCGGGCCGCATGCCGCGGGGCATGCACGAGGCCGGCGCCGTTGGCGAGCAGCGTGTGGAGCAGGACCGCGCCGAGCATCACCGGCAGGAGCGGCCGCAGCCAATCGCTCGAGACGAGCGTCACCAGCCATGCGCCCGCGAGGCCGCCGGCCACGGCGGCGGCCAGCGCGGGCACGAGCATGCCCCAGGGCAGCCGAATCTGCCGGCCGTACGACGCCGCGGCCTGGAGCGTGCCGCAGACCATCGCCGCCTTGTTGGTGCCGAAGAGCGTGGCCGGCGCCGTCTGGGGAAAAAGGCCGAGGAGGATCGGAATCGACACCAGCCCGCCACCGCCGGCGATCGAGTTGACGAACCCCGCCGCAGCCGAGGCGAGCGTGGCGGCGACGACGAGCGGGTCGAGCGTCATGGAGCAGGTCGCGCGGCCTTCACGAGCGACGGCTTGCCACCGTCTCCTGCGGTCGCCACTCGCCGCACCAGTCGCGCTTGTCCGTGTGGGGCCAGAGGCCCACGTGCACGAGCTTGTCGTCGTGGATCGTCGGCAGCATGGGCGGCATCCGGCGGCACTGCCCCCAGCCGGTATCGCTGGCGGCGGCCGCCTCGGGCCGCCAGAAGGCGCACGTGCCGCAGGCCTGGGCCGACTCTGCGGGAATAGTTTGGCTTTCCATGACCCGCCAGTCTACCGTGAGCCATGAGCGGCTAGCAGCAGTTCGTGCCGTCCACCTTGCACTTCTCCGGGGCGAGGCAGGCCGTGTGTTTCGTGCCGAGATAGAACAGCAGCCCGGCGGGCGTGACCTCCATGCCGCCGATCGGATACTGCGAAATCACCGCGTCCTCGTACTCCACCTCCATGGGCAGATCTTCCGACCCGAGCAGCGGACTGGCGACGCGCATGATCGCCGCCAATTTCTCCGTCTCGAGCCGGTGGTCGACGTCGTGCGCGACCCAGACCTGCAAGACACAAGACGCCGTCGAGCGGACGGTGCCGCCGCAGTCGATGAAGTCCTTGCGAACCCTGCCGACCTCGGTGATGTGATAGTGCGCGGGGACGAACGAGTTGTCCGGCAGCATCCAGTGCATCTTCACGCCGGGATGGCCGGCGAGTGCACTGCAGAACTCCTTCACAGTCATCGGCATCTCCTCATGGCACGGACGGCAGCGTGGCGAGCCGCCTCGACTCGGCCGGCCCCGTGCATGCGGGCGAAGGCTTCCGCCATCTGGCTGCGGTTGGAATTCTCGACGCACACGAAGAGCAGTCGCTTCACGGGCAGGCTCCCTCCGTAAATCCCCCGCAGCACCCGGCGGGCTGCACGCAGCGGCACACGGCCACGCCGGCCATGGCGCCCACGATCGGCGCCACGACATACAGCCAGAGGTGTTCGAGCCGCATCGCCACGAGCGCCGGAGCCAACGACCGCGCGGGGTTCATCGAAGCGCCGCTGATCGGCCCGGCGAACATCGCCTCGAGCGCGATGACGGCGCCGATCGCCACGCCCGCGAGCAAGCCCTTCTCCTTGGCTCCGAACGACACGCTCAAGATCACGAACATCAGGATCAGCGTGAGCAGAAACTCCATCCAGAACGACTGCATGGCTGCGCCGCTGGGTTCCGTGACGCCGAGCGTGAGGCTCGCGGGAAACATCAGCCGGAGCACGAGGCTCGCGCCGACGGCCCCCGCACACTGGGCGAGGATGTAGGGAACCACCATCCGCCCTTCGAGGCGGCGGGCGGCGAAGAAGCCGAGCGTGACGGCCGGATTGAGGTGGCATCCCGACACGTCGCCGAGCGCGTAGATCATGGCCAGCACGATCAGCCCGAAGGTGATGGCGACGCCGACGTGGGTGATCGTCCCGCCGCTCGCCTCGTTGACGACGATCGCGCCCGTGCCGGCGAAAACCAGGGCGAACGTGCCGAAGGCTTCCGCAGCCACCCTGCGTCCGAATGTCTCTGCCGCCGGCTTGCTCATGACGCGGGAAGTGTACGGGCACCGCCCGGCCGGTGCCTGACAAAAACAAAAAACCCCCGCGAAGCCCGACCATTCGGGCACTTCGCGAGGGTCTTCTGTTGAGAGGCTCCGGTCGGAGTCGAACCGACGATGGCGGATTTGCAATCCGCTGCCTTAGCCACTTGGCTACGGAGCCGAATCAGAAACCAGATTTACGCTACGGCAGATTGGGCTGCCTGGTCAAGTTGTGCGCTTCGCGGAGACGCTGCCGGTGGTGCCACGAATGGTGGTCCTACCGGTCACGCCTAGGAATCGGCCAACGGAGGCCCCGGGCTTCAATCCGTTCCTTCTCCGGGCGCCGCGGCCGGGCTTTGGTTGGCGGCCGCCCGTGCCGATATAGTCTGCGGCACCGGCAGTGCTTTCCCACCTTTCCCCCGCGGTCGAGCGGGCCTTCCTGATCCCCGGAGCTCTTCGAGCATGACCCAGCAGGCGACGTGCGACATCGGACTGATCGGCTTGGCAGTCATGGGCGAAAACCTCGCCCTCAACATCGCCAGCCGCGGCTACTCGATCGCCGTCTACAACCGCACCACGAGCGTCACCGACACGTTCACGTCGGGCCGCGGCAAGCTGCCCAACGTCGTCGGCTGCCACACGCTCTCCGACCTCGTCGCGGCCCTGAAGCCGCCGCGCAAGGTGATGATGATGGTCAAGGCGGGGCCGGCCGTCGACGACCTCATCAAGACGCTCACCCCCCTGCTCTCCAAGGGCGACGTGCTCATCGACGGTGGCAACACGCTGCCCTCCGACACCGACCGCCGCACCCGCGAGGTCGAGGCCGCGGGGCTGCTCTACATCGGCACGGGCGTCTCCGGAGGCGAGGAGGGCGCCCTCAAGGGCCCCAGCCTCATGCCCGGCGGCTCGCCGGCCGCCTGGCCGCTGGTGAAGCCGATCTTCCAGGCCATCGCCGCGAAGGTGGGCCCCAAGGGCGACATCCCCTGCTGCGACTGGGTGGGCCCGCGGGGTGCCGGCAACTACGTGAAGATGGTGCACAACGGCATCGAGTACGGCGACATGCAGCTCATCTGCGAGGCCTACTGGCTGCTCAAGCACGGCGCCGGGCTCACGAATCCCGAACTCGCGCAGGTGTTCGCCGAGTGGAACCGGGGCGACCTCGACAGCTATCTGATCGAGATCACCCGCGACATCTTCACGGCGAAGGACCCCGACACGGGCGGCTTCCTCGTGGACCTGATCCTCGACAAGGCGGGCGCCAAGGGAACGGGCAAGTGGATGAGCCAGCTGGCCCTCGACCTCGGCGTGCCGAGCACGCTGGTCACCGAGGCGGTCTACGCCCGGTGCCTGTCGGCGCTGAAAACGGAACGCGTCCGTGCCAGCGGCGTGCTGAAAGGGCCCGACCTCGCCAGCCACGACCGGCCGGCCGAGTTCATCGAGCAGGTGCGGCAGGCGCTCTACGCGTCGAAGATCGCCAGCTACGCCCAGGGCTTCGTGCAGCTCGCCGCCGCCGCGAAGGAGCAGGATTGGCCGCTCGACTACGCCTCGATCGCCATGATGTGGCGGGGCGGCTGCATCATCCGCGCTCGATTCCTGGAGCGGATCGCCGAGGCCTACCGGGCCCAGCCCGATCTCGAGAACCTCATGCTCGCCCCCTACTTCACCGACGCGCTCGCCACAGCGCAGAAGGCCTGGCGGCACGTGGTCGCCACGGCCGCCACGATCGGCGTGCCGGTGCCCGCCTTCATGACGGCCCTGGCCTACTACGATGCCTATCGGCACGCCAGCCTGCCGGCGAACCTGCTGCAGGCCCAGCGCGACTATTTCGGGGCCCACACCTACGAGCGGACCGACAAGCCGGGCACGTTCCATTCCGAGTGGCTCGACCTCCGCAAGCCCGTGACCTGACGAGGAACCCATTCATGGCCGACGGCTTCCTGGAAAACCTGTTCAGCCTGAAGGGTCGCACGGCCGTGGTCGTGGGGGGCACCGGCGTACTCGGCGGGGCGCTCGCCGACGGCCTCGCCGCCGCGGGCGCCTTCGTGGTCGTGGCCGGCCGTGGTGCCGACCGGGGCGCGGCCCGGGTCGACGCCATCCGCGCCGCCGGCGGCGACGCCGCGTTCGTGAGCGTGGACGCCTGCGACCGGGAGAGCGTGAAGGCCCTCCTCGCCGCCACCGTCGCGACCCGCGGCCGGGCCGACATCCTCGTCAACTGCGCCGGTGTCAACTCCGCGGTGCCCTACTTCGACATCCCCGACGAGGATTTCGCGAAGATCATCGACACGAACCTGAAGAGCACGCACCTCGGATGCCAGATCTTCGGGGCCCACATGGCGGGCCTCGGCGGCGGCGCGATCCTCAACATCGGCAGCGTGTCGGCCGACAAGCCGCTCTCGAAGGTCTTCATCTACTCCGCCTCGAAGGCGGCGGTGGTGAACTACACGAAGAACGTGGCCCGCGAACTGGCTCCGCAGGGCGTGCGTGTGAACGTCCTCTGCCCGGGTTTCTTCCCTGCCGAGCAGAACAAGAAGATCCTCTCGCCCGAACGGACGGCGACGATCATGGGCAAGACGCCGATGGCCCGCTTCGGCACGCCGGACGAACTCGTGGGCGCCGCGATCCTGCTCTGCGCCCCGGTGGCAGGCAGCTTCATCACCGGCGCCGAGATCTACGTCGACGGCGGCTTCACGGGCATGAGCATCTAGCTTCACGCAAAACACCGGCATCCTGCCGGTTTTTGCTTGGGCCTTCGCGGCCGCAGCCAAGGTGCGGCCGGAAGGCCGGCTGCTCGCACCTCCAGGCTCGCTTCACGCAAAACACCGGCATCCTGCCGCCCTGACGGGCGGACGCCCGTCGGCATTCAGTCGCTTGGGCCTTCGCGGCCGCAGCCAAGGTGCGGCCGGAAGGCCGGCTGCTCGCACCTCCAGGCGAGCAGGGCCAGGCGGAGGGCGACAAAACATGTGACTGCACCACCGGTGCCTCACTGCCTGGAAGCCCGAAGCGCGAGCTGAGGGAGTACGCGACGCTTCACCGGAAACGGATCCGCATTCCCTCGGCTCGCGCCTCGGGCTTCACGGCATTGGGCATCCGCCACCATCAACGCCGACGTTCTCCCGCCGGCACGAGCCGCCGGCTCCCGGGGCACAGGCCGCCCCTCACCTGCCCTGCCAACGGTTCATTTCTTCTGGATGAAGGCGCGGGGCGGCCCGTGCCCCGGGAGCCGGCGTATGCTGACAAGCGCAGCCAGGATGGCGAAGCGCCGGCAGCATCCGAGCGAGCGAAGGTCAGGATGACCGCAGCGAGCGTCCGGCGATCGGGCATGGGCCGCCCCACGCCGGGTTGGGCGAGTGAACGCTCGCCTTCAGCCCGCGGATCGCGAGACGGTACACTCACTCCACCATGCCTCACACCATCGTGATCTTCGGCGCCTCCGGCGACCTCACGAGCCGCAAGCTCGTGCCGGCCCTCTACAACCTCACGCGGGCCGGATCCCTCCCGCCCGACACCCGGATCGTCGGCTTCTCGCGGACGGCGATGACCGACGCCGAGTGGCGGGCGAGCCTCCGCGACACCACCGCGAAGCACTGCGACTGCGGGCCGCTCGACGACGCATCGTGGAACACCTTCGCCGCACGGATCCACTACCAGCCGGGCGACATCGGCAACGCGGACGATTTCCGCCGGCTCGCCGCCCGGCTCGACCAGCTCGAGGCAGGAGAGCCGTCCACCCGGGTCTACTACCTCGCCACCGCGCCGCAGTTCTACGAGCCCGTGGTCGCGGCGCTGGGCGAGCATGGCATGGCCGCCGAGACGCATGGCCCGCGGCGGATTGTCGTGGAGAAGCCGTTCGGCACCGACCTGGCCACGGCCCGCGACCTCAACGCCCACCTGCACTCCGTGTTCCACGAGAGCCAGGTGTTTCGCATCGACCACTACCTGGGCAAGGAGTCGGTGCAGAACATCCTCGCCTTGCGGTTCGCCAACACGATCTTCGAGCCGGTCTGGAACCGCCGCTACATCGACCACGTGCAGATCACGGTGGCCGAGGAGGTGCAGGTCGGCCGCCGCGGGGCGTATTACGACACGGCCGGCGTGCTCCGCGACATGTTCCAGAACCATCTCCTGCAGCTGCTCATGGTGACGGCCATGGAGGCGCCGGTGCGGTTCGAGGCCACGGCCGTCCGCAACGAGAAGGTGAAGGTGCTGGAGGCGATCCGGCCGCTCGACCGCGGCGAAGTGGCGGGGGCGAGCGTCCGCGGCCAGTACCGCGGCTACCTCACCGAGCCGGGCGTGCCGCCGCACAGCCGCACGGCCACGTTCGGCGCCATGCGGCTGGAGATCGACAACTGGCGGTGGCAGGGCGTGCCCTTCTACCTGCGCAGCGGCAAGGTGATGAGCTGCCGCACGACGCAGATCGTGATCGGCTTCCGCCAGCCGCCGCTCGAACTCTTCGCCACCGGCCGCAGGACGTTCCACCGCGAGGCCAACCGCCTCGTGATCCAGATCCAGCCCGCCGAGGGCATCCAGCTGCACTTCCACACGAAGGTGCCCGGCGAAGGCATGCGGCTGCGGCTCACGGACCTGGAGTTCAGCTACTCGCGCGAGTTCGAGGGGCGGCTGCCCGAGGCCTACGAGCCGCTGCTGCTCGACGTGCTCGACGGCGATGCCAGCCTCTTCGCGCGGGCCGACGAGGTGGAGAAGTCGTGGGAGATCATCGACCCCTTCGTGCAGGCCTGGGCCTCCGCCGACATGCCGCCGCCGGAGTCGTACGAGCCGGGCGTGTGGGGCCCGATGGCGAGCGTCGAGTGGATGGCGGCCCAGGGGCGGACGTGGTTCGACATGTGCCCGGTGCTGACGTGAGCGATGCGGCGGCCGCCGTCCGGCGTGGCCCGGTCATCGGCACCGTGGCCCTCGAATCGCCCGTCGTGCAGGCCGCCCTCTCGGGTTACAGC
>JBIKND010000019.1:0-28470 GCA_044358905.1 Pirellulales bacterium | reverse complement strand
GCCGACTGCCCCCAGGGAAACGGCAAGGGGCCATGCTGCAGCCCCGACATGCGGGCCAAACTCATGGAGCTGGCCTACGGCAGGGACGAGAAGGGCTGTTTCCTGGAGCCGAGTTCCCGGGTCCGCGAGGTCGCCGAACTGGCCCTCAAGGCGTGCAACGCCTGCAACGGTTGCGGCTGCGATCCCATGAACAGTGGGTCCTCTGGGATTCGGGAGCTGCCGCCGGTGGAGGAGCGTGAAACGGCCGAGTACACCGGCGTCTTTCCGGGAAACGCCGGGAAGCCGGGCCACTGTGTTGTGACCGATCGTCCGATGCCCATGGATGACCGGCCAGCCATGGAACCCACGCTGGCTCCCGAACCCGAAGCGGCTCCGATTGCTCCCGCGCCGACATCGGAGGAAATCCCCGCGCCAGCCCCCGTCTGCGACCCGATGGTGATCCCGGAAAGCCAGGCCCTGCGATCCGTCCTGCGACAGCCTTCCGACCGGCTGGCCTCGCTTCCCCGTCAACAGGCCGGGATGTCGCTGCAACCGGTGGCTGTTCTGCCGCCGCGGCCCGCCGTGGCTTCCGTACCCCCGCAAGTCATGAGGCCAAAGCCCTCGATTCTTTCCTGGCCGGCCATCGCCGATGCGCTGACCGCAGTGCAGATCTCGGAGACGTGGCTGGCGGCCCATGAACGATTGGACGTGCAGGCGGAGTTCTCGCACATGGTCGGCGAGACAATGGGTGAGCGGTTCTCGTACCCTCCTTTCACGAAGCGGTTCACACGGCCGCTCCCGGGCTCCAAGTCCCCGGTGACGCTCAAGCCATCGATGACCCCCAACCCGCCGGTCACACCCAGCCCGTCGATGACTCCCAAGCCGCCCGCGCCGCCCGTAGCTTCAAAGGCCTCCAGGGAGACACTGCCGCCGCTCAACCCGTCGTTGGCACGGGTGTCGGCCGGTGTCACGAGTGCGATGATCGGTGGCGGCTGCCTCTTGCTGCTGCTTCTCGCATGGCTCGTCGGGAGCATGCCGATGGCCCGGCATGCAGCGGCTACGCGGCCCGGTTTTCGCGGTGGCCCACGAATTCCGCCAGCACACGACATGGCGTCGCATGGCGACGGCCGCGCCAAGCGTTATCCACAAAAACCAAGGAAATGACTACAAATACCGGAAGGCTGCCCGAATGATACCCGCCCTGTCTTTCACGGATGGGCCAGCCGCATTCAATCCCGTTCGCGGTCTGGTGAATGGAGTCGACCCTGAGTAGCTGGTAGCACCAACGCTGCCGCAGAGTGCATGGACGCAGACAAGCAACCTCCTGAAACACCGAAAGTCGGCACTTCTTGGAAGGGTGCTTTTCGACAATCGCCGAAGCGGACTGCCGTTGAAACGCCGTCACAGTCTTGGGGCCGGGTTTCGTGGCGACGCTCGTCGAACCCGCAGATCGCCCGAAAACAGTTCAACTGGCTGTTCTTCCGTCGCATCGGGCTCACGCTCACAGCGTTGGCACTGCTGGTGACGCTGATCTGGGTGTTGTTTTCGATCAAACACCGCGCGCCGCTGATCGTCGGCTTTGCCACCACCTACACCCCGCCGCTCAGTCCGGTGGTGTTGTCTCAGGAAGACCGAGACCTCCTGCGGCGACTGTCGGTCAGCGGCAGAGTCTTCAGGCCCGCATCGGTCGTGTGGCACGATGCCAGCGACCATATTCAGTCAGAACATGCCGCCGAGATCGTCAAGGCTCTCGCGGCGGCCGCTGCCCAGTCGCGGCCGGGCGGCCCGGGCAACGACATGATCTTCGTCTATCTGGCGATGACAGGCACAATCGACCGCGACGGCCGTCCCTGCCTCATTCCGCCGGTCGTGGCCGATGTACCGGCCGCCGACGAGTCACTCAACTATATCCGGGTCGACCGGCTCATCGGGGAACTGCGGAACGCGGTCAAACCAGGCACAGGCATCGTGCTGGTTCTCGACAGCTGCCGGGCTTCGCTGAATTGGCCGCTCGGGGTTGGCGATGGCGGTTTCTCGATGGCAGTGGAGTCGATGTTCAACGAGTCGAAGCCAGAGCGGACCTGGGCACTTCTGCCCGCCGGAGCAGGGCAATTGGCCCATGCCAATCCCGCCGACGGGCAGACGGTCTTTGCCAGATTTTTCGCGATGGGAATACGGGGTGCCGCTGACAGTGCCCCGTTCGGGAACGGCAATAACAGAATCGAACTGTCAGAATTGGCGGCCTATCTGACCCAGGAGGTCGATCGGTGGTCGCTCGCGCACTGCGGCGAGCGGCAGACCCCCCTGCTCGTATCGTCTTCTTCCAACGCCCGTGCTGCAGACAACCCGGAGGTTGCGTGGGTTGTCTCCAGGACGCCGGCCGACCAACTCGGCCTTGGAATCAAGCCCGCTTCCGCCGTTGTGTCTTCGTCGAGCATCCGCTCGTCAGCCGACGTCGACGATGCGGACTGGTGGTTGAACGAGCGGTGGCGGACGGCGGAAAAGCTGCGGCCGGTCGGCACGCATGAGCGGCCCTATCTCTGGGAAAACTATCTGCAGCATCTGCTGCTCGCCGAGCAACTCCGCTCGGCCGGGGTCGCATTTTCCGACGAGTTGATTCGCGTTGAAACGCTCGTGGAGCGGTTTGAACTGCGGCTCGAGACCTTTCAGGTGACCAACACCAACCGACTGCCGTCGTTGCGGCTCCGCCGCATAGCCCGCATGCAGATGGGTTCGTCTGTCGAACCACAGGTCGCGGCCTGGAAGGAGGCGATGATCCAGTATGTGACGGAACCGCCGCCGCCCGGCACGCCGGCTCCGGTCGGCCAGCCGCTCCCATCGTCGCCGGGTGCCTGGTTGGACACGACGACCGTCGCCTGGGACTGGCTCGTCGAGCAGGTCGGGGAGGGACTCGTGGTCGACCGCGACATGCTGGCTCGCTGGCTCGAACGAGTCGGGGGCAAGCCGGCTACTCTCGTCGCAGAGCCGTTGCAGGTCCATGTGGCGCGGATGATGCTACGGTGGCTCGATCCCGCCGTATGGCAGGCCCGACCACATCTTCCTGGCAAACTGCTGCGACTGGTCAGCATATCGAGGGACGCCGCCTATCCGCGCGACGTGCGGGCCGATCGAGTCGTCGAGGCCTTCACGCCGCGCGCGGAATTCGACAAAAAAACCCGGCTTGCTCTCGACCTGCTGTTCGTCGGAGATGCAGCTTCTCTCGAGCGTGCCAGCAGGCTGGTGGCGGAGTGCGAGGCGGCGTTCAAAGAGATCAATACGGTCGCCGACGAGGCGTCGAACTCGATCCGTTTCAGCGACGTGATGCATGATGAACTGCCCTGGTTGGTCGCCTGGTACGTTCGCGAGATGCGGTTCATCGCCGGTACTGGCAGGGAGGGCGAAAACCGGGGGAATGCCTTCGTCCAGTCGTTCGCCTGGGCTCCGCTGTTGGATGCGCTGCACCGGTTAGACGATGCCATTTTCGAGCGTTTCTCCGTCACGAGCGTGAAGGAGAAGGCCTTCACGTCCGTCGAACTGATGTCCGCCCTTGCCGAGTGTCGCAGGGGCGTGGAGCAGTATTACAGGCCCCTGCGGGCCGCCTTCGATGCCTCGTGCGAGGATCTGGCCTCCTTGGCAGCGGATACGCCCGCGACGCTTGCCGGCATCAGGCGGGTGCTCTCCACGCCGCTTGTCATGGGCAGCGTGCGGATGCAGTTGATCGAGCGGGCAGACCGCCTGCAGCGGCGTTTCTCCCGCGTTGAGACGGCGACCGCCGATGCCAAGGGGAGTGGCCTGCCCAAGCCTGTCGCCGCCGCAGCGGTCGCCGGATGGATTCCATGGCGTGAAACACTGATCCATCCGCTGCTGCCCCTGCTGCGGCGGGAATTCCAAGGGGCAGCGACGACACCGGCACAGCCGCGGCAGGTGGCGGTCGCCTTGGGACGGCAGGTGGCGGACGTCCGGGAGGTGGTGCGGTCATTACCGAGGGAGCTCGCCAATCTTCAGGAGCTTGAGTTTAAGGTGGACTCGAGCGGGCAGGGGGGCAGTGCGCAGTCGCTCGAATACATGCAGCGGGGTGAATTTCTCGCCCGCTGCGTGGCGGCTATCACCAGCCACCAGAACATGTTCAACGAGACCACTCCAACCCAGAGAAGCCTGACGTCGGCATGGCACGATCGCCTCGTGAACGCTGCCGACACGATTCTCGACGATTTCTGGGCGGGCGTTGAGCCTGATGATCCGATGTGGTGTTGTGACGCTAGCCGCATTCTGCTGCAGATAGCGGTCGATATGATTCGTGACGCCAAGATCAATCACGGAGATTTTGCCCGCCGGAAGGTCGAAGAACGGCTGCTCAAGGTGGAGGCCGCGGCGAACGATTTCGGCCGGGTATCGTTCGCGCCGAGGTCGGTGCTGTTGTTTCCCGCCGAGATTCGGGACGACTCGCCCTCCAATCGCACGCGTCTGACGGTCGACCGGGAGGTGCCCCCTGGCATTTCGTCGATGTGGCTTGCGGAATCGATGCGGAGTGCGCCGCTCCCGGTGCTCCGAGGCTCCGGCGCGACGTCGGTCCCGCGACTGCCGGTGCCGGTCGGGATGGACAGTAACTCGACGGAGACGGCCTGGCGGCTCGATGCTTCCGGGGAGCGGCTGCTCGGCCCGCAAGGCGGCACGCCGCGGGCCAACTCCAACGTGCTCGACATGGTGCTTTGGTATCGGGGGCATCGCATCGTGACCGGCATGCCCCTGGAGACCGCGGCCACGATCCGGACGACGGAGTGGCGGGCGGCCGAAGCGGCCTCACCGCGAGTGACGGTGCGGGGCGATCTGCCCCGCAACCAGTCGGTGTCGATCGTGTTTGACTGCTCCGGCAGCATGGGCGAGCGTCTGATCGATGGCCGCACGCGATTGGAGGCCGGCCGTGAGTCGCTCTACGAACTGCTCGACGCCATCGCCAGGGATGGGGGCTGGAGCGGGTCGCTCTGGCTGTATGGCCATCGCACGAAGTGGTCGCGGGACGCCCGCGGTCGGTACACGCCCGGCCTGACGGAGGCCGGCGAGCGGGAGCGGGACAAGACGGTCGCGGACGGCAAGCCGTTTCGACTGGTGCCCGGCAACGACGTCGAGCAGGTCATGGACATGCAGCCGCTGTCCCCCGTGCAGGTCCTCCGCATCCGGTCGATTCTCGACGCCCAGGAGCCGGGCGGCGAGACGCCGCTCTACAGCGCGGTCAACGAGGCATTGCGGGTCGACTGCGGCGGGGCGAACCCCGGGCCGGCCCACGTGCTGGTGGTCACCGACGGTGCGAACGACCAGAGCGGTGGCACGATCGTGACATCATCGGACGTGCTGCGGACGCTGTCGCGGGTGAATTTCAAGCGATCGACGCTGAACGAGGTGCGGGTGGACGTAATCGGGTTCAACCTCGTCGCCGGCCGCTTCGACCGCGAAATTCGCGTGCAGGAGTTGCAGAGCCTCGCAGCCGATTCCGGCGGGCGGTATTTCGACGCCAGCGACCCGGCCAAGCTGGCCACCTCGCTGAGAAACTCCCTGCGGATCAGCCGCTGGGGTGTGGAGGGTGGGCTGGCGTCCCGCGACCTCGTGGAATTGGACGAGGCGATCTCGCTGCCGCGGCCGGTGGGCGGCAGAACCGACACCTACGATGTGAAGCTGGATGCCGGACCGTCTTCGCCGCAGCGGCGGGTGTCGGTGTCTGGAAACGAGGGCCTCGAACTGTTCCTGGCCGGCGGCGGGCGATCGCTCGAGTTCCGCCGGTACGACGGCGGGACAGAGCAGGGGCTGCGCGACAGCGTCACCAATCTCCCCGATCCCAGCGACCCGAGCCGACGCTCTTTCATCGGTGCCCACATGGCAGTGCGAGACGCCACGAGCATCACGCTGCCGGTGTCGATTCAAAACGCCGACGCCAGCGGTTTTTCGCCGCGGCCGGTCGAGGCATGGGTGGAAGTCCAGCCGAAATCGCCGGGCGGGAAAGTCGGCCTGCCATACGTCTTCTACGACCTGTCGTGGCAGCCGTTCCGACCTGTACCGGTCTTGAACCTGACGGCGACCAACTGGCCGTCGCTGGCGACCACCGCCGAGATTCGCTGCTGGTTCCGCTTCCGAACGGCGGAGCCGGAGGTGGCGGTTCCCCTCCAGGATCTGGTGCCGGGGGTGGAGCGCAGGTTCGACATCAAAGGTCTCCCCGGATCGACGGTTCGCGCGCTCGTCTCGGCCAGTGAAAGCACCCCGCGGTCCCTGCGGCTTTCCGTGATCGAGGAGCATCCGCAGCCGACGGCCAACAGCCTGCCGCTGCTGAAGGTGGCGGTTTCACCGGGATGCATGCGGGCGGTGCATATCCTCGAGCCTGGCACCGGCCGCGTGCGGCATGAATTCGAGGTGGCCATGGTCGACGGGCAGTTGTCGGGGGATGTGCGGCTTTTGGTGACCGACCGCCAGGCGATCGTGAAGAGCGCGGTGGGGTCACTGACGGCGTCGGGCGCGCCCGAGCCGCTCATCGTTCCGATTCCGGCGAACTAGTCGGCATCCGCGTTCGCTGCGGCTGCGGCCACGAGAGGAACTGATCCTTTACACGGAGAGACAAACCCCGGTTTCACTCAGGAAAAACCGCAGGGCAGGAGGGAACCCGGCGCTCAATCGCTGCGTTGCTATCCCAGTCGGCGGCGAATCCACAAAGGATCGCGGCGAGCATCTATGACCGCAACGACTAACAGCACGCCTTCGCTCAGCGTGTAGTAGATGCAGAAGGGAAATCGCTTCGAAAGTGACCGATAGTATCTGAGGACGATTTCATGAATGCCGCCGTAGTACGCAAGTGAATCGATATCAGCTATCAAGCAACTGCGAAAATAATCACCGAGCCCCGGCGACTGCCGCTCGTAGAACCAATAGCCATCGGCCAGGTCAGCCTCCGCATCGGAGGAAATGCTGACGATCATCGTCCGAGCTGCATCAAACGGGCCTTTGCGTCAGCCCACGTCGACACCGTCGAGCGTCCATCCTCGAGCCGACGCCTGCGATCCTCGAGAACCTCGCGGTGCCACTCGGGCGACTGAACATCACCGGGGTGAGCGCAGAGGCTTTCCCAGACGCTTTCGAGGAGCCGCACCTTCTCGGCAACCGACATTGCTTCAATCGAGATATCAGTGGACATGGATGCCTCCCGTGGAGTCTGATTCTATCGTATCCGGCCGTCTCGAAGGGGCAATTCTTTCAGTTGTCCGTGTCCCCGCTCCCCCGAGTCCGTCAAAAAGTTCGGCCAGCCGCACCAGCTCATCCACACGCGGTCTTGACCGCATGGGCTGTCAGTGGGACTGCGGATCGCGCAGCCGCCGTGGCACCCAGTTCTCGGCCTCGAGGCGATCCTGGTCGGTGCGTCGTGCCCGGACGAGGTTCGCCCCAGACCAATCTGCGTGGCTGTCGCGGATGTCGTGCAGGTTCGCATTGGAGAGATTCGCATTCGCGAAGATCGCCCCTTCGACATTCGCGCCTGAAAAGTCCGCGAACTTCAGGTCGGCCTCTTCGAACCGGGCTCCGGTCGCGCGGGCACCCGTCCAGTTGGATTGCACGAGCCCGCAGCCTGTGAAGTCGGCCCACGGCAGGTTTGCGTCTACGAACATCGCCTGGGCGAGAGAGGCGGCGCGGAAGTCGGCGCTGTCGAGCGTCGCGGAGGAAAAAGTGGCGTTGTCGGCGAGGCAATTGACGAGCGTGGCCTTGGTGAGCCTGCCGCCGCTGAGATTGCAGCGGCTGAGATTTGCGCCGTCCAAGTGCGATTCCGTGAGGTCAACGCCCATCATCAAGGAATCGTGGAAATCGATTCCGGAGAGATCGAGCCTGGCCAGATCGACACCGCGGAACTCGCAGCCGATGAACTGGGGCTTTGCGAGCACCGCATCGCGGAGCGGCAGGCCGTCGAAGGCGGTGCGGCTAAACTGGGTGGCGGTGAAGTCTGTTCGCGTCAGACGCGCGCCGTCAAAGTCTGTCCAATAGACCGTGGCCCGGGAAAAGTCGGCGGCCGTGAGGTTGGCACCCCGGAAGCTGGTGTATTCCTGCACCGATTCGCAGAGGCTGGCCCCGGTCAGGTCGCAATCTGCGAAGGAGGCATGGTGCAGGGCGGCCTTCGCGAGCGAGGCGTCACGGAAATCACAGCGTGTGAATTCGCAGCGGGTGAACTCGCGGCTGTCGCCGACGAAGCCGCGGAAGTCGGCTCCCTTGAACCGCGTCTCGGGGATCGAGGCCCGCTCCAACTGTTTTCCCACGAACACACTGCTGCTGAAATCCGCCCCTTTGAGCGTGGCTCCGTCGAGCACGGCGTCGGTGAGAATCGCCTCACGGAGGTTCGCGTCAGTGCCATCGACTCCGCGGAGCAGGGCGGCCGTCAGATCGCACCTCGCCAGGCTCGTGCTCGCGAGCCTGGCGCCCGTCAGATTCGCCCGCTGCAGAATTGCCTGAGTGAGGACGGCGTTGCTGAGATCGCAGCCCGACAGGTCGGCGGCCGAAAGATCGCTCTCGAGCAAGTGGGCGTCGCGAAACGAGGTGCCCGCCAGTCCGAGCCCCGACATGTTGCACTTGAGCAGCTGAAATCCGTCGCACTCTGTCGGTAGCCGCGATCCGGTGAGGTTGCACGCGCTGAGGATCGTCTTGGAGAACACCGCCGCGGAGAGGTCTGCGCCGCTGAGCGAGCAGTCGATCAGCCGCGCCTCGGCGAGCGCCGCCCCCTGGAAGCTCGCCCTCTCGAACGAGCATTTCATGGGGGTGAATCCGGCGAGATCGGCATCGCGGAACGACGCCCCCTCGAAACTCGTCTCCCCGCCATACGCCTTCGCCATCCGGCAGCCGGCAAACGACACCTTCGCCCCGCGGCACACAATCAGGCCGATCTGCTCCATCCGGCAGGAATCCAGTCGGCCGTCGGTCATGTCGCAGGTCGTGAGGATGGCGTCGGAGAGATCGCAGGCCTCGAAATGGACGCCCTGCAGGCCGCACTCGGTGGCAATGAGATGGGCCATCGACGCCCGGCTGGCCCGCGCCCCGGCGAGGGAGCACTTCGTCAGCCCTGCGTGATCGAGCGTGGCGCCTGAGAAATTGCAGCGGTCGAGGTTCACGACCTCGAAGCGGGCCCGGCGCAGGCTGCAGCCGGAGAGATCCCGGCCCGAGAGATCGACATTCTGGATGATCGTGTTGTCGAGCATCGCCCCCCGCACCACCCGCTCGATCGCCTCGGCGGCGGTAAGCACGGTGTAGGTCTGCGGCTCCGGCTCGTCCCAGAGATCCGATCGCAGTGGTGGTATCTCAATCATGGTGCGTCACTGGGCAAGGCGGGTGCGCTTCACGTTGGCCCCGGCATACGTGGCCCCGTCGAGCCGCGTCTCCCAGAGGCCGGCCTCGAAGAGGTTTGCGCCGTCGAGCCGGGCGTTTGTGAGGTTGGCGCGGTCAAACGTCGCCCGCAGCAGATTGGCATGCATCAGCACTGCCCGTTCGAGGTCGGCGTCGTCGAAGACGGCGTTTGCCAGATTGCAGTCGTCAAACATCGCTCCGCGGAGCGACGCCTCGGAAAACTGCGCCCGGCGCATCGTCGCCTCCCGAAAGTCGGCCCCGTCGAGGATCGACGTGCCCCAGGCCGAGTCGTCGGCCACCGCCCCGGCCATGATCGCGCCGGTGAAGTCAGCCTTCAGTTGGGCCCGGAGGTTGGTGAGGTCGGCGCCGCGGAGCACGATGCCCGCCGCATGGGCGCCGCCAAAATCGGCCGCCCGGAGGCTGGCCGCCGAGAAATCGGCCCGCTGCACGATCGCCCCTGAAAAATCTGCCTTTTCGAGGTCGGCATTGGCAAAACACGACTCCGCGAGCATGGCGTTCGAGAAGTCGGCCCGCTGGCCGCGCACGCCGGTGAAATCGGCCCCCGACAGCTGCAGCCCCGACAATCTCGCCCCCGACAGCGAGGCACCGGCCCAGCGGGTGTAGGGCACCACGGCATCGGTCAGGTCGGCGCCGTCGAGCGTGGCGGTGCGGAGATCGGCCCCGGTCAGGTCGACGCCGGTGAGATTCGCCCCCGTGAAGTCGGCCTTCCCCAGCGTGGCCCGCACAAACTTCGCTCCGGTGAGTCTGGCTTCGCGGAAGTCGATGCCCGAGAGATCGAGCCCCGAGAAGTCGACGCCTCGCAGATCGTATTTCGCGAAGCCCGTGGCGCGGGCGGCCTCGAGATCGATCGGCTGGCCGTCGGGAAGTTTCCTGACCGCGAGCAATTCAGGAGGCATCTTCGAGAGGATTTCCTGCTCGCCGGCCCGAATCCTCTCGGGGAACCCGGCTACGATTGCCGCCGCCTCCTCCGTCTCGGCAATGGCCTGCTTGAGGACGCCTATTTGCTGCGAGACGTCGAAGCCGGTAAACGCCTCGAGCTCCGCCAACTGCTGCCGCATCTCGGCGAGCCCCTCCTCCAGCGTTTTGGGCGCCGCCGCGATGGCGGCCGCATCGGGCGGCTTCCAGTCGATTCCCAGCTCTCGCGCCGTGGCCACGGCCTCCTCCTGCTTGGCGGCCACAAACGCCTCCGCCTTCGCCAGCTGCTCGAGCATCATCGCCTCGAGATCGGCCCGCGCCTTCGCCCCCTGGGCGAGGGCGGCGTCGATCTCGGCCCGCAGGGCTGCCGGGTCGAACGGCGGCGAAAGGTCGGCGGGGGTCAGCTCCGCGGCAAGCATCTCCTCGAAAAACGGGAGGCCTCGATCGGGCTCGTCGAGCGGCTCGAGAACCGAGAAGAGATGCTCGACATCGAGCAGCTTGAGCGAGGCCACCGGCAGGCAGCCCCGCCACGCGAGCACCAGCTTCTCCTGGTCGGCGTCGATCCAGACCGTGTCGAGGTGGAGCGGCACCTCGCGAAAATGGAGTTCCTCGCCCCAGTGGCCCGGCCTTCCGGCGGCCCCGGCGCCGCTCCGCTGCCTCACGAAGCACCGCGCCCGCAGGCCCGGCAGCCGCGACTGGTAGACCGCATGCACGGGGTGCATCTGCTCGAGCACGATCGGCTCATCGCCGCGAAAATAGCCGTCGACCCACTGGTCCTCTGGCGCCGCCATGAAAAACCGGACGTCGAAATCGGGCGGCAGCCACGGCCAATGGACGCGAATCCAGCGGGCGTTGTATTTGCCCATCCACTGCTTCCGCTGGGCCCAGGTCGACGGCAGCGGGCCGAATCCTGCGGGCAGGGCCGGCGACGAGCGGGAATCGACCCACGCTCCCGGGATTTCGAGGTTGTGCATCGCGTCGCCCAGCTGGCCGCGGCCGAGCGGGTTGGCAGCATGGGCAGGGCCGCCCCAGGCCCGGTCGTAGGTCAGCGGAATCGCGTCGATCGCGGCGGCCGGGCCGGGCTCCCACCGCAACAGCGTCGGCTGCCACGACCGATCACCGACCACATCGACAAGTTTTCCATGGTCGCCAATTCGCACCCGTGCGCCGAACTTGTGTCGATCGCCCCAGCCGGCGTTGTAGGCGGTGCCGATCGCCATCCACTCGCCGAGCGGCTTGTAGGGCACATAGTCGGTCGGATAGGCGAGCCCCTGCCGGGCCTCGGCGTGGGGCACGTCGCCGCAAAAGACGATCGGCCGGTCGGTGATCAGCTCGGCAGCCTCGCCGTGCCGGAGGCGAAACTCGGCCCGGACGAAAAACGTGGCCGTGAGGGAGTCGGCCGTGGCGTCATCAGCCTGCCCCGCTGCGTCGACTACCTTCCAGACAAGCCAGCCCACCTCGTAGCCCGCATGTTCCTGCGGCAGCACCTTCATGAATGGGGAACTTTCTGCAGGCCGGCGGTCGCGGCCGCGACTCCGTGTGTGACCAAAAAGGTGTGTGACCAAAAAGGTGTGTGACCAAAAAGGTGTGTGACCAAAAACGTGTGTGACCAAAAGGCTGAAACTACTGCACGAGGGCACGCTTGCTATCGGACCGGCTGCTCGATGTCTCATTGCCTTCACCAACCAGCGTCAGCCTAATTTAATTGTCACTCCTGTAAACGTAAGGCTAGCGGCTGTGAGTTTGAATTCCGCAAGGTCAAAAGTACAAGTCACGCCTTTGCTTGCCATTGTGGTGAAGTTTTGTTGGATCGCTGTGGCTTCAGTTTGCAGTGAAATGACCTTGTGGTTAAGCGCCGTCGTTACGTGGTCCTGAGTAAGGGACACGGTATCTATCCGATTCGATAGCGTCTCCAAGCTATCGGCAACTACATTTTTTACCTTTGTCGCAAATTCCGCCGTTTCATTAACCACACCAAAACCCTTGCCGCTCAGGGTGTACTTGGGTTCTGTGGCAGGGAAAATGTTCAGGGTCGCTGACCTGTTTAAGACGCATTTAAAGCCAGTAGTCAGGCTTACATCAAGCGAAGCAGAAACGTTCACCTTGGACCCTACCTGGAAGCCCAGGGTAAAAAACGATGTTGAAAAATTTCCTCCAACGGGGTTAATCTGCGTTGTGAACGTGTTCCCATCCTGCACATTGTTTGCCCAGCCCGTCCGCTTTGTGCTGCTGTTGCCAACCGAGACAACGGTCGTATCCCCCTCTTGCTCGGCATAGTTGCTCCCGACATGGAAGGCGGATTTGTCGCCCCACTGCCTGGCTAAACTGTGGCCCAGTGGCATGGGGGGAGGATCTGGCTGGTCAGCTGTGGGCGTCCAACCGGGGTTTGGCCACGGTAACGGGTTTCCGTTTTTATCGATTCCGGGGCCGCCTTGTACTGTGTACGTATTATTCGTTGCCGAAAGATGTTCGAAATCAATCGGACGGTCATTGACGGTAGTCACGTTCGTCGAGCGGTTTTTAAAGCTGCCGAACGGTTGCTTGTTGCTCATGACATACTCTCCACAGGGATTCGTTGCGAACGTGTCGTTTGTGAACGCCGTAATGGACGCTCGTCAGTCTGGCTCGGAGCAATCGCCCATCATCGTAAACTGGTCTTTGTAGGCAGTGCGGATCGTGAACGATTCGGAGTCTTCCTCTGAATCGAACGCGATGAAATTTCCCGCCACGTCCTGCACGACGGTCTTGAACGGATCGTCCGGCAGTGGCCGTGGCGGCAGATTGGCCGCGTTGTAGACGTTGCCGACGATGATCGGCCGATCGGGATCGCCGTCGAGGAACGCGACGACGACCTCGTTGCCCGCCAGCGGCAGGAAGAGGCTGCCCCAGCCATTCCCAGCCGAGGGCTGCGAACACCGTACCCAGCACGAGCTCTTCTCGTCGTCACTGCCGGCCCGATCCCAGCGAAACTGCACCCGGGCACTGGCCACGGAGTCTGTATAAGGCGTCCGCGGATCATACCCGGCTGGCGCGACGACGACGGCGGTCTGCACGCCGTCGATACGCGGCGTGGCCGCAGTCCGCGGCGGCCGAAATTGCGCGCTCGCGGGAATGGCCCGGAAGCGGCAGCGATGGCTGTAGCCCGTGGTCGGTGCGGCCTGCCCAGACTCCGCCGGCTCGTCGGCGGAGATGGTGAACTCGATCGCCTCCGTGAGATACGACTGATTCTGGTCGGATCGCGGCTGCCCCTCGAGGGCAAACGTGAATCCCACCGACAGCCCGAGGCAATGAGCCTCGCCGGCAAACTCCCGTTCCCGACATTCCGACTGCTCGATGCGGGCCGTCGCCACGGCGTCGCCGCCCGACTGCGTGGCATAGCCGCCCGGATATTCAAACCGCTCCAGGTCGCCGTGCGGGTAGGCATGGGAGGCGGCGCGGGTGGAGACGAGCTTCGCCGTGGGATTCGTGAAGTTGTAGTCCTTCACGGTGTATTTCCCGGAGGTCATCTGCTCGCCGGCGGTCCAGAGGAAAATATGCTCCTCTTTGAGGGCGGCCTGCTTCGCCGGCCGGTAGGGAATCTTCGCATAGCCCGGGAAGGGACCGTGGCTCGTGTGGGAGTCGGCCAACACAAGCGTGTGGCTGCCCGCTTCATGCTTGTGGAAATAGTAGATGCCCGCCCGCTGCATCAGGCGGTGCACGAAATTGAAGTGGGTCTCGTTGTATTGCACGCAGAAGTCGAGCGGCTGATAGCTGCCGACAAGCCCTGCGACGTCGTAGTCGGAAAAGCCGAGGTCGTCGAAGACCTTCTTGAGAATGTCGACGACCGACTTGTTTTGGAAGATGCGGCAGTCTGATGCGAGTTCCAGGCAGGCGATCCAGGGCACGATCTCCAGCTCGTAGACGGCGAGGTCACGCTCGAAGCCCGTCTGCAAAACGCGGCGGACGAGCCCGCTGCGGTGCTGCTTACCGCCGCCGGGGAGCGTGGCGGTGACGGTCAGCGGCGTGCCGAGCAGTTGGCCGAAATCGATGGCGGCGTTTTTGCTCGTGGCCTCGAGGAACCCCATGAACGGCTGCCCGAGCGACTCGGTGTAGCGGAAGGACCGCGTCTTGAAGGCGTCGCTGCCGAGGCTACAGTCGATGGCGACGCGTTCGAGGGTCGCCGATCGGTTGGCTGCGGGGCTTGCCATGCGACCACGTTACGCCGCGGAGGGCGGCCACTGAGCGAAAAGTAATGCGTTTTCGAACCGGGAAAGGTTATATCGGCTGGCGCTTAGCCCGACAAGCAGGGCGATCCCGCGTGTCGCCGTTGCCCACCTTCGTGTTGAACACCCCCGCGGGATTGCATATTCTTGCGGACAGGGTCCCCAACGCTCAGTCGCGTGAGCATGTGCGGAGCCACGTCTTTCATCCGGGAGGGAGTCGCCATGGCTGGAAAGTTGGTGAATGCGGGATCGTTGCTGACGTGCACGATGGGCGCCGCGCCATCGGCGCTCATGGTGGTCGTGCCGACGACCACGGCGCAGGGGCCGCCGGCGGCGAACATCATGGATTTCGCACCGATGGCCAACATTCCGACGTTTGGCATGTGCATGTCGCTGGCCAACCCAATGGTGGCGGCCGCCACGGCCGCAGCGCTCGGCGTGCTGACGCCGATGCCCTGCATCCCAGTCACCACGCCGTGGACTCCGGGCGCGTTCCTGGTGCAGGTGCGACTTTTCCCGGCACTCGATGCCGCCTCGAAGTGCATGTGCGCCTACGGGGGCCAGATCAGCGTCGTCACGACCGACGTGATCGTCGACGTCGTCTGACCACCAACGCGACTGCCTCGAGTCGGCGTGCTATTGCACGGCTGAAGGTGCCGGAGGGGGGAGGGCCGGGGCCCCTGACGCGCGGAGGTTACCGTGCCCGGCGGCGACGCCGAACCGCCTGCCAGGCGCCGTAGGCCAGCGCTGCCGGTGCCATCACCCACGTCGATGGCTCGGGGACCGGAACCGGACTGGCGAGACGAAAGCCTGTCGATTCGTTGGTGTCCTGCGTGAACTGGTTGACGGAGTAGCTAAACGACATCAACGCTGGATCGGTGACGTAAAAATCGCCACCCCGTACCGGACGTTGCGGTTGTGACGGGGGCTTGCCCGCCGTTCCTCTGTCATTGTTCCATTCCCAGACGTTTCCACTCATATCAAAGGCGCCGTAATAGGACGGACCGCCGTTTGTGCCCACCGTGGTGACGTTGCCGGTCTGGCCGTTCCACGACGCCGAACTGCTGTAGTTCGCGAAGTTGCCCGTGTTGCCGACAGAGCCATCGCCAGCCGCATCGGCCGTCACAGGCGTTGGAGCTGTATCGCTCTGAGTGGCGTAGCGGTAGTAGCCCGGAACGCCCAACCCACCGTAGTTCGGCGAGTAATAGGCCGCCTTGTACCACTCGTTCATCGTTGGGATGTAGTAGGTCGCATTCGCATTGACGGCCACCGCGTAGCCTGTCGTCTGGCCGTCGAGCGTATAGGCCCCGGTCTCGGTGCTCGACGAACTCGTCGCACCGTTCTGGTACCAGTTCGCCACCCGGGCGGCGGACCACCAACTCACCCAGTTGACCGGCTTGTTGCCCATGTTCGACTTGAACGCATAGGAGTAGCTCCCCGACACGCCGCTCCGCGTGATCCCGCCGCGAGCGTTGCTCCCCATTCTCGTGTCATAAAGCTGGTAGGGGTCGGTGACGCTAGCCACCGAGTTCAAAAAGACTGTGTATTGCTGGTTCGTGAACTCGTATTGCATGATCTGGTACGAATACGCCACGCTGCCATTATCGGCAAACGGGTCCCTCGCGTTTCCCGCGTTCCCCGGATCGCCGACGGTTGCCCACTGAATCGGGCCTGCCTGGGAAGTGCCAACAGACAGACAGGCCAACGCGACCAGGCCCACACAAAGGGGCTGGAGGGACCTGGCCTGGCGCGATATGCGAGCCTTGGAGATGCGATCCGTGTCCATCTGCCCGTTTCTTTCCCGTGCTCGAGCGGAGCCGCCGCGCTGACGACGCCCGAGGACGTTTGCATGGCTGTCCTCGAAGCCCGAGTGTCTCTCCAGTCTCCGCCCCTGTCAAAGTTTCAGTCACACAATCATCCCTTTTTCTCATCTCTTCCTGGGAGTCGATATCGATGGTCACACGCTGCTTCCGGGTTTTCGTCGCGATCTCAGCCATCTGCCAGCCCTGCTGGCCTTCCATCTGCAAGGCCGAAATTCCGGCCGACGGGGCACAGGAGGCCTTGGAGGCCGGCAATCGGCGGTTTCTCGACGGGAAGGCGGTCGCCCACACCTGGCAGCGTGAGAAGGTCGCCAAGACCGGCGTCGAAGGGCAGTCGCCGTCGATCGGGGTGCTCACCTGCGCCGACTCGCGGATACCCGTCGAAATGATCTTCGACATGGGAGTCGGCGACCTGTTTGTCTGCCGCAACGCCGGCGGCTTCGACACGCCTGAGGTGAATGGCACGTTTGAATACGGTGTCGCCGCGCTCGGCGTGCACACGCTCCTTGTGCTCGGCCACACGCGATGCGGCGCCGTCATGGCCACGCTCGAGGGGAAGCCCCTCCCTGGCAATATGTCGAGGCTCACCGACGCCTTGCGGCCGGGAATCGGAGCGATCCGCGGGAATCTCTCCAAAGACGGCAAGGTCAACGCGGCGGTGGAGGCGGTCGTGCGGTTTCAGATGCGGGCTCTGATCGACACGAGCGAGATCCTCGCCGATGCCCAGAAGCAGGGGAAGCTGCGGATCATCGGCGGCATCTACGACGTCGATACCGGACGCGTCGAATTCCTGGGCGCAGCAACGCCGGCGGCTAACTGAGCGGCTTGCCCGACGTGCGGTGCGGCTCGGCAAACGCGCTGGAGGGATGAGCGTTCGTAACAGCTGACGCGGGCTGCGTCAGGGCTGTCGACGGGGCGGGCGGGTCCACGACTCGGCCTTGAGCCGCGCCTGGTCGGTGCGACGTACCTTCTTGAGCGTCGCGTTCGACCAGTTCGTGTCTGTGTCTTTGATGGCGTGCAGGTTTGCCCCCTGGAGGTCGGCACCTATCAATCGCGCCGCCGAGACGTCGGCGCTCGAAAAATTTGCCCACTGCAGACTCGCGCGGTCGAACACCGCCTGTGCACAGATCGCCCGCTCCCAGTTCGAGCGGTCGAGACGCGCACTGAAAAAGATTGCGGCGGTGCAGTCTGCGGCTGTGAAAGCGGCCACCGTGCAGTCAGCCCTCGACAAGTCCGCTTCTACAAGAGTGGCGCCGCCAAACCGCGCCGCCTCGGCGGCGAGCCCCGCGGCCCGCACCCGCGCGAGGTTTGCGCCGACGAGCCCGCAGCGGACGAGCTTCGCGTCTTGCAGGGTCGCACCAGCGAGGTTGGCCCCGTCGAGGATCGAGTCGGTGAAGTCGACGTCCGAGAGGTCGAGCCCCGAAAGATCGACTTTCCGTAGTTCGCACATCAGAAACGACGGCCGCTCGAGCCGAGCCGTGCGGAGGGGCAGTTCGTCGAAGTCCGTCCGATGAAACCGCGTCTGCGCGAGGATCATGTCGGAGAGCGTGGCGTCGCGGAGTTCGGCCCACGCGACTTGGGCGACGGTGAAGTCGGCACCGGTGAGATCGGCGCCGCGGAACACTGTGCGATTCTGGCGGCTCCCCCGGAAATTCGCTCCCACGAGCCGGCAGCCCTGAAACGACACCCCTTCGAGCACCGCGTCGCCGAAGTCGGCCCCCGAGAAGTCACAGCCGCTGAACTCCGCGTCTTCGAACCTCCGCTCCCGCCCGACGAACCGACGAAAATCCGCCTGCTCGAACCGGGCCCCGTCGAGCGTCGCCGTGGTCAGTTGCGTGCCCGTGAAGACCGCGAGCGACAGATCGGCCCGGGATAGATCGGCCTGCTGCAGCACGGCGGCCGAGAGCGTGGCCTTGCGGAATGCGGCCCGCTGGGCCTTGACCGATGCCATCTTGGCGTTGGTGAGGTCGGCGTTTAAGAGCGACGCACCCCCGAGGTTTGCACCTTCGAGGTTCGCGTTCACAAGCCGGCAGCCGTCGAGCACGGCGCCGGAGAAGTCGCAGCCGGAAAGGTCGGCCCCCTCGAGGTTGGCCTTCTGGAGAAACGTCCCCTTGAACGACGTGCCTGAGAGCACGAGCGACCGCAAATCGCAGCCGGGGAGCTTGAAGGCGTCGCAGATGGCAGGCAGCTTCGCGCCGCGGAGGTCGCAGTTGGAAAAGACGGCGTCGGCAAACAGGGCGGTTGAG
This sequence comes from Pirellulales bacterium, assembly GCA_044358905.1. Taxonomy (GTDB): domain Bacteria; phylum Planctomycetota; class Planctomycetia; order Pirellulales; family UBA1268; genus QWPN01. The sequence goes on along the minus strand of JBIKND010000019.1, from coordinate 9,930 downwards.
AGATCGGCCTCGGCGAGAACGCAGTCAAACCAGTGCGAACCCTCGAACGTCGCGCCGGCGAACATCGCCTGCGTGAAATTCATGTTGGCGATCAGGCTGCCGGTAAAGTCGACTCGCTCGCACGTCGCCCTCGGCATCGCCCCGTCGACGAGCAGCCCCTGCACAAACCGCGATCCCGTCAGCACGAGCCCGTCGGCCGTGGAGTTGCCGCAGACGGCCTGATCAAGATCGCAGTCGCGCCAGGCGGCTCCGTCGAGTCGGCAGTCCACAAGCTTGAGCTGATGGCCGCGGCAACGGTCGGCGACGGACCGCTCGAGGTTGCACCTGGCGAGCAGCGCGGAGGCCAGGTCGCCACCGGTGAGCGTTGTCCCCGACAGGTCGCACTCAGTGAGGCTCGCACCGGCGAAACACGCGGCGTCGAGCAACGCATGCGAAAAACCGACCTGCACGAGGACGCTGTCGCGAAAACTCCGGCCGGCCAGGCCGAGCCCCGCAAGGTCGGCCGCGTGCAGGCTGACGGCATCGAGATCCCGTCCGGCATCGACTCGGGCCCGGGCCTCCTCCGGCGTGATGAACTCCATGCATGCGCCTCACGCCGAGCCCGACCCGGTGGTCGGGAGTGTCACACGATCGAGCGTCGCACCGGCGAACGTCGCCTGCACGAGCGTAGCATCCCAAAACCCGGCCTCGAACAGGCTCGAGCCGTCGAACCGCACAGCCACGATCGTCGCCCGGTCGAACGACGTTCGCAGCAGATTCGCGTCGGTGAGCGCGGCGGCGTGGAGCTTGCTGTCGACAAAGACGGCGTTGGCGAGGTCGCAGCGGTCGAAGTTGGTGCCGTCGAGCAGGCACTCGGAGAAGTCGGCACGCCTGAGGTCGGCGTCTTGGAAGTCAGCGCGGTCGAGGATCGACGTCATCCACGACGCATCATCGGCCCGCACGCGATGCAGCCGCGCTTCGGTGAAGTCGGCCGCCTCGCGGGCCCGCAGGTTGGGGAGCGACGCATCGTCGAAAATCGCGCCGTGACAGACGGCACCGCCGAAATCGGCTTTGGTAAGAACGGCCCCCGAGAAATCCGCCCCGGCAGCCTGCACCGCCGTGAAGTCGGGTTTGTCGAGCCTCGCCTCGCGAAAAATGGCGGCCGACAGATCGGCTCCGGTGAAGTCGGCGTAGAGGCCGGTGACGCCGGTGAAGTCGGCCTTGGCCAGCGCGAGGCCGCGGAGGTGTGCCCCGCCGATGCGGGCGCCGGCGAACCGCACGCCTTTCACGTTCGCATTGGCGAGATCCGCACCCTCAAGCAGGCTGCCAGAGAGGTCGGCGCCAGAGAGGTCGGCACCGCTCAGATTGGCTCCGGTGAAATCCGCACCGGCGAGCCGCGTCTGGCAGAACCGCGCTCCGGCCGCTGCCGCGCCCCGAAAGGATACGCCACCGAGATCGAGGCCAGAAAAATCGACGCCGCGGATGTCGTATTCGGCGAGCCCGTCGCGGCGGATCGCCTCGACGTCGAGCGGCTCGCCTGGCCTCAAGACGCGATTGACGAGAAACCCCGGTGGAAACGCCGACTCGACCTCAGCCCGCATCGCCGAGATCGTGGCCTCTATCTCCGCCGGAATCCCCTCGGCCATCGTGACAAGACCGGCAACCTCTTCGAGACGGGCAGCTTGCTCGCTTATCGCCTCCTGCATGGCGGCAGGCAGCTTCACCTCAGCGGTGGCAGCGCCCGCCCGCAGATCCGCCGCCATTTTGAGAATTTCGGCGGCGTCGCCCCGCGAGGCGATCGTGCCGGGATCGGGCAGGTCGAATGGCAGCGGAGCCGCGATCCCCCCCGCCGCGAGTTCGGCGGTCGCCCTCACCCGTTCGGCAGCAGCGGCGGCCTCAGCATCCCGGATGGCCGCCCGCGCCGTCTCCTCGGCCTTCGCCACCTCCGCCTCGATGTGCGCCACGATCCGCGCCCGCTCCGCCTCGCCGGCGGCGATCGCCGCCTCGATCTCGACCCTGACCGCGGGGCCGTCGGGGGTAGGCTCCGCGGTCGCCTCGTTTTCCTCAGCAAAGAGCAGGCTGAAGTAGTGCTGCGGATCGCGGTGCCGGCCGAGCGGTTCGAGGCCGAACGAAACACCGAGGATGTCGAGGAGCTTCGGACTGCGGACCGGCGTGCTGCCGCGCCACACGAGCGTCATCTCCCCGGCGTCGGCGTCGATAAACAGCGTGTCGAGGACGAGCGGAAGCTCCTCGAACGTCGCCCTGGCATCGGAGAGCCGGCCGTGACGGAACGACGAGAGGGGAGCGTCGTCGGCCAATCGCAGGACAAACACGCGGGCCCGCTGCCCCGGCAGCGCCGTCCGCCACTCAGGCTGCTCCGGATGCAGGTGAATCAGTTCGACCGGTTCGTCGCCGCGGAAATAGCCTTCGACCCATTGATCCGGCAGCGTCGCCATCCAGAATCGCTCGTCGAATTGCGGCGGCGCCCACGGCCACCACGAGGCCACGCCCTTCTTTCCCGGCATGCCGGCATGCTGCTTCCGCTGCGGCCAATCGGGCGGGATTGGCCCGAATCCCGCCGGATTACCCCCCGGGTGACGGCCGATGATCGGCCGGTCAGGAACTTCGAGATTCGGCACCCGTTCCCCATCGGCGCCAAACCCGAGCGGGTTGCCAGCCACACCGGCACCGCCCCACGCGTGGGCAAACGAGAGCGGGATAGGACCGGCGATTTTCGCCGGCCCGGGCTTGTGGAGCAGCCCCTCCATGTTCCATGCCCGATCGCCGTGCACGGTCACCGCTTTCCCCCAAGTGCCCACCCCCACACGCACGGCATACCGCGTCGCGACCTGGCCGACCGGTGGATGGGCCGTGCCGACGACGATCACCTCGCCGAATGGCTTTCGCGGCACGAAGTCCGACGGGTAGCGAAGGCCGTGCGACGCGTCCTCATGCGGCGTGTCGCCGGAGGGCACAATCTTTTCCGCAGGAGACAACTTCGCCGGCCCCGATGGCCCGAACGAATACATCGCCCGAACGAAAAAGCTGGCCTGAAACCCGGACTGCGTCGATCCACGAGAGCCTCGGTGAACGCACCACCCAAGCGAGTGACCGACCGGTTGCTTGGGTGTGACTTTCATTACCGGTTCTGCGTCTCAGCCGACCTTAATAATACTACCGTTTATCGTGGTTGTTCCACCTGTCATCAGTTTGATGCTTGTGGAACCCTCTAGTTCGATAGTGGTAGCCTTCATATTGACTCCGAGTCCATAGAGCGTAATGGGCCCCGTGGAATTGATGCAGTACTCGCCACTGACGGTTGTCGTCACGGTGCGGTAAGTCACATTGCCATCCAGAACTTTTCGGATCTCGGATTGCACGACGTCGCTTTTCGTGCCGAACCACCCGTCGGCTGACTTGGCGAAGTCCTGCTTTTTGTCGACGATTTTTGTCTCTTTTCCAAATGGCAAACCCTTCCACTCGTGCAGGTCTGGCGAGTTGACTGTATAGATATCCTTTCCTTCGTTTACCTTCACCTGCGTATGGCAATTCTTAAAGTCATAGTCGTAGAGGCCCTGCGTCCACTTGAGTGAAAACGGATTGATATGTTCGATCTTCCCGCCCCCGGTGCTTGGAACATTCGCGCCGACAACCGTCGAGAAGGAGGCCCCGAGCGTGGTGGAGAAATTGAAGCCGTCCACGAGGGTGTTGCTGTAGCCACGGCGAAATGAGTTCAAGTTGCCGATCGAGTGCGAGGTCGAGTTGCCATCCTGTCCGCTGTAGGAGTCTCCGTTTTTCTTCGTCGCGGAGTTTCCATCCGTGACCTCCAGTTTTTGGTTCGTACTGTTGCCGTAGTTACCGAAACCATCGAAGTATGTCATCGCAGATCTCCTTCACGTCGAAGACGGTAGTGTTTCGTTAAATCATCGTTGCCCGTCGGCCTCAATCGGTCGCGTCGCAGTCTCCGATCATCCAGAAGTTGTTCCGGAAGGCAGTGCGAATCGTGATCGATTCCTTGGATGCCTGCGCGTCGAATACGAGGAAGTTGCCCGCCACGTCTTGAATCACCGTTTTGACCGCCTGGTCGGGCAGATCCCGCGGCGGCTTGTTGTCCGCGTTATAGACGTTTCCCACAATCAGCGGCCGATCGGGGTCGCCGTCGAGAAACGCGACAACGACCTCGTTGCCGGCTAGCGGCAGGAAGATGCTGCCCCACCCGCTTCCGGCAGAAGGCTGCGACAGCCGCACCCAGCACGAACTCTTCTCGTCGTTGCTCCCCGCGCGATCCCAACGAAACTGTACACGCGCACTGGCATGGGCGTCGGTGTAGGGCAGGTTGGGATCGTGGCCGGCCGGGGCTACCACGACGGCCGTCTGCACACCGTCGATGCGTGGCACGACAGCTGTGCGCTCCGGTCGATACTGGACGCTCGCGGGGATGGCCCTGAAACGGCAGCGATGGCTGAAGACGGCCCTGGTTGCGGCTTGCCCTGGCTCCGGAGGGGCGTCGGCCGTGATGGAAAAATCGATCGCCTGGGTGAGGTACGACTGATTCTGATCGCTGCGCGGATGCCCTTCGAGCGTGAACGTGTAGCCCGCCGACAGCCCCAGGCAATGGGCCTCGCCATCAGAGTCTTTATCCCAGCATTCGGCCTGCTCGATACGGACGACCGCCACGGTGTCACCGTCTGACTGCGTGGCATAGCCACCGGGATACTCGAATTGCTCCAGATCGCCATGCGGATAGGCGTGTGACGCGCTGCGGGTGGCGATGAGCTCTGCCTTGGGATTCGTGAACGCATAGTCCTTCACGGAATATTTCCCCGGCGCCATCTGCTCGCCGGAGTCCCAAAGAAAAACATGCTCCTCAGTGAGGGCGGCTTGTTTCGCGGAGCGGTAGGGAATCTTTGCGTAGCCCGGGAAGGGCGAGTGGCCCGTGCTCGAGTCGCACAGCACAAGCGTGTGTTTTCCGGCCTCGTGCTTGTGGAAATAGTAGATGCCAAACCGCTGCATCAGGCGATGCACGAAATTGCCGTGAGACTCGTTGTATTGCGCGCAGAACTCGATCGGATCGTAGCTGCCAACGAGTTTCCCACTGTCGTAGTCGGAAAACCCAAAATCACCGAAGACCTGCTCGAGGATCTCGACCACCGACATGTTTTGGAAGATGCGGCAGTTCGAACCCAGCTCTAGGCAGGCGATCCAGGGGACGATTTCCAGGCGATAGACGGCGAGGTTGCCCTCGAACCCCGTCTGCCGCACGCGGCGGACGAGCCCGCTGCGGTGCTGTTGGCCTCCACCGGGGAGCGTGGCGGTGACGGTCAGCGGCTTGCCGAGTAGCTGGCCGAAATCGATGTTGGCGTTTTGGCTGTGGGCTTCGAGGATCCCCGTAAACGGCTGCCCGAGGGATTCGCTGTAGCGAAAGGATCGCGGCCTGAAGGCATCAGTGCCCAGGCTACAGTCAACGACCACGCGTTCGAGGCCGGCTGATCGGTTAGCCACGGGGCCTGCCATGCGAACACCTTATGCCGAAGAAGTCGGCCCTCGCGCGAGAAGTGACTGAAGGTCCGGATGTAGCGAGGTTATAACGGCGTGCGTTAGGCCCGGCAACCGATACAAACTGCGGGGCGCTTTCGTCCGCCGCAGCCTTCGCGTTGAACGTGCCCGCGGGATTCCATATCCTTGAACTGAAGTCTGCTCTCACCCAGACCCCATGGGCATGTGCGGGACCGTGTCTTTCATCCGGGAGGGTTTTGAGATGGCTGGAAAGCAGGTGAATCAAGGATCGTTGCTGAACTGCACGCAGGGCACTGCGCCAGCGACGCTCGCGGTGGTCGTAACGACGACCACCGCGCAGGGGCCGCCGGCGGCGAACATCAATGACTGTGTTCCGGTGACCAATATCCCGACATTTGGCATGTGCAATTCGGCGTTAAACCCCACGGTGGCGGCCGCGACGGCCGCAGCGCTCGGTGTGCTGACGCCGATGCCCTGTATCCCAGTCACCGCGCCGTGGGCTCCGGGCGTGCCGACGGTGCTCGTGCGGAATGCCCCCGCGCTCGATGCCGCCTCGAAGTGCACGTGCGCCTACGGTGGCCAGATCAGCATCACCACGGCCGACGTGATCGTCGACGCCGGTTGACTGGCAATCGGCCGGATCGTGCCCGGCGGCCCACGCAGCGGCTATTCGTCGCTGAGCAAGACCGCCCATCCGCTCAGGCCCCCGATGTGTTCGAGGGCAATCCGCAGGGCGGCCAGCATCGGGTAGGCGAGAATCAGGCCAAGGATGCCCCAGGCCCAGCCCCAATAGGAAAGCCAGAGGAAGAGCAGGGTGGGGTCGAGGTTGAGCTGCTTGCCCGACATGCGGAGCTCGAAGAAGTCGATCCAGAAGACGCGATTGAGCACGACGAGCGTGGAGAGCACGAGGGCCATCACGTGGCTGTCGAGGTCGAGGTAGGCCATGATCAACGGCGGCACGCAGGCGACAGCACTGCCGATGTAGGTGATGTAGTTCAGGGCGAAGAACAGAAACGCCCAGAGCATCCAGTGGTCGAGGCCGAAGCCGTGCATGATGATCGCGGCCGACACCGCCATCCCCACGCCCGCCAGGGTTTTCACCACCATGAAGCGTTCCATCGATTCGGTGATGCCGTCGCCGATGGCGACCAGCCGCGTGCTTCGCTCTCCGGGAAACGCCCGGAGCACTCGGGCTTTCAGCTTGCGGCTGCCGAGAAACAGGAAGACGAGATAACAGAACACGACGACGATCAGTTCGGCCACGTCGAGGCTGTGCGAGAAGACGTATTTCAGCACGTCCTGCGACGTGATCCGAAAGACATCCGTCAGGGAGGTGCGGCCGCGAATGTCGCCGCCCGAGCGCCGCGGTAACACGGCATCGTCGCTGCCTTCTGAGCCGGACTCCGAGCGAGCCTCTGAACCAGACTCTGAAGTGGCCCCAGAGTTGGACTCGGAGCCGGCCTCTGCACCGGAATCTGAACTGGTTTCCGCCGTCGCAGGTTTACCAAACAGGTCCGCGGTCTGCTCCGGCAGCTTTTCGTGTCTCGGCTCCAGGGCCACCTGTGCCTCGGCAGCGGTCTTTGTCGTGTCTCCAGCGGCAGTCTCTTCGGCGGCAGTAGACGGCAGGGCGTCGGCGGCTGCCTGCCGAGGGGAGTCTTGCGAGGGCGAGGAGACGGTCGGCCGTGAGCGGTCACCAGTTTGGGATGGAGAATCGGGTGACAATGGCGCCGCCAGCTGCGGCATCCACATGGCCAGAGAAGACGAGATTCTGTCTTCGTATCGCGGCCAGGTCCGCTGAAATACCTCGGCCTCCCGGTAGACCAACTGCGCTGTGAGGATTGCGCAGATCAAAGCCAGGCTGATCAGGACGAGGTATGCCGTCCAGGGCTGCATTCCCAGCCTTGCAAACGACTTGGCGCCGAACTGCGTGGCATAGAAGAGAAAGAGCGCTACGAGAAAGGGCTTGAGCACCGGCCCTAAGACGGTGGCCGCGGCGCCCATGGCCAGCACGGCCAGAATGACGAGCGCCGCATTCCCCAGCGACGCATCAAACCGGTCGCCCGCCGAGTGCCGGTCGGGGCGAACGGAATCGAAGGCAGGCTCGGGGTCGATCATGCGGCGAGTATATGCCGAAGACAGGCAGCGCGGACACCGCCACAGCCGGAAGTGCGTCAGCATGAAAGAAAAGGTCCCAGCCACCAAATCTGGAGAACCCAGGCAATCACGCTGTGCAAATTACCTAGATTTGGTGGCTGGCACCTTTTTCTCGACACGTCCCGGTTTTGGAAGACCTTGGAGTCAGAGTATATGCAGTCGTGTCAGCAGTATTGACCTGCTGGCTCACGATGGCGAAATGATGATTTCACGAAGACATCGGCCGCGAGGACTCCGTTGCGTGTGCGACGCGGATTGCAGGTAGGCGCCTCCAGCTGCGGGTCTTTTGGCGAGTGTTGGATGGAGGGCGGCCGAGTATGATTGACGCATGATCAGGAATGTCGATACCTACCGCCGTGAGTCTGAGCGCGAACGCTGGGAGTCATTGCGGCGAATGACACCCGAGGAGTCGATCGCGGTGGGGGAAGCGCTCCTGACCTCCGAGATCATGAGCCTGGCGGTGTTTCCCGACGACGACGAGCCCCGCAGCCTCGCGATCGCCCTGGGGATCGAACCGCGGGACGCCCGTAGTACAAGCGGGGGTGCCGGTGGCGCAGAGCGAGTTTGATGACTTCTGCCGTTTTGCCTTCGCGTTTCTCGACGATCGGGGCACGCGGTATCTCGTCGTCGGTGGCCTGGCGGTGATGGTCGTGGGCGAGCCGCGGACCCGTGACCGGTCGCGCGCTTGTGGAAGTGCCATTGACCATCCTATCCTTTCGATCGCCGAATCCTCTTGTGTAGTCTGTTCTTTCGGTCGTCTCGCTCCTTGAAAGGGACTCATGATGCTCGTCCTCCCGTGCCGGCCCCGTTGCGGTGTGTCGTATTTCGTCATGCTTGCCGTGGTCATGTCCGCAGCCGGTGCGGCCGTCGTTTCAGTCGCCGATGAACCACAGTCCGATGCGGCAACGCTGCAGGCCACGGAGAAGGAGGCGCTGCGTGGCGTGCTCACGCGGGAGCAGCAGGCTGCCTACACGCCCCAGAAGGTGCTCGACAAACTGCTGGCGGGCAATCGTCGCTTCGTGGCGGACGATCTCACGCAGCGGAACCACTCGCAGCGGATCCGCGAGGCCTACGAAGGCCAGTTTCCGAAGGCGGTGATTCTCTCCTGCCTCGACAGCCGCATTCCCGTGGAGGACGTCTTCGATCTCGGCATCGGCGACATCTTCGTGGCCCGCGTCGCCGGAAACTTCGTCAACGAAGACATCCTCGGCAGCATGGAGTTTGGCTGCCGTGTCGCGGGGGCGAAATTGATCATGGTGATCGGGCACACCAGTTGCGGCGCCGTGAAGGCCGCGATCGACGACGTGAAGCTGGGCAACATTACACCCATGCTCGCCAAGATTCGGCCGGCCATCGAGAAGGGCAGGCCATTCGACGGCAAGAAGGGAAGCGACAACCCCGCCTATGTGGCCCACGTCTGCCGCGAGAACGTGCGGCTGGCCGTCGAGACCATCCGTGAACGCAGCGAGATCCTCCGCACGATGGAGGCCGAAGGCTCGATCAAGATCGTCGGGGCCTACTACGATCTCCGCTCCGGGGAAGTGACGCCGCTGCCATGACACGTGGCGCGGGCCGCAGCATGGCGGGCAACCGCCGCCAGGCGTCTCTCGCTAGGGACGGTCGTCGGCCTCGTGCCGGCATTGGCAGCAATGCTCCTCGACCTTCCACTCCACGGCCGGCACCTTCCGCTGAACCTCTTTCTTGACGGGCACCCGCCTGTTGATGACCTCCGCGCAGGTCGGCTTCCAGAGCCAGCAAGCCCAGCATCCGCAGTCATCCCGCTGGCAACGTGTTCCGCAGAAGATGCTCGGGCCCGGGATGCAGACCCGTTCGCACCGGTAGTCCCAGCAGACCTTGGTGACCTCCTTTTCGGTCATCCTGCTCACGCAGGTCGTCTGGACGCGGTCGCAGCCGCCGCAGCGGTCGCAGCGGCCGTCTCGCACCGGGCCGCCTGAGTCGGTGATCGCGGCCATGGCCACGGCACACCATGCGATGCCGGCCAGTCCGGCGGCCGTCCAGGCGGCGGCGCGGGTCTTGCGAGTGGAATCGTGCATGAAAGCCTCCTGGCAAAACGGTCTCGGAGGGCGGCCCCTCAAAACTCGATCTGGAACCTCGTGCCGTAAATGTCGAATGGCGCCGCGCCGTAGCCGATGGAGTCGGGCATGCTTCGGATCCAGTTGAACTGCACCTTGGCGAACTTGTTCCAGTACCAGTTCACGCCCACCGTGGTCTGGTTGACGGTGGCGGCGTTCGGTGACGGGGGCGGGCCGACGGTGTTCG
>JBIKND010000160.1:0-8564 GCA_044358905.1 Pirellulales bacterium | reverse complement strand
CACCGTCGCCGGCGGAGGCCACCGGCGGTCGCACGCTGCGGGCCGCCGCCACGACCTCGCCCGCGCCCAGCCAGAAGGCGACGAGGTCGAAGAAGTGCACCCCGTGCTCGACGAAGATGCCGCCGCTCAAGGCGCGATCCCAGAACCAGTGGCCCGGCGCGAGCCCCTCGTCGGCCGCCTCATTGACGAACAGGCCGTGCACGAGGTCGCCGAGCAGCCGCGAGCGGATCACGGCCGCCACCGCGTCGGCCAGCGGGTTGTAGCGTTCCACGAGATTCGCCACGCACACCCGCCCCTGCCGGGTGGCGAGGGCGACCAGCGCCTCGGCATCGGCTACGGTCGTGGCCAGCGGCTTCTCGACGAGCACGTGCTTGCCGGCCTCGAGGGCGGCTTGCGCCTGCCGGAAGTGCAGCGCGGGCGGCGTCGCGATGTAGACGAGATCGACGTCCGGTGCGACGAGCACGGCGTCCGGCGCTCGCGCCTCCGCCTCGAGGTCGCCGGCGGCGCGGCGGGCGGCCGCGGGATCGATGTCGGCGACGGCCGCGACCGTCACGCCCGGCAGCTGCCGGTAGCGGGCCATCGAGAATCGGGCGAACGCCCCACAACCGACGAGACCGACCCGGACGGTCGCCACGGGCGGCCGCACCTGGCCCGCGGCCACCGGTGCGGCCGCCGGATGCAACACGGCAAACATGACACGCTCCTCTCGAGGAACGCATCCGTGCGGCGATGGATGAGCGCCGCGGCCCCGCGGCGACTGCCGTTGCATCCTACGCGCCGGCAAGTGTCCGACCGCTACCGCTGCTTCTTCCGCGCCTGCCGCTTCTCGCGGGCCGTGTCGGCGGCGCCGTTCGTACCGGCCTTCGCCACGGCCGTGAACGGCACGTCGAGCGTCCTCCCGCCCGGGGCCGTAGCCGCCGCGGCGGCCGGGATCGTCTTCGGCATCCACAGCCGCTCCGCGATGCCCCACAGGCTCGAGGCGATGAAGTACAGGCACAGGCCGCACGGCACCTTGAAGAACATCAGCGCCATGAACCACATCATGTAGTTCATCACCTGCTGCTGCACCTTCTGCTGCTCATCCACCGCCGGCGGCATGAACAGCTTCTGCTGCCACAGCATGAGGCCGATCGTGACGAGCGGAAACAGGTTCAGGAAGGGGCCGAGCCAGGCTTCCGGCGCCGTCAGGAAGGCGGGCAGGAGCTTGGACCAGTCCCAGAGCATGTCGGGGGCGGCGAGGTTCGAGCACCAGCGGATGGCCGAACTGAACAGCGGCGCCTGCCGCAGCTCGACGTCGGTGGCCAGCGAGCGGTAGAGACCCATGAAGATCGGAATCTGGATGAACACCGGCAGGCAGCCGCTGACGGGATTCACGCCGTGCTTGCGCCACAGTTCCTGCGTGGCCCGGGTTCGCTTCTCCGGCTCGTTCTTGTACTTCTCGGCGAGAGCCTTCATCTCCGGCTGCAGGGCCTGCATCTTCTGCGACGAGATCGCCTGCTTGCGGCTCAAGGGAAACATCGCCCCGCGGACCATGACCGTCAGCAGGATGATGGCGATGCCGTAGTTGCCGATCACGGCGTGCAGGCCGTGGAGGAGCGCGATCAGCGGCCGGGCCACCCAGCCGAACCAGCCGTAATACACGAGGTCGTCCATCGGTGCGTTGGCCGCGCCGAACTGTCGGAGCAGCTCCGGCTTCTTGGGGCCGGCGAAGATCTCGTAGCGGTGGGTCGTCGTCTGCCCCGGCGCGAGGGCGATCTCCTGCGAGACCAGCCGCGGCGTCACGTCCACGAGCTTCTTCCGGGCGGCGGCCGGGGGCTCCGCGACGGCGATCGGCCGCACCTCGGCCAGCGCCGGCGCGTCGGGGCCGTCGGCGGCCGGAATCAGGGCGGCGGCGAAATACAACGCGTCCACGCCGGCGAACGACAGCGGCTTCCCTTCACGGACGGTGGAGGCGGGATGCGTGAGGGCCTGATCGGCGATCTTCAGGCCGCTGACCAGCGTGGTCTGCTCGCCGGCGAACCGCAGCGCCACGTCGCGGACGGCGAGCGAACTCCAGTCGCGGGCCACCCGCTGGGCATACCACCAGCCTTCGGTCGGCAGGCCGGTGGGCCCGTCGAGCGCGTAGGTCACGATCGCCTCGCGGTCGGCGGCTTCGCCCTCGGCCCGCCAGGTCACGGTCAGGCCGAGGCGATAGCCGGGGTCGGCCGCTTCCGCAGGAGGCAGCAGTCGATACTCCTTGGCGACGACGAGCCCGCCCGGGAGCCGCCGCGTGAACCGCACGCCGCCGTCGCCCGTCGCCTCGGTCTCCCAATCCACGTCGGCGAGTTCGTAGCCCGGCAGTTCACGCCCGTCTTCGCCGCGGCGCCGCCCGTCCCGCGAATCCACCGACAGCGCGAAGGAAAGCTGGTCGTGCCGCCCGCCGTCGGGATCGGCCACGGGCTCACCGCGAAACTCGGGCCGCACCACCTCGAGCGGCCGCCGCTCGAGCACGGCCTCCACCGTCCGCGGGCCGCCGTCGCGCACCACGTCGATCGCGACCTTCTGCCCCGGCTTCGTCTTCGCGAGGATGTCTTCGAGAGACCGGACGTCGGCCGCCGGCGATCCGGCCACCTTGACGATCACGTCGCCTGCGGCGAGGCCGGCCCGTGCGGCGGGCGTGCCCGGGCCCACGACGCCGATCCGGCAGCCCTCGGGTACGGTGGCCGCAGCCAGATGGCCGAGGTAGCCCGAGCGGTCGTCCTGGTCGTGGAACTGCTCGCTCGACAGTTCGATCCGCTCGACCGTCGCGCCGCGGCTGGTGAGCGTGACGAGCATCCGCGCCGGGTCGGCGGGATCGAGGGAGCCGAGCGTGCGTCGCACCCGCGGCGCCGTCGCCGTGATCACCGGCTCGGCGTCGGGCGTGGCGGGCCGGTCCTTCGCCCGCGTTGCGTCACCGTCCGGCTCCGGCTTGGCGACGGGGTCCGCTGCCGCTGCTGCCAGCTCGGCGGCCTTTTCGGCCTTGGGCCGCGGGGGATAGAGCCAGGTTTGGAGCGCCTGGCCGGCAAGGATGGCGGCCAGCGAGATGGCGATGAACGAGACGTAGCGACGTTCCACGAAAGACTCCCGGGGTGACGCAACCGAGTATACCCGCACGATCGCGGGCTACTTGCCCAGCAGCAGGCGGTCACCGAGGTAATTGTCGAGGTCCGGGATGCCGTGGATTTTCTTGCAGGTCACGTCGCAGGGGTAGGCCACCCGCCGGAAACGGACGGCCTTGTCGTCTTCCTGGATCACGTAGCAGGCCCGTGGATCGCCGTCCCGCGGCTGGCCGACCGACCCGACGTTCACCATCGCCTTGACCGGCGGCAGTTCGATCCGCACCTCGCTCTCCGCCTTGGGCACGGAGGGGGAGAGAAACTCCGGCGACGTGGTGAAGACGCCGGGGATGTGGGTATGGCCCTGGAAGCAGTGCCGGCCGATGAGCTCGAAGATGTGCTCCATCTTCAGGGGGTTGTAGATGTCCTCGGGAAAGACGTACTCGTCGAGCGGCCGGCGGGCCGAGCCGTGCACGAACATCGAGTCGCCCGCGGTGTGGGTCCGCGGCAGTTCCCCGAGAAAGTCGGTGAGCCGGTTGGCGGCGTTCTTCGGCTGGCGATCGTGGCCCTCGAGTTGGACCCGCGTCCAGCGGATCGCCCGCTCCGCACCGACGTTGAAGCCGTCCGGATCGAACAGGGCGCCCTGGTCGTGGTTCCCCAGCAGCACCATGCTGCATCGCTCTTGGACGAGCGTCACGCACTCGCAGGGGTTCGGGCCGTAGCCCACCACGTCGCCAAGGCAGAAGATGGTGTCCACGCCCTGCTTGTCGATGTCCTCGAGCACGGCCCGAAGGGCCTCGAGGTTGCCGTGGACGTCGCTGATGATGGCCCGCTTCACGCCTACTGCACCCTGGTGGCGGGCCGTGGCCCGGCGGCCACGTCGGCTGGAACTTGTGATTTCGGAGGGAGCGATTGAGACTACGGACGACCTCCGGGCCGGTCAAGGATCGTGGCCGCTGCCGCCGCGGGAAACCTCCCCCATGAAGACCCTCGCCATCGACACGAGCCTCGCCGCCGGCTCGGCCGCCGCGCTCGACGGCGACCGGATCGCCACGCGACCGCTCGGCGCCGCCGGTGAGCACGCGCGGCTGCTGGCCGCGGCGCTCGCCGAGGTGGCGGCGGAACTCGGCTGGCGGCCACGCGACGCCGAACTCATCGCAGTGGTCCGCGGCCCCGGCTCGTTCACCGGCCTGCGGGTGGGCGTGGCCACGGCCAAGGCGCTCGCCTGGGCGACGGGCGCGCGGCTCGTGGGCGTGTCGGGCGTCGAGGTCGTCGCGCGGCTTGCCCAGGCCGCAGCCCGCTGGCCCGAGGCGCCGATCCACGTCGCGTACGACGCGGGCCGCGGCGAAGTCGTCGCCACCACGGCGCTGCCGGCGACGACATCGCCGTCCGGCTGGGAAGCCGGCCCGGGAAGCATCGTGCCGATCGCCGACTGGATCGACTCCCTCGCATCCGGCGCGCTCGTCGCCGGCCCTGTGCTCGACCACGAAGCCTGCGCCGCGCTCCTGGCTGCGTGTCCCGATCTGCGTCTGGCACCGCCCGGCGCCCGCGCGCCCACGGCCGCCGCAGCCGGCGCCCTTGCCCTGCTCCACGCCGCGGCGGGCCGCCACGCCGACCCGTTCACGCTCGTGCCCGACTACGTCCGCCCCAGTTACGCGGAAGAGCGTCGCAACCCACCGCCCACGCCCGTCCCTTGAACCCAACTCCAACTCAGATCATCGGGGTGGAACGTGCGAGGGGCTGCCCATGCCCTGAGAGCCGGCGTAGCTGACCAGCGCAGCCCAGGATGGGCGGAGCGCAGGCAGCTCCGAGTGAGCGGAGGCCGGGAGGGCCGCAGCGAACGTCCGGCGACGGGGCATGGGCAGCCCCGCGCCGACGCGTGAGGTGATGCGTTTGCGTCGCGGCCAATAGTCCGCGCTATGCCATTTCGGGCCGTGCGGTACGATTGGCGGCTCTTTTCCGGCAGTCCCGCACCCCAGGCCCCGCCATGCGCCCCGTCACCAAACTGCTCGTCGCCAACCGCAGCGAGATCGCGATCCGCGTCTTCCGCTCGGCCCACGAGCTCGGCATCCGCACCGTCGCGATCTACGCCCACGAGGACCGCTTCGCCCTGCACCGCTTCAAGGCCGACGAGGCCTATCTCGTCGGCAAGCCGGGTGAGCCGATCCGCTCCTACCTCGACATCGAAGCCGTCGTGGCGCTGGCGAAGAAGCACGGCGTGGACGCCATCCACCCCGGCTACGGCTTCCTCTCCGAAAACCCCGAGTTCGCCGCCGCCTGCGAGAAGGCCGGGATCACGTTCGTGGGGCCGCGGGTCGAGCTCCTGCGCACGCTCGGCGACAAGACCGCCGCCCGCGATCTCGCCAAGAAAGCCGGCGTGCCGATCCTCGCCGGCAGCGCGAAGCCCGTCACCAGTCAGGCCGACGCCCTGAAGATCGCCAAGGAACTCGGCTGGCCCGTGATCCTCAAGGCCGCCCACGGCGGCGGTGGCCGGGGCATGCGGGTCGTCCGCGGCGAGGACGAACTCGCGGTGGCGCTGGAGAGCGCCCAGCGCGAGAGCAAGACGGCCTTCGGCTCGGCGGCCGTGTTCGTCGAAAAGTTCATCCAGCGGGCGCGGCACATCGAGGTGCAGCTGCTCGGCGACCTCCACGGCGGCCTCGTGCATCTCTTCGAGCGCGACTGTTCCGTGCAGCGGCGGCACCAGAAGGTGGTCGAGGTGGCCCCCGCCCCGAACCTGGCGCCGAAGATGCGCGACGCCATCTGCGAGGCGGCGCTCGCCATCGGCCGGCAGGCCCGCTACGAGAACGCCGGCACCGTCGAGTTTCTCGTCGACGCCGACGCCGACCGCTTCTACTTCATCGAGGTCAACCCGCGGATCCAGGTGGAGCACACCGTCACCGAGGAGATCACCGGGATCGACATCGTCCGCCGCCAGCTGCTGGTGGCCCGGGGTCACAAGCTCTCCGACCCGCAGATCGGCCTCGGCGACCAGGCCGCCATCCGTTCGATGGGCACCGCGATCCAGTGCCGCGTCACCACCGAAGACCCGGAGAACCGCTTCCTCCCCGACTACGGCCGGATCACCGCCTACCGCTCGGCCAGCGGCATGGGCATCCGTCTCGACGCCGGCACGGCCTTCTCCGGGGCCGTGGTCACGCCCTACTTCGACTCGCTGCTCGTCAAGGTCACGGCCCGCGGCCTCACCCACCAGGAGGCGGCCGGCCACATCGAACGCTGCCTGCAGGAGTTCCGCATCCGCGGCGTGAAGACGAACATCCCGTTCCTCATCAACCTCGTCACCCACCCGGCCTTCCTGGCCGGCGAGTGCACGACGCGGTTCATCGACGAGACGCCGGCGCTGTTCGACTTCCCGGTCCGCAAGGACCGGGCCACGAAGGTGCTCGAGTATCTCGCCGACGTGATTGTCAACGGCAACCCACTGGTGAAGGGACGGCCGGCCGCGGCCCGCCGCCAGCCCGCGCCGCTTCCCGCGTTCGACGCCTTCGCCGCCCCGCCGCCGGGCACGCGGCAGAAGCTCCAGGAACTGGGCCCCCGGAAGTTCGCCGAGTGGCTGCGGAGCCAGCCGCGGCTGATGGTCACCGACACCACGATGCGCGACGCCCACCAGTCGCTCCTCGCCACGCGGATGCGGTCCTACGACATGCTGGCCGCCGCCGACGCCTACGCCCGGCTCTGCTCCGGCTTCTTCTCGCTCGAGATGTGGGGCGGTGCGACGTTCGACACGGCGATGCGGTTCCTCAAGGAATGCCCCTGGGACCGGCTCCTCCAGCTCCGCGAACGGATCCCGAACATCCTCTTCCAGATGCTGCTCCGGGCGAGCAACGCCGTCGGCTACACGAACTACCCCGACAACGTCGTGCAGGCCTTCGTGAAGGAGTCGGCGGCCGCCGGGATCGACGTGTTCCGCGTCTTCGATCCGCTCAACTGGGTGCCGAACATGCGGGTGGCGATCGACGCCGTGGTCGAGAGCGGCGCGATCTGCGAGGCGGCCGTGTGCTACACGGGCGACGTCCTCGATCCGAAGCGCACGAAGTACGCGCTCGACTACTACGTGAAGCTCGCCAAGGAACTGGAGAAGGCGGGCGCGCACATCCTCGCCATCAAGGACATGGCGGGCCTCTGCAAGCCGTTCGCCGCGGGCAAGCTGGTCGAGGCGCTGCGTGCCGAAATCGGCCTCCCGATCCACTTCCACACCCACGACACGTCCGCCGCCCAGATGGGCAGCCTCCTGGAGGCGGCCCGGGCCGGCGCGAGCGTGGTGGACGCCGCCTTCGCGTCGTTCGCCGGCCTCACCAGCCAGCCCAACCTCAACGCGCTCGTCGATGCGGTCCGCAACACGCCGCTCGACACCGGCCTCGACCCCGAGCCGCTCCGCCACCTGTCGCACTACTGGGCCGCCGTCCGCGAGCACTACACGGCGTTCGAGTGCGGCATGAAGGCCCCCGACGCCGACCTCTACCTCCACGAGATGCCGGGCGGCCAGTTCACGAACCTGCTCGAGCAGGCCAAGGCCCTGGGCCTCGGCGACCGCTGGGAAGAGGTCTGCAAGGCCTACGCCGACTGCAACCAGCTGCTCGGCGACATCGTCAAGGTCACGCCCACGAGCAAGTCGGTGGGCGACCTGGCCCTGCTGCTGGTGACCAACGGCATGCAGGCCGCCGACCTGCTCTCCGACTCCCGCGAGCTCTCGTTTCCCGAGTCGGTGGTCGATCTCCTCGCGGGCCGCATGGGCCAGCCGCCCGGCGGCTTCCCCCCGGCCGTGGTCAAGCGGATCGTCCGCAACAGCGACGTCGTCACCGGCCGTCCCGGCGAGTCGCTGCCGCCGGCCGACTTCACGGCCGCCGCGAAGAAGGTGACCGAGGTCGTGGGCCGCACCGCCTCGCCCAAGGAAGTGCTCTCCTGGCTCCTCTACCCGCGGGTGTTCCAGGATTACGCACAGCACCGGGCGAAGCACGGCGACGTGAGCGTGCTCCCCACGCCGGCCTTCCTCGAGGGACCGAAGCCGGGCGAGGAGCTTCCCGTCGACATCGAGCCGGGCAAGACGCTCGTCGTCCGGCTGCTCACCGTCGGCGAGCCCCACGCCGACGGCACGCGGACCGTGTTCTTCGAGTTGAACGGCCAGCCGCGAAGCGTGTCGGTCGCCGACAAGAGCCTGGAGGCGAAGGTCCAGCGGCGGCCGAAGGCCGTGATCGGCGACGCCCGCGAAGTGGGCGCGCCGATGCCGGGTCTGATCGTGACGGTGGCGGTGAAGCCGGGCGACACGGTCGCCAAGGGCCAGAAGCTGCTCTCGCTCGAGGCGATGAAGATGGAGACGACCGTCTACGCGGAGCGCGACGGCCGGATCGGCGAAGTGCTCGTCGCGCCAGGCACGCCGGTGGAGGCGGGAGAGCTCGTTGCACGCTACGCTAGCGCGTAGCGGCGCGGCTGCACGGCCCTCCATGGCCCGTGCAGCCTTCGCCCGGCGTGGTC
>JBIKND010000018.1:0-29088 GCA_044358905.1 Pirellulales bacterium | reverse complement strand
ACTTCGGGCATCCATGCCCTCCGCTCACTCGGAGGTGTCTGCGCTCTCGCCCTCCGGGCTGCGCTGGCCACCTACGCCGGCTCGACGGCACGGGCAACCCCTCCCGGTCGGACCGTGCTTCAGGCCGCGGCGGCCTGGAGCACGGGCAGCCGGATCGTGATCGCCGTCCCCTTGCCCGGCGCGCTCTCCACGCGAATCCGGCCGCGGTGCGCCTCCACGATCTCCCGGCAGGCGGTGAGACCGAGGCCCGTGCCCCCCTTGCCGGTCTCGTCCGGGCCGGCCTTCGTCGTGAAGTGCGGGTCGAAGATCCGCCGCATCACCTCGGGCGTCATGCCGCAGCCCGTGTCGCGCACCATCAGGTCCACCAGGCCGCTCGGCTCGTCGTGGGCGAGGCGGAGGATCAGCCGCCCGCCGCTGGGCATCGCCTGACGGGCGTTGACGAGGAGGTTCAAGAGCACCTGCTGGATCTGGCTCGGATTCGCCGAGACCCGCGGCACCGGGGCGAACTCCCGCTCCACCTGCACGCGATACTTCATCATCTCGCGTTCCAGGAGCACCAGCACGTCCTCGACGAGCATCGTCATGTCGGTCGGCTCGAACCGGGCAGCCCGGCTCCGCGACATCGAGAGCACGCTGGCGGTGATCTTCGCCGCCCGCGTGCCGGCCGAGAGGATCCGGTCGAGGGCCTTGTCGCGGGTCGGCTGGTCGCGATGCCGGAGGCCCATGCGGGCGTAGTTGAGGATCGTCGTCAGCGCGTTGTTGAACTCGTGCGTCGTCGTGCCGAGCAACTCGCCCAGGCTGGCGAGCTTGCGGGCCTCGAGCACCTGCCGCCGCAGTCCGGCGAGTTCGGCGGCGTGACGGGCGCGGGTCGCTTCCAATTCGCTCCGGGCCGTATCCAACTGCCGCCGCAGCAGTTCGATGCCGTCGTCGTGACGAACCACCGGCCGCGGCGTGGGGCAGGGAAGCGGAGCGGGCGGCGAGTCGGCGCGCACGATGATCAGGTCCCGGCGCGGTGACTCCGGCGCCGACCCCGTCCAGGGCCCCGTTGGCTGTGCCGACTCCTGCTGCATCCTGGCTCGCGACTCCCTCGCTCTTTCCCGAAAACCCGTCCAGCCAGCCACTTCCGGCTCATCGTGGGGTATCGTCAGCGGCGAAACGGCCCCTATACAATCAGATCAGCGATCCTTTTGGTTCTCTCGACCGTTGAAGTTCCGCGAACCAGAACGCTCCGGTGTACAAGCCGGGGCGTTTGCCAAGGACCGTGCCCGTGGGGCTGACTTTGCCGCCCACGGCGACCGACCAGCCCCCCCAGGATCCGTCATGCGTGCCCGACCCGTGATCCGACGCCCCGTCCCCCGCGGCATCACGCTCGTCGAGATTCTCGTCGTGATCGCGATCATCGCCCTGCTGATCGGCCTGCTCCTGCCGGCCGTGCAGTCGGTCCGCGAGCAGGCCCGGCGGCTGCAGTGCAAGTCGAATCTGAAGAACGTCGGGATCGCGTTCCAGCAGTACCTCGACCGCAAGACCGGTGGCGGCCAGAAGGGACGATTCCCCGACGCGGCGGTCCTCCCCAGCGCCGAACTCTGGTTCTGGACGCCGACGCGACCCATTCGCCCCAGCATCGCCAAGGTGCTCGGACCCTTCATCGAGGAAAATCGGGAGGTGTTCCGGTGCCCGTCCGACAACGGCTACTTCGTCCAGAACGGCACCTACATGGTGTCGGACACCTACCCCAATCCGCAGAGCTACGTGGACGCGGTGAAGCAGAAGCTCGCGTCGCTGCCGGCCGCCGCCCGGCCGGCGGAATACGAGAACCTCTCCTACGAAGGCACGAGCTACGAGTACCCGGCCCGCCGCCTCGCGAACAAGACCCGCGAGGAGGCGCTCGTCTACCGCGGGAACCAGGGGGCGACGTCGCGGCTCTGGGTGCTTTACGAGTTCGAGGCCTTCCACGGCGGCTTCACGCTTCTGCCCTCGGCCTCCGACGACTTCAACGATCCCGACCCGAACCGGCCGCCGCCGCAGGACGGCGCCCGCAACTTCCTCTACTTCGATGGCCACGTTGACAATCTCTGACGCGTTCCACGCCGGCCCCTTCTTCGCAGCGAGGTGAACCATGGCTTCCGCATCGGCCGCATACCGGTCGTCGTCCGCTCCCGCCGATCGCGAATCCTCCGGCGTCGGCCGCTGGATCGCCGCGATCGCGATCCTGGCCGCCGTGGCGCTGGCGGCCGCCTGGTGGCTCGGCTGGTTCGGCGCCGCGACCGACCCGCGGGTCGCGGAGATCCAGAAGATGCGCGCGGATCTGGCGGCGAAATACCCCAACGGCACCGGCCCCACGAACATCGTCGAGGCGACGTCGATGGCGACTGCGATGTATGGCATTCGCCAGAAGATCGAGGCGTTGCCCGAGCACCTCCGGCCGCAGGCGGAGCGGGGCGGCGGCGGCATGTTCCGCACCGCCATGCGGGCCCGCATCGACGCCTACTTCAACGCCCCGCCCGCGCAGCGGGATGCGGTGCTCGATCGGCAGATCGACGAGATGGAGGTGATGAGCAAGGCGTTCGAGGCCGCCGAGAAGGTGACCGCGGCGATCGGCGGCGGCAGCAGTTCCACGGCCGCCGCACCGCCGTCGGGCGGCCCGCGCCGGAGCACGAACGAGGACGAACGCAACAAGTTTCGCAAGGGCATCATCGACCGCACCTCGCCGGCCGAGCGGGCCCGCTACGTGGAGTACTGGCGGGCCGTGGCCGAACGCCGCGAGAAGCGCGGCCTGCCCGCGTCTCCCTGGGGCAGGTGACCGCATGGCCGACACGCTCGGCCTCCTGCAGGAGGCGTTGCAACTCGCGCTGGATCTCGGCTTTTGCGTCCGCGAGGAGCCCCTCGGCGACCTCCCGGGCGGGCCGTGCACCGTGGCAGGTGCCAAGCACGTGCTGTTGAATCTCGAGCATTCCGTCGCCAACCGGCTCGACGTCCTGCTGCGGGCGCTCGCCGCCGACCCGCGGCTCGCGGCGGAGCCCAAGAGCCGGCTCCTCGAGGCCCGACTGGCCGCGATCGCGGCGTCAGGCTGACCGGTAGAGGCCGTGCGTGGCGATGAACGCCTCGACCGCCCGCGGCGTGCGGTAGCGGATGCTGCGGCCGGCGGCCACGGCGGCGCGGAGGTCGCTGGCCCGGATGCCGATCGCGGGCATTCGCACCCGCCGGTCGAGTACGGCCGCCAGCCGCTCCGTGCCGAGGAGATCGGCCAGCCTGGCGGAGGTGGCCGCGACCCGCAGGTCGTCGAGCCCTTCGCGTTCCACGGCGACGAGCGTGGCCAGTTCGGCGATCCGCCGCGGCTCGCGCCACGTGGGCAACCCGACGACCGCGTCGGGCCCGAGCAGCAGGCAGAGTTCGGCGCCGGGGTGGGCGGCCTCGAGCGCGGCGAGCGTCTCGACGGTGTAGCTGACGCCGCCGCGATCGACCTCGAGCGTGGCGACCTCGAAGGCGGGCTGGCCGCCGGTCGCGAGCCGCAGCATGTCGACGCGGTGCTGCGGATCCGCGAGACGGCGGTCCTGCTTGTGCGGCTGCGTCGCGACCGGCACGAAGAGCACGCGGTCGAGGCCCGCCTGCTCCCGGCAGCACTCCGCGAGCAGCAGGTGCCCGACATGCACCGGATCGAAACTGCCGCCGTACACCCCGATCCGCATGGTTTTCTCCTCGCGTCTGTCATACTACCCGGCGTTCGCAAGGATCTGTAGCGGCGGTCTCTGACCGCCGAGTCAGTGGGCAACGGCAATCGTTCCGCGGACGACGGGTACAGGAAGCACGACGGTCGGAGACTGCCGCTACAGGAAGCACGACGGTCGGAGACTGCCGCTACAGGAAGCACGACGGTCGGATCGCGTTGCTCGCGAACGCCCGCGAAAGTCATGCGATGACCCCTGACAGCACAAGCCAGCGCGAGCTCTTCGAGCACCGCCCGCAGTGGGACGAAGACGACGTGCGCCGGGGCACGATCGCCACGGTCGTCCTTCCCGACGGCGTCGACAAGCCGCTCGACTACCTGGTGCCGGAGCGTCTGGCGGCCGACGTCGAGCCCGGCCGGCGCGTGCTCGTGCCGCTGGGGCGGGCCAACCGCGAGCGGCTCGCCTACTGCGTGGCCGTGCGGAGCGGCGATCTCCCGCAGACGCCCCTCAAAAGCGTGGCGGGCGTCGAGGACCCGAAGCCGCTGCTCTCACGGAGGATGCTCGAACTCACGAAATGGATGGCCGAGCGGTGGATGGCCCGGTGGGGCGAGGTGCTGGAGGCGGTGCTGCCGGCCGGCGTGCGGGCCCGCACGCGGGTGCGGATGGATCCGCTCCTCGCGGCCACGGGCGCGGCGCCGGCGCGCACCCCCACGCCTCCCCAAGCCCGCGTCCTCGCCGCCGCCGCGGCCGGCCCGCAGACGGCCGCGGCGCTCGCGGAGGCCTCGGGCGCGAGCCGCGCGGTGATCAGCCGGCTCGTAAAGCTCGGCCTGCTCGCCGAGACCGGGGCGGTGGAGCGACCGCGGGGCCGCGGGGCAGGGGACCGCGCGGCGATCCGCCACGACAAGCCGGCCGACCTGTCGCCCGCCCAGACCGCGGCCCTGGAGGCGATCCGCCGGCCGATGCGGGAATCGCGGCATGAGACGATCGTGCTCTTCGGCGTCACCGGCAGCGGCAAGACGGAGGTCTACCTGCAGGCGGTCGAGGAGACGATCGCCTACGGCCGGCAGGCGATCGTGCTCGTGCCCGAGATCAGCCTCACGCCGCAGACCTGCGACCGCTTTCGGGCCCGGTTCGGCACGGTGGCCGTGCTCCACAGCCACCTCACGCCTGCGGAGCGGCACGCGCAGTGGCGCGAGATCGCGGCTGGGCGTGTGAACGTGATCGTCGGGGCCCGCAGCGCCGTCTTCGCCCCCGCCCCGCGGCTCGGCCTGATCGTCATCGACGAGGAACACGAGAGCTCCTTCAAGCAGGGGACCGCGCCGCGCTACCATGCCCGCGACGTGGCCGAGTGGATCGCCCGGGAGGAGAAGGTGCCGCTCGTGCTCGGCTCGGCGACGCCCGCACTCGAGACCTTCGCCCGCTGCCTGGCCGGCGAGTGGACGATGTGCCGGCTGGCCGAGCGGGTGGGGGGCTCGCAACTGCCGGCGGTGATCACGGTGGACTTGCGCGACAAGACCGGCCGGCCGCGGGGCGCGATGACGGCCCGACTCACGGCCGGAATCCGCTGGGCGCTCGACGCCGGCGGCCAGGTGATGCTGCTGCTCAACCGCCGCGGCTTCGCCACGCACGTCCAGTGCGGCGCCTGCGGCCATACGGCCCGCTGCCCGCAGTGCGACCTGGCGCTCACGCTCCACCAGCCCGGCAACCGGGGCATCTGCCACGGCTGCGGCCTCGTCAACCGCCTGCCGGCCGACTGCCCCGAGTGCAAGGCTCCCGGGCTCGTGCAGCGCGGCACCGGCACGCAGCGGCTCGAGGAGCAGGTCCGCCGGGCGTTTCCCGACGCCGCGGTGGCCCGCATGGACACCGACACGATGCGGACCCGCGGCAGCCACGAGAAGACGCTCGACGCCTTCCGCGCCAAGCAGATCGACATCCTCGTGGGCACGCAGATGATCGCCAAGGGGCTCGACTTCCCGAGCGTGATGCTCGTGGGCGTGGTGAACGCCGACGCGGCGCTGCACCTCGCCGACTTCCGCGCCGCGGAGCGGACGTGCCAGCTCGTCACGCAGGTGGCGGGCCGCAGCGGCCGCGGCCCGCTCGGTGGGCGGGTCGTCGTGCAGACGAGCACTCCCGACCACCCCGCGATCCGCGCGGCGGCGGTCCACGACTACGAGGCCTTCGTCCGCAGCGAGCTGCCGATCCGCGAGGCGCTCCTCTATCCGCCGTTCGGCCACGTGATCCGGTTCGTCATCCGCAGCCTCGACGATCAGGCGGCAGCCACGTGGGCCGGCGCGATCGCCGACCGGCTGCGACAGGCCGCCGACGCCGCGGCCGGCATCCGCGTGCTCGGCCCGGCCCCCGCGCCGATCGCCCGGCTTCGCGACCGCTTCCGCTGGCACGTGCAGGTACACGGCCCCGACGGCCCGGCCCTCCGCGACCTCGTCCGCCGCGCCACGGCCGACCTCAAGACCCCCGACACCGTCGCCTGGATCGTGGACGTGGACCCCGTCGAGATGCTGTGACGGGTATGGTGGCCGAGTCGTCCGCGTCAGACGCCGATCACTTCGACCGCCACCCGGATACCGGGGACGTCGGCCAGGCGACGGTCGCACGTGACCAGCACCGCATCGAGGGCTTCGGCCAGGGCCACGTAGGCCGCATCGTAGGCGGTGCAGTTCATACGCAAGTCCCAGATCCGGTCGAGCAGCCCGTCGTGGGGATAGCGGGCGATGCCCATCGCAAGATGGTCTTCGATCGCCTCGCGGGCACGGGCCGCCGTCAGTTCCCCCGCGACCACGAAGCGGCGCAGCACCTGGGCGACCTCGAGATCGAGCAGATGCGGAGCGGCGATCGATTCGCCGGACCGCAGAATCCGCGTCACGAGACCCGGGCGATCCGCGGCCCGCAGCAGCAGTTCGAGGGCAGCCGAGGCATCGAGAACGATCATCGTCGATCCCGCTCGGCCCGCACCGCCTTGGCCGGCGACGTCGTCAGGCGGACACCGGAACGACGCACGAGCCGTGCGGCGAGCTCCTCCGCGGAGGGCCGCTCGGCGACCCGGCGGATTTCCGCGAGCAGGAACTCCGTGAGGGGCTGGCCGGCGAGCGCGGCCCGCGCCTTGAGCGTGGCGTGCACGCCGTCCGGCACGTTCCGAATCTGGATCATCTTGCTCATGCTCGAAGCATAGTTGCATGTGCTCCACATGAAAAGCCCGGGTCCCGAACCGCAGGGTGCGAACCGGGAAGCGACCGCGTCCGGACACGCCCGGGGATGCCTTGCATTCCAAAAGCCGGGGCCTGGGGCATGCCATGTCCGAAAGGCTCTCCCCATGAGAACGCAGACATGCAGTCTGCACACGGCCCGCATTCCGCAGAGTGCCACTCTGCGGCTACGAAGGTGCCGTAGGTTGCGGGGACGGGCTCCTACAACCGCTGCGACCGGTGCCACACGACCGGCGTTCGTGACGTAGCGTTGCCGCGAACGCCGGATGTGAATCGGGAGGAACGATCCTACCGATCTTCCATCGGTCCAAATCTCGCCTTGCCCACATCGATGGCCACTTCGCCCACGCACGCCACCCCCGCCTGGTCACGGCCCGCCCGCTGGGTGGCGTCGCTGCTCATCGCCGGCTATCTGGTGGCGGTGATCGTGCCGCCGCTGGCCGGGCCGCCGCCGGCGAGCGAGCTCGCGGGCGTGCTGCGGCGGCCGCTCCGGCCGCTCATCGGCGCACTCTATCTCGATCACGGCTACCGGTTCTTCGCCCCCGACCCCGGGCCTGGGCACACGATCCGCTGGACGGTCGCGCTGCCCGACGGCTCGACCCGCAGCGGAACCATCCCTGACCGCGATACCGATCAGCCCCGACTCCTCTACCATCGCCGCTTCATGATCGCGGAGAAGATCGCCACGCAGGTGCCCACGGTCGAGGCACCGGCGGAGGTGCGGGCCCGGGCGAAGCCGGAGTGGCTGCCGCTGGTGAAGGGCGTCGCCGGCAACCTGCTGCGCCGGACCGGCGGCACGAGCGTGCGGCTCGAGATGGTCGAGCACTACCTGCCGGGCCCCGAGGAAGTGGTCGCGGGCACGGCCGGCACCGACATCGTCACACCGCTGGGCACGTACGCCTGGCCGACGGAGGGCGCGCGATGAGCCACTCGCGGATCGTGACGGTCAGGCCGCGGCCCGACACTCCGGCGGAGCAGGGCGGGGCAGGGGAGTCGTGGGGCGGCGGCTGGGCCCGCGCCTGGAACACGTTCTGGTTCACGCCGGCCGACCCGCTGCCGCTGGCGGTCGTCCGCATCGCCACGGGTCTGATCCTCGCCTGGTCGAGCTTCGTGTGGCTCTCCGATGTCGACGCGTTCTTCGGCGCCGGCGGCTGGCTGCCGCCCGAGCACGTGTGGCGGATGAACGACCAGCCGTGGCAGTGGAGCGGCTACTTCGCCGCGCCGGGACCGAACGGGATCCGCGTGATCGCAGGCCTGACGCTGATCGCCGCGATCCTGCTGACGATCGGTCTGGCCACGCCGCTGGCCGCCGTGGTGGCGCTCGTCGGCTTCCTGAGCGCGGCCAACCGGGCGCCGCTCAACACCTTCGGCCTCGACGACACGCTCGGCATGCTGCTCATCCCGCTCGCGCTCGGCCCCGCCGGCGCCCGGCTCTCGATCGACCGGCTGCTCGGGGCAGGGGGGGGCGGCCCGTCGGTGGCGGCGAACGTCGCCCTGCGGCTGATCCAGATCCACCTCTGCGTGGTCTATTTCTTCTCCGGCTGCGGCAAGATGCTGGGGGCGAGCTGGTGGGAGGGCACGGCGTTGTGGGGGGCGGCCGCCAACGTCCAATACCGCACGCTCGACCTCACGGGGCTGGCCCGGCACCCGCTTGTGACGAACGCGCTCACGCTGGGTACGCTCTTCTGGGAGGTCGCCTACCCGGCGCTCGTCTGGCCCCGGCTCACCCGCCGGCTGTGGATCGCGATGGCCGTGGCGGTGCACTTGGGCATCGGCCTCGCGATGGGCATGATGGAGTTCGGCCTGGCGATGATCACGGCGAACCTGGCGTTCATCCCGGCCGGCTCCTGGCACGCACTCCTGGCTGCGCTCTCCGCTCGTTTCTCCAACCCCGTAGGCAGAATCAAGAACTCCCCATGATCGACACGCTCGCAGTGGTCGGCGCCACCGGCGCCGTAGGCCGCATCATCGTCGAACTGCTCCTGGCCCGGCAGTTTCCCGCCCGCCGCATCAAGCTCCTCGCCTCGGCCCGCTCGGCCGGCAAGCCGTTCGAAGTGGCCGGCGCAAAGCTCGACGTCGAGGAACTGAAGCCCGAGTCGTTCACCGGCGTCGACGTCGCCATCGGCAGCACGCCCGACGAGGTGGCCGCGGAGTTCGTGCCCTGGGCCGTGGAGCGCGGCACCGTGGTCGTGGACGAGAGCGCCTACTACCGCATGAACCCGGACGTGCCGCTGGTGATCCCGGAGGTGAACCCCGAGGCGATCCTCGCGCACAAGGGGATCATCGCCAGCCCCAACTGCTCGACCACGCAGATGGTGATGGTGATGAAGCCGCTGCACGACGCCGCCCGCGTGAAGCGGGTGGTGGTGAGCACCTACCAGGCCGTCAGTGGCGCCGGGCTCGCGGCCACCGACGAACTGCGGCGCGGGACCTCCGCGTGGCTGGGCGACCAGCCGGAAACGAAGCAGGTGTTCCCGCACCCGATCGCCGCCAACCTGATCCCGCAGATCGGCTCGCCGAAGCCCAACGGCTTCACCAGCGAGGAGATGAAGATGGTGCTGGAGACGCGAAAGATCCTCGGCGACGAGTCGATCGCGATCAGCGCCACCTGCGTCCGCGTGCCGGTGGCCAACGGCCACAGCGAGTCGATCCTCATCGAGACGGAGAAGAAGCTCACGGCCGACGAGGCCCGCCGGCTCTTGGCCGCCTTCCCGGGCATCGTGGTCGAAGACGACATCGCCGCGAAAACGTATCCGCAGCCGCGGACGGCCAGCGGCCGCGACGAGGTGTTCGTGGGGCGGATCCGCGAGGACATTTCTTGCCCCAACGGCATCGCGCTGTGGTGCGTGTCGGACAACCTTCGCAAGGGCGCGGCCACCAACGCCGTGCAGATCGCCGAATGGCTGGCCAAGAAGGGCACGGGGGCGAAGACGGTGCGGGTGTGACCGCGGCGTCCGTTCTCGCCGCCGACACCACACCGTCTCCGCGCCGCATCGGGCTCCGGCTGGCCTACGAGGGCACCCGCTACTCCGGCTGGCAGGTGCAGCCGGGCCGGACGACGGTGCAGGGGGTGGTGACCGCCGCCGTCCGCGAGGTGTCGGGGGAGGAGGTTTTGGTGCAGGGCTCGAGCCGCACCGATGCCGGCGTCCACGCCCTCGACCAGATCGCCGCCTTCACGACCCACGGCCCGCTCCCGGCCGACGTCTGGATGCGGGCGCTGAACGCGAAACTGCCGGCCGACGTGACCGTCGTCGCCGCCCGGGAACTCGCCGCCGACTTCAACCCCGTGGCCGCGGCGGTCGCCAAGCGGTACCGCTACCGGATCCAAGACGCCGCCTGGCGGCCCGTGCTCGCCCGGCATCTCGTGTGGCGCTGGCGCGGCCGCCTCGACGTCCCGGCGATGGAGGCCGCCGCCGCGGCCCTCGTCGGCGAGCACGATTTCACCAGTTTCGAAACCACCCCCTCCACACGCCTCTCGAAAGTGCGCACAATCCATGCGCTCTCGGTTCACCGCCACACCGGACCCGACGACGTCGCCGGAGCCGAGGTGTGGATCGAGGTCGAGGGCAACGGGTTTCTGCACAACATGGTGCGGATCATCGCCGGTTCGCTCGTGATGGTCGGGGCCGGCCGTCGGCCGTCCGCCTGGACGGCGGCGGCGCTCGCGGCCCGCAGCCGGGCCGCCGCCGGGCCGACCGCACCGCCGCAGGGCCTGATGCTCGTCTCCACCCGACTGGATCCTCTTCGATGGCCCGACCCTCCGACAAGCTCGGCCCCCTGACGCTCGTGCAGCAGATCGGCGTCGGCCGGCACTGCCAGATCTGGGAAGCGGTGGAGACGCCGGCGGGCCGGAAGGTCGCCGTGAAGATGGTCGTGCCGGCCATGGCCGACGATCCGGCGCAGCGCAAGCTGCTCGAGCACGAACTGAAGGTCGCGAAATCGCTCGACCATCCCACGGTCATCAAGATCGACCGCCTCGTCACCGAGGGAGGCCCGCCGCATCTCGTGATGGAGCTCTACCCGCACCCGAACCTCAAGAAGCAGATCGCCGCCGGCGTCGACGCCCTGGCGCCGCGGCTGCAGCGGATCGTGACCGAGATCGCGTTGGCGATCGACCACATGCACGCCCGCGGC
This sequence comes from Pirellulales bacterium, assembly GCA_044358905.1. GTDB lineage: Bacteria > Planctomycetota > Planctomycetia > Pirellulales > UBA1268 > QWPN01. The sequence continues at coordinate 18,068 of JBIKND010000018.1, read as the reverse complement.
TGGGTGCACCGCGACCTCAAGCCCGACAACGTGCTCGCGGCCCCCGACGGCCAGGTGAAGCTCATCGACTTCGCGATCGCCGCGAAGGCGTCGGGGTTTCTCGGCAAACTCTTCGGCGGCAAGACCACGGCCCAGGGCTCGCCGAGCTACATGTCGCCCGAGCAGATCCGCGGCGAGGCCCTCGACGCCCGGTCCGACATCTATTCCTTCGGCTGCGTGCTCTTCGAATTGCTGGCCGGCAAGCCGCCGTTCACCGCCGCCAACGCCAACGACCTGCTCAACAAGCACGTCTCGACGCCGGCGCCCGCCGTGGACCAGTTCAATCGCAACGCCACGACGGGCGGCTCGGCCTTCGTGCGGAAGCTGCTCGCGAAGAAGCCCGCCGACCGGCCGGCGTCGATGCAGGAGGTGCTCCAGCAGTTGCGGACAGTCCGCCTCCTGGAGCGGGCCGGGGCCTGAAGCGGCCGCCGCAACCGGAATTGACTCCCGCCGCGTCACGCGGGGACAATCCGCCCCGACAGCCCGCCCTCCGCGAGACGCCCCGATGGCCGCCGGCCTGCACCGACTTCCGCTGGAAAAGCCGATCTACGAGATCGAGGACCGGATCGCGGCCCTCGAGGCCGCGCCGCTGGGGGCCCACCAGCAGGAGGAACTCCGGCGTCTGAAGCGGGAACTCGTCGAGGTGCAGAAGCAGGTCTTCGGCGGCCTCGATCCCTGGCAGACGATCGAGGTCTCCCGGCATCCCGACCGGCCGAAGACGAGCGACTACCTGGGCCTCGTGTTCGACGAGTTCGTGGAGCTCCACGGCGACAAGGCGTTCGGCGACGACCCGGCCATGCTCACCGGCTTCGCCAAGCTCGACCAGCACAAGGTGCTCGTGATCGGCCACCAAAAAGGCAAGACGCTCGCCGAACGGCAGGCCTGCCACTTCGGCTGCGCCCATCCTGAGGGCTATCGCAAGGCGATGGGCAAGATGCGGCTGGCCGCCAAGTATGGCCTGCCGGTGATCTGCCTGATCGACACGCCCGGGGCCTATCCGGGCGTCGGGGCCGAAGAGCGCGGCCAGGCCCAGGTGATCGCCGAGAGCATGTTCCTCATGGCCACGCTCCCGGTGCCGATCGTGTGCGTGGTGATCGGCGAGGGGGGCTCCGGCGGGGCGCTCGGGATCGGCGTGGGCGACCGGGTGGCGGTGCTCGAGCACGCCTACTACAGCGTCATCAGCCCGGAGGGCTGTGCCGGCATCCTGTGGAAGAGCGTCGAATACAAGGCCGACGCCGCCCGAGCCCTGCGGATCCGCTCCCGCGACTTGAAGGCGTTCGGCGTCATCGACGCGGTGATCGAGGAGCCGGCCGGCGGCGCCCACCGGCATCCGCGGCAGATGGCGACGCGGCTCAAGACCTACCTCGTGCGGACGCTCCGCGAACTCGTGGCCAAGCCCGCCGACGAACTCGTGACGGCTCGCTACGAGAAGTTCCGCGCCATGGGCAAGTTCATCGACGCCGGCGCGGCCGGCTGACGGCGGCACCGACCTGCCGCGGCCATGCCCAGCAGCGGTCTCGCTCGGTCATGCCACCAGCCGCGTGATCCCCGCGACTTGTAGGTGCAGACTGGCAGTCTGCACACCGTAGCAGCACGGATTCCGCAGAGTGCCACTCTGCGGCTACACGGAATCGTCAATCCGGGTAGCAGCACGGATTCCGCAGAGTGCCACTCTGCGGCTACACGGAATCGCCAATCCGGGTAGCAGCACGGATTCCGCAGAGTGCCACTCTGCGGCTTCAATGGATCGCCGATCGAGCCGGAACGTAGTCTGCATCAGCCGTCACCCAGTTCCGTGTACTTGCGGGCGGTGCCGCGGGCGAGCTTGACGGGGTATTTCTTGGCGTTGGCCACGAGTTTCGCGGCGATCGCCTCGGCCAGGTCGATACCGAGCCGGTCGCTCAAGAGCATCGCGAACATGACCACGTCGGCGATCTCCTCGGCCACGCCGGCTTTCTTGGCCGCGTCGGCGAGGTCGCGGTCCACCTCGGAATCGGTCTTCCAGAGAAACCGCTCCTGGAGCTCGGCCGCCTCGATGGCGATCGCCGCCGCCAGGTCCTTCGGTTTGTGGAACTGCGACCAGTCGCGGTCGTCCCGGAACCGGCCGACCGCAGCCACGATCTCCGCCAGCGTTTCCGGCGGCAGGCGGCTCCCGCGGGAACGTCTCGAGGTCTTTTTCACAGGTGTGGCACTCCGGGAGGGGTTGCCCGTACCGTCGAGCCGGCGTGGTTGGCCAGCGGAGCCAGGATGGCGCAGCGCCAGCCAACCCCGAGTGAGCGAAGCCCAGGATGGGCGGAGCGAACGTCCGGGCGAGGCGGTACGGGCAACCCCGACCCACGCGAGGCGTCGCCTGATCTGGCAGGGGGCTGGGACATGAGCAACAGGATAGCCAGTCGCCCCGAAACCGCCCCTCTCCCCAACGTCCGATAATGTCTCTTATGTCCGGTTCCGGGCAGGTTCGTTTCGAGCTTGTTTTCCCGAAGCAAAGCGTCGCCTGGGTCCCCTGCTCCCCTGCCGTTCCGCCGTTGCCACACGGCTTGAGCGACGCCCGTGAGCGACCGTGCTCGAGCCACGAACGGCGGCGGTGCGCAGCATCGCGAAGCCGTCGGTGAACACCACCTTCAGCGAATGGGCAACGGCGTCTGGGCACCGACGGGAAAACGCTGGGGGGCCGGCGGGCCGCCCGGCTGCATCTGCGGATAGCGTTCTGGTTGTGCCGGCGGCGGCGCGAAGCCGCTGGCCGTTGGTCGCGGCTGAGGAACCGGTGCGGCCGGCCACCCGGCCGCTGGCTGGGCTGGCACACCCCAGCCACCCGCAGCCGGCACGACGCCGCCGGCTGACGCGCCCCCCTGCCCCACCTGGCCCCCCTGCTCGGCACCCGTCCAGGCGGCGGCCGAAGTCACGCCCTCCCAGATCGCCTGCAGGGGCGACGGGCCCGCGGCAGCGGCCGCCGCTGGCGGCGCGCCGGGTGGCCTGCGGAGCTGGTCCTCGAACTGCTTCACGAACGGATCGACGGTCTCGACGACGTCCTTGGGCAGGTATTGATCCGCGCGCACGATCAATTCGGCCACGATCCGGCCGCTACGGCTGGCGACGATCTGGTCGCGGTAGCCGGGAGCCAGCGTGACCGCGAAGAAGGTGATCACGACGCACAGCAGCGCGCCCTTGGCCAGGCCGAGAAGCAGGCCCAACTGGTGATCGAAGGCGGACAAGTGGATCGCGTTGATGGCCCCCGAAACGACGCGAAAAACCAGCCACACCGCCAGCGAAGTGGCGACGTACAGGGCCAGCATCGCGATCAACTTGTTCCACGGCGCCTGCTGGCCGAAGAAGGGGGCCAGGGGGCCGCCGAATCGGATGGCGACGTAACTACTGGCGGCGATCCCGGCGATCCAGGCGATCTGCCACACCAGCCCCTTGAAGTAGCCCAGCACCGCGGCCGCGGCCAGGATGCCGAGCATCACCAGGTCGTACCCTTCGATCGCCATCTGCCGCTCCACGCCGCCCCGCACTGCACGCGGGGCGGCGGATTTTACGGGCCGGCCGCATCCGCCCAAAAGGCCAATCCAATCGTCGTTTTCGCTGCGATCAAAACAAGCAGCAAACAAAACCCAGTCGCCGCATCTTTCTTTTGCTTCCTATCTTTCCTTAATTTCCCAAACTTTTTTCTCCGGGACAGGACGGCTGAGCAGCAGTCGATACGGCCCGGCGACGTTTCCGGCTGGGGAAGTGCAGGGTGGGGGCGACGGCTTCCCTGACGCCGGCGGATTGGGCTGACGATATCCATCATGACTGCGCCTGCCCGCCCGATCCGGGGCCGGGGAGGTTGCGTCCGCATCCGCTCCGGGTCCGGGGCGGGGGCGGTCACCCTGGGGGACGATTCGCAGTGCCCGGCTTCCGCGTGCACATCACGGGCTCGACGATCATCGGCGCCGGCTACGGCACCGCCGCGTGGGCGCTCGGCGACATGCCCCCCATGACCTGCTTGCTCGCCGGCGGCCTCTGCTCGGTCGCCGGCATGCTCCCCGATCTCGACAGCGGGCCCGGCATCCCGCTCAAGGAGAGCGTGGCCTTCGCGGCCGCGGTCGTGCCGATGATGATGATCCACCGCTTCCACCAGATGCAGCTGCCGCTGGAGGCGATGATCCTGGCGGGGGCCGCCATCTACCTGGCCATCCGCTTCGGCCTCTCCTGGCTGCTGAAGAACTACTCCCATCACCGCGGCATGTTCCACAGCCTGCCCGCGGCCGCGATCGCCGGCCAGACCGCCTTCCTGGCCTTCGCCGCCGAAGAGCCGCTGCGGCGCTACTTCGTCGCCAGCGCCGTGGTGCTCGGCTTCCTCACCCACCTCGTGCTCGACGAGATCTGGAGCGTGAAGCTGGGGATGTTCGGGCCGAAGTTCAAGAAGTCGTTCGGCACGGCGCTCAAGTTCTACGGCCCCGTGCTCTGGCCGAACCTCATCACCTACGTGCTGGCCATGATCCTCGGCGCCCTGGCGGCCGGCGACGCGGCACTCACCGAGGGACGGGCCGCGATGCGGCAGCGGATGGAGCAGGCGTCGCGTAACTTCCAGCAGATTCCCTACCAGTGGCAGTATCGGCGGTGATCCGCTTGCGGCACGCCGCCGGGCGGTGGATCATGGCTTCCGACCGCCTCCGGAAGGTTTGCTGATGCTGCTCCTGCTCGCCGTCGCGGACGCTTCCGCGCTCACCATGCTCGGCGTGTACCTCGCTTTGATCGCGGCGGCCGCGTTCGCCGGCGGGTCGTCGGTGGCTTTTCTCTCGCTCACGCACCGCCAGATGCAGGTGGCCCTGTCGCTCACCGGCGGCGTGCTGCTGGGCGTCGGCCTGCTCCACCTGCTGCCGCACGCCTGGCTCCAGCTCGACCGCGATCTGGAGACGACGATGGGCTGGGTGCTGCTGGGGTTCTTCCTGATGTTCCTCCTCGAGCGGGCCTTCCACGGCCACGCCCACCACACCGCCGACGGCGGCCCCGAAGGCCATGCACACGCCCACCACGACGGCTGCGACCACAGCGGCCATGCCCATCACCAGCGGCCGGGCCCGACGGGACGCTGGGCCTGGTGCGGTGCGTTCGCGGGCCTGGCTCTCCACAGCCTCGCCGACGGCGCGGCGCTCGCCGCGTCGGTCGACGCCGACGCCCGCCACGGTGCGGGAGCGCTCGCCGGGCTGGCCACGTTCCTGGCGGTCCTGCTCCACAAACCGTTCGACGCGGGCATCATCGCCACGCTCATGATCGGCGGGCGGACCACGGCCCGCACGCGCACGATCGCCAATCTGCTCTACGCCTTGATGGTGCCCTGCGGCGCCGCCGTCTTCCTCGCCAGCCTGCGGCTGTTCGGCGGCCAGAACGACGCGATCCTCGGCGCGGCGCTGGCGATGGCCGCGGGCGCCTTCCTGTGCATCGCGGCGGCCGACCTCCTGCCGGAGGTGCAGTTCCACAGCCACGACCGCGTGCTGCTCACGGCCTCACTGGCGCTCGGTCTCACGATCGCCTGGGGCATCACGGTGCTGGAACGGTCGTCGCATGCCCATGCCATGCATGGCGGGGCCCCGGCCGCCGGACGTCCTCACTGATCGCCGGCGACGACGAGATCGCCCGGCACGTCGAGCCCGCGGCGCTGCCGCTCCCGGCGCACCGCGGACATCACGTCGTCGATCAGTTCGTGCTGACGGCGGATGTTCGGCACCTGGGCCTGGAAGCACCAGGCGATGACACCCATCAGCCCGAGGGCGCCCACGAGATGCGGCGTCACCCAGTCGCGGCTCCCCTTCCGGCCGGTCGCCGGATCGGCCGCACCGCCCAGGGCCACGATGCCCACGACCGCCAGCATGCCGGCCACCGCCAGCGGAAACGTGGCCCGCTTCAGCCGCCGCCCGCGCTCGATGAGCGCGATGTCGAGGCCGTAGGTCTCCACCACCTCCCGCACCCACCGGCTGGTGCCCACGAAGTACGTCACGGCCATGCTGTTGACGAGCACGACGACCAGGGCCGCCAACACGCCGGACAGACGGTGGACGGTGCCCCAGCGAAGCACGGCCGGATCGGTCTGGCCGTGCAGGTCGCCGATCCACAGCCCCAGACCGGCCGTCGCCACCATCAGGGCGACGGCGAAGATCGCCACCTGCGTAAACACCCGACTCATCGTGCGCCTCCGCTGGCCTCGCCATTCATTCCCGTGGAAGAGGCCGCTGGTTCCACGGACTGCCCAATCGTTATAGGCTGGCATTCATCCCCGACGCCATGCGCCCCGGCCGGATGGCGGCCGAACGAGTCACGCCATGCCTTCTTCCCCCCCGACCGTCGTGCTGCTGACCTGCGGCGATCCAGCGGGCATCGGCCCCGAAGTGGCGGCGCTGGCGTGGGCGGCGACGGCGGCGCACGACCGGGCCCGCCTGCGGCTCGTCGCCGATCCGGAGATGATCGCCACGGCGCTCGCGACCCGCCGCGGCCTGCCCGCACTGCGGATCACGGCGGTCCCCGCCACCGACCCACGCCCCTCGAACGCCGACGAACTGCTGGTGATCGCGACCGGGGAGGCGACGGAGACGATCGTCCCCGGCAGCGCGTCGGCCGCGGGCGGGCGGCAGGCGGCGGCCGCCGTGAACAAGGCGTTCGCGCTCGTCCGCGGCGGCGCGGCCCACGCCATCGTCACCGGGCCGCTCCACAAGGAGGCGTTGCACGCGGCCGGCTACGAAGTTCCCGGACACACGGAACTTCTCGCCCGCGGCTGCGGCCTGCCGGACGACGCGGCCTCGATGATGCTCTGGCTGCCGTCCACGAACGGCCCGGGCGGCCTCGGCGTCGTCCATGCCACGCTCCACCAATCGCTCCGCTCGGCCGTCGCCGACCTGTCGACCGAACGGATCGACGCCGCCGGCCGGCGGTTGGCTTCCCTGCTGACGGCGCTGCTGCCTCGGCCGCCGCGGCTCGCGGTGGCGGCGCTCAATCCGCACGGCGGCGAGGGCGGGCTGTTCGGCGACGAGGAGTCTCGACTGATCCGGCCGGCCGTCGACCGGCTCGCCGCCGCGGGCCTTGAAGTCAGCGGTCCGCTCCCGGCCGACACGCTGTTCCTTCGGGCCAGCCGCGGGGAGTTCGACGGCGTCGTCGCCCTCTACCACGATCAGGGTCACATCCCGGTCAAACTGCTCGGCATGCATCGCGCCGTGAACATCACCCTCGGGCTGCCGCTCGTGCGCACGAGCGTGGCCCATGGCACGGCGTTCGACATCGTCGGCCAGGGTCGCGCCGATCCGACGAGCATGCTGTCGGCCGTCGACGCCGCGGTTCGCCTGGTCGCCGCCGGCTGGTGCGGCTGACGGCGGTCACGGCCGCATCAACCCCAGCCCGGCGACGTGCGCGTCGGTCATGTCGATGAGCCCCTCCGCGGCCGGGCGGTAGACGAACGCCCCCGCATCGACCGGCCCGTTGATCCGCACCTCCTGGAGGTCGAGCACGGCGACCGGCTCCGGTTCGCCGCCGGCGACCGGCCGTGGCCCCGGCACCGCCAGCCACTCCACGCGGTAGGGCACCAGATCCCCGCGACCGATGCAAAACCGCACGCTCCACGGCACGCCGTCGGGCAGGTCCGCGGGCGTGATGCCGCCGGGCCGCCGGGCCGCCGCCGAGACGTCCGGAAGAATCACGTGAAGCCAGTCCGGATTCCAGCGCCCTTCGACGACCCACACGGGCAGGCCGTCGATCTCCGCCGGCTCGGCCGAGACGAAGCGAAACCATTGCCGCAGGGCGCCGAACGAACGCTGCAGACCGCCGAGGTACGGCGAAGCGGTCACCGGCTCGGGAGCCCGCAGCTGACCAAGTTTCTCCCGCACCCGCCGCACGTCGAGCCGCTCGAGCTGCGGCGCGTCGGTGCCATAGTGGCGGAACGTCCAGGCGAAGATGCCATCGCAGACTTCCACGAGTTCGAAGGTTTCCGTGTCGCACGTGAGCGTCGATTCGAACCGATACCGCTGATCCTCTCCGCGACCCGATTGCACATAGCGGCCCGTGCCGACGAGCACGCGGTCGCCCACGCGCACCTTCTGTCGCAGGCGGGTCGCAAACGAATCGGCCTGCGCGAGCATCGCCAGCGAACTGGCCAGAATCCGCTCGGCGCGGGCCGCCTCCTCCGCCGGCCGTTCGGCAGCCGCCGTCTTATCCACGGCCTCCGTCGCGACGGACCGCCGGCTGTAGACGCTCGTGGGTGTCGGCGGCGCGGCAGCCGCAGCGCAGGCCCACACGACGACAGCCCCCGCAAGCAGCATTGCCGGGAGACGGGGCAGATTGGGGGGCATGCCCGGAGGTGGAGTCGTCACGGTCGCGTCGAGTTTGATGGTTTTGCCAAAGAAACGGGGGCGGGATCGTCGAAGAACCAACCGTGGTTCGAGTGCCCGCGCCCGAACCCGGCTTCCCTCGCGGCCCGCGAGTGTAGGGAACCGGGGTCTTCCGGCCCATGCCGGTCGCGGATCTGGAATCGCGTAGCTGATCGAACACCGTTTTTCGGCCTGGAGGTGATGCGATGCTGAACCGTCGTCTGCACGGCTTCGTCGGAATCTCGTTGGCGGCGACCCTGACCGGGTGCCACATGCCCGCGAACTCGCCGTTCACCGGCCTCGCCCAGATTCGCCCGGTCGCCACGCCGCACACGAACGTCCTCCCCCCTGCGGCCATGCTCCACCACCCTGGCCCGGGCGTGGAAGGGCCCGGCCCGGGCATCATCGCCCCGGCCTCCTACGAGGCGGCCCTGGAAGCGGCGGGGGTCGCGGTCGGCGGCGGCGGGCCGGGAGGTGCCGGCGCGATGGCGATGGCGATGGCGCCCACGTCGCAGATCGGCTTCATCGGTCCCGATGGCATGCAGATCCGCTGGGACGTCTCCATGCCCGGCAGCTTCGACTCCTCGCCGCTGGTCGCGCCGGGCCGCTACGACTTCCCGCAGGGCGCCATCTACCGACTCAAGCTCACCGACATCGCCGGACGCGAAGGGATCGAACTCTATCCGTCGCTCGAAGTCGCGCCGGTGACGCCCCGGACCGCGGCCTACCTGGCCCACAACGCGATCCCGTTCCAGATCACCGAGGAGGATCTCGATCAGGTGACGACCGGCAACTTCGTCACCAAGGTCGTCTACCTCCCCGATCCCGACTACCAGGAACTCGCCGTAGCGGGCGTGGAGACGCTCGTCAGCACGCGGCTCGATCCGGGCTGCGATCCGGTCGTCGAAGCCGACCGCCGCGGGTCGATCCTGGCGATCATCCGCATCGGCAACAAGGATCTCGAATCGACGGGCGCCGGTGCGGGCGCGGCGGGCATGCCGCTGGCCTCCGGCGGCGGTCCCGGCGGTCCCGGCGGCGGTGCGTGCGGGGCTGGTGGTGCCTGTGGCGTCGCCGCGCCGCTCGGCATGCCCTGCGGCGGCGATCCGTCGCAACTGCCCCCGGCCTTCCTCTCGGGCATGACGGCGCCGCAGTACGGCATGCCGGTCACCGGCACGCCGATCGGCCTGCCCGGTCCGGCGCACATCCCGCTCGGGGTGCCGGCCGGCCTGCAGCGGCACTCGATCACCAACCACACGAAGATGCACATCCCGCCGCCGTCCCGCGAGATGCGTCTCCACGTGCAGCAGCATCCCGGCCTGAGCTACCCCAAGCCGGCCCGCCACGCCTACATCGCGGAGCGGCACGACGTGCCCCACGTCCACCTCAAGCAGCCGTGGGAAGACCGCACGCGGTTCGTCGACAACGGGGGTGCCGATCCCGACGCCCTCGGCCCCGGCGGGATCATCGGCGGCGGCGACTGCCCGCCGGAGCCGGCGGAATGAGCCGCCCGCGCGGCCCGCGCCCGACCCACCGCTGATTGCTTCCTCCCATCTCGATCCTCTCATCCATCGCCACCATGCCCGCCATCCGCACGAGCGCCCACGAGCACCGTCCGCGGATGCGGCATCCACGCACAAGGAGCATGACCGACCATTTCCGGACAGGGACCGCGCTGCGGACCGGCCGCTGGCTGCAGGCGACCGCCGTGCTCGTCCTGACAGGCGTCGTGGGCTTTTCCCGCGTGGCTGTCGAGTCGAGTGCGGCGGAGACATTCGCCATGCATTCAGGACCGGGAGCGATTGGCGTCCTGCGGCGGCCGCAGCCCGGCCCCTGTCCGGAATCGGTGATCCCCGACGGCGTGCAGCCGGTGGAGATCCGCGGCCCGAAGGGGATGCGGATCGCCATCGAGACGGCGGCCGGCTGGTCGCCCCTGCAGGCGGCACCGCTGCGGATCGGATTGGTGGTGGGAAGCGCCTACCGCCTCAAGGTCGCCGGCATCCCGGGCCGCGAGGGGCAGGAACTCTATCCCTCGATCCGCGTGCTCGCCAAGCTCGTCACGCCGCCCGGCACGGCCTGGAGATTCCCCGTCGAGGTGACGATCGACGAGGACGACCTGGCGGCCGCCCTCGACGGCGGCCACGTGCGACGGGTCGTCTACGCGTCGTGCGAGAGCGAGGGCCGCGACGTCGTGCCGGCCAGCTGGTTCGACGTGAAGCCCGGCGACGACCCGCTCGACGTCGCCCGCACGCTCGGCGACCCGGTCGCTGAGATCGTGATCGGCAATCGGCTTCCCGCCGCGGGGACCGTCCCATGAAGGCAGCCCATGCCGACCGGCCGCTCCGCTGGCTCCGCCTCCTCGCGATCGCGACGGGCGCCGTGATCCTCGCCTCGTGCCGATCGCTCCCCACGCCGGCGGTGGTGTCGACCGCCACGGTGACCATGCTGCCGGAGCCGAACCCCGCTGCGACCGGAGCCGCGCCGGCCGCGCCCGCTCCGCCGCGCACGGGAGACGACGCGAGCGATTGGGAGGCCGACGTGCGCCGGGCCGACGGCTCGGCGGCATTCGGCGGCATCGAGCGCACCGGCCTCGAGGCCCCCTGCCCTGCCCTGCCCCGGCTCGAAGCCGCCGCCCCGGCCGGCTGCCGCGACGGCCAGTGCGCTGTCGGCATCTGCCCGTCCCAGGTCTGCATCCCCTGCGACCGCCCGCCGCCGCTCGTCGGCCCGTATCTGGTGTGCGACGGCGGTGACGCCTGCGCGCCGGCACGGCCGCGCGGCGCCGACGGCCTGGCGAACCTCACGGCCGGCGACACCGTGGCCCGCTACCGGGCGGCGGGCGACGGCCCCGACGCCGCCGACGTCTGCATCGCGGTGTCGAACTGCGCGTGCGTCTACGCGCCGCGGTTCGGCTCCGTCCGCGAGGTCGTGCGGCCGTTCGAAGACGCCGCGCCGCAAGGCCCGCGCGGCCTGGCGCTCGACACGCTCGCCGGCGAGCAGACGCGGCGCGAGCCGGTCTGGGGCAGCACGCAGAATGTGGCCGTCGAGGCCGCCCGCAAGGCGTTGCCCGGCGTGGCGGTCGAGGAGAACCTCGGGCCGCTGGCGGTCGATCAGGGCGCCCTGCCGCACGAGGACGACGGCGTGGCCGGACCGGCCGTGCGGGTCGCCGAGGATCAGCCGGAACTCGCCCGGCGCTCCCAGCGTCCGCTGCTCCAGGTGGGCTTCGACGTGCCCGTCGCCTGGACCTGCGTGAAGGGGGCCAACGTCCTCGTCGCGGGCCAGACGCCGCAGACGGTGTCGGTCGCCGATGGCACCGCCACACTCCGCTTCGAGGAGCCGGGCCGGGCCGAACTCACGCTCTGCAAGCGGGCGGGCAGCGACACGGCACGCACGGGCGAGGAACTCGACTTCACGATCTTCATGCTCAACTCCGGCGACCGCGCGCTCGACGACATCGTCCTGGTGGACGCCCTGCCGGAACGGCTGGCGCTGATCCCCGGCTCACCCGCCTCGAGCCTGCCCGCCGACTTCACCACCGACAAGGCCGACGACGGGGCGGTCGTGCTGCGGTGGCGAATCAAGGCCACGTTGCGGCCCGGCGAGAGCGGGTTCGTGCGGTTCCGCACGCTCGTTCGCTGAGTGTCCATGTCCGGCGACGTTGCGGCGTCCGCCGCGCCGCGGGTACGATCCGCTGACCGCGTCCGTTTTTCCCCCGGTGGCCGCCACCTTTTTCCGAGGAGCCCCATGCGTCAGTCCATCCTGTCCGTTCGCGTGCCGACCATCCTCACCGTCGTCGCCCTGGGCCTCGTGGTCGCCGCGTGCTGCCGCGACGCCGCCGCCCAGGGAGCGGGCGTCGCGACGCCGCCGGCCGCGGGCGGGCTGACCGTGCCCGCGTTGCCCAAGGGCACGCCGGAAGAACTGATGAAGTTCGTGACCGGGCTGCGGAATCCGGCCCAGCAGCCGAAGTCGCGGGAGGAGATGCTGGCCTACATGAAGGGCGTCGCCACGGTGTCGGTGCAGGCCGCCGACGCGATCCTCGGCCAGGTCAAGCCGGGCGAGAAGTTTCACGCCGACGCCACCCAGCTCAAACTCGAGAGCCTGATGATGCTCGGCCAGATGGGGGACGAGAAGGCCGAGGCCGACATGACCACCTATGCCAAGACGCTCGTCGACAGCCCCGAGCCGGGCGTGGCCCGCGAAGCGCGGCGGCTGCTGGTCGTCGCCGACGCCCGTGAGGCCTTCGAGACCGGGAAGCTCGATGCGGCGCCGGGCCTGGTGAAGCGGACGGCCGAACTGCTCACCGCCGATCCCGACGACACGCAGACGGCGATGCTCGCCATGCAGTTGGCCAACGCCTTCGAGCACTCCGAGGGGGGCGAGGAGCATGCCGCGGCGGCCTACGCGACGTTCGGCCCACTGTTCGCGAAGAGCGGCAACGCCCAGATCCGGGAGATGGCCGAGAGCTTCGCCGGCACACTGCGCCGCCTGTCGCTGCCCGGCAAGCCCATGGAGATCACGGGCACGATCCTCGGGGGCGGGGCCTTCGATCAGAAGGCGCTCGCCGGCAAGGTGGTGCTGGTGGACTTCTGGGCCACCTGGTGCGGCCCGTGCGTCGCCGAGATGCCGAACATCCTCGCCCAATACGAGAAGTACCACGCCAAGGGCTTCGAGGTCGTGGGCGTCAGCCTCGACGAGGATCGCGCCGCCCTCGAGGCGTTCGTGGCCGAGAAGAAGCTGCCCTGGCCGATCCTCTTCGAGCAGTCGGGGGGCGAAGGCTGGCGGCATCCGATGGCCACGAAATATGGCATCAGCGGGATCCCCCAACTGATCCTCATCGGCCGCGACGGCAACGTGATCACACTCAACGCCCGCGGCGAAGCCCTGGCGAAGAAACTCGCCGAACTGTTCAAGGATGCCGGCTGAACCGATGACCGAACGGGATCCTCCGGCCGCTCCGCCCCGGGCGGCCGTCGCGCGGCGGGCCGGGGCCTTCGACTCGTCGGGCATCCGCAAGGTCTTCGACCTCGCGGCCACGCTCGACGACCCGGTCAACCTCTCGATCGGCCAGCCGGACTTCGCGATGCCGGAAGCGGCCCGCGCGGCTGCCAAGGCGGCGATCGACGCCGGCAAGAACGGCTACACGCCCACGCAGGGCATCCCGGCGCTCCGCGAACGCCTCGAGGAGCGGGCCCGTCGCGAAACCGGCCAGCCGCACCGCCGCCTGTGCGTGACCAGCGGATCGAGCGGGGCGCTCGTGCTGACGCTGATGGCGATCCTCGACCCGGGCGACGAGGTGATCATCTTCGAGCCGGCGTTCGTGATGTACCGGCCGCTGGTGGAGTTCCTCGGCAGCCGCGCGGTGGCGATCGACACGGCGCCGTCGTTCCGCATCGACGTCGACCGCGTGGCGGCCGCGATCACGCCGCACACCCGGGCGATCCTCCTCAACACCCCCGCCAACCCGACGGGCCACGTGGCCGAGGCCGACGTCGTCCGCGACCTGGCGCGGCTCGCCGAGAGCCGCGGCGTCACGCTCGTGAGCGACGAGCTCTATCGCTCCTATTGCTACGACGGCCCGTTCCACTCCCCCGCCCTGCACTCCGAGCGGGTGGTCGTGATCGACGGGTTCTCGAAGTCGCACGCCATGACGGGCTGGCGCGTAGGCTGGGTGCACGGGCCCGCGGACATCGTCAACGCCTGCACGATGCTCCAGCAATACACGTTCGTCTGCGCGCCGCAGGTGGGTCAGTGGGCCGCCCTCGCCGCGCTCGACGCCCCGATGGACCTGCCGCTGGCGGAATGCCGCCGCAAGCGCGACAAACTGATGGCCGGCCTGCGGGGCCGCTATCGATTCGAGCCGCCGGGAGGCGCCTTCTATCTCTATCCCGAGGCCCCGGGCGGATCGGGGCGGGCGTTCGCGGAACGGGCGGTCGCGGAGGAGAAGCTCCTCGTGGTGCCGGGCAGCGTGTTCGGCGCCGCCGACACGCATTTTCGCCTCGCCTACACCGTCGACGAGCGCACCCTCGACCGCGGCATCGCCGCCCTGGAGCGATTGGCGTCATGACCCGCTCCCTTTCGTGGCCCATGCTCGGATCCGTTCTCGCGCTCGTGGTGGGCTTGACCAGTCGCCCGGCCCGTCTCTGCCGTGCCGATCAGAACGCGCCCCCAGCCCAGGCCGCGGCCGCCGACGCGGAGACCGATGCTGACGCACCTCAGGCCGCAGATCAGCAAGGCGACGGCCGCGGCCGGGTGCCGGCCGTCCCGGACGGCACGCCGCAGGAGATCATGCGGTTCATCGCCCGGATCAGCGACCCGGCGGTCATCCCCCGGTCCCGCGGCCGCCGCCGCTACTACCTGAAGAAGTGCGGCGCCGCCTTCGTCGAGGCGGCCGACAAGATCCTCGCCCAGGTCGCCGCCGACGATCCGCTGCACGCCGAGGCGGTGCGGCTCAAACTCGACGGGTTCGCGTTGCTCGAGGAAATGGGAGACGACAAGGCCCCGGCGGCCGGGGCGGCCTTCGCCCGATCGCTCGTGGACCACCCCGACCCGGCGATCGCGCGGCAGGCGCGGCGGATCACGCTCGCCGGCGACGTCGACGCCCTGTTCGCGGCCCGGTCCGCGGAAGGCGCCGACCGGCTCGTCGCCACCGCCGCGGCACTCCTGAAGGCCTCCCCCGACGACGCCGCCACCGCCCAGGTGGCCGCCCAGCTCGCCACGGACCTCGCCGCCCTGCCGGGCGCCGAGGCGATCGCCAAGCAGGCCCACGAAACGTTCGTGCCGCTGCTGGGCGGCAGTCGCGACCCGCGGGTGCGGGCCAGCGGCGAAAAATTGGCGGAATCGCTGCGGCGCCTGGCGCTCGTGGGCGCCCCCATGGCCCTCGAAGGCACGCTCATCGACGGCACGGCCTTCGATCCGCGGACACTCACGGGCAAGGTGGTGCTCGTCGACTTCTGGGCCACATGGTGCGGCCCGTGCGTCGCCGAGATGCCGAACATCCGCGCCCAGTACGACAAGTATCACGCCGCGGGCTTCGAGGTGGTGGGCGTCAGCCTCGACGACGACCGGGCGGCGGTCGCGGACTTCTTGCAGGCGAAGGAGATTCCCTGGCCGGTGATCCTCGACGGCCGCGGTCCGGGCAACTCGCTCGCCGACCGCTACGGGATCCGGGCGATTCCGGCGTTGTTCCTGGTCGGCCGCGACGGCAACGTGATCTCGCTGCAGGCCCGCGGCAAGGCCCTCGAGACCCTGCTCGCCGAGCAGTTTCCCGACGTCCGCTGACGGCTTGCCCGCCGACAATTCGCAGCATGGGCGGGGGTGCCCCCACCATGTCGCCGGGCTATGGAAGCAAGCGCAGGCATGGATGCCGGAGCGCCGCGGACATGCAGAGAACGGAGGCCCGGAGGGCCGTAGAGAACGTCCGGAGACGTGGTGGGGGCACCCCCGAGCCACGCGACATCCGGGACTTCTCGCAAAGTCCGGGTTCAGGCGCTCTTGGTCCGGGCCTCGCGGAGCGGCACTACCGGCTCGTTGCCCTCGACGTTGCGATCGTTGATGACGTAGGTGCTGCCCTGCTGCTCGGGCAGGTCGAACATGATGTCGAGCATCACGTCCTCCATGATCGACCGCAGCCCGCGGGCCCCCGTCTCCTTCTTCATCGCCTTGCGGGCGATCGCCGCCAGGGCATCGTCGGTGAACTCGAGCTGGCAGTTCTCCAGCCCGAACATCTTCTGATACTGCTTGACGAGCGCGTTCTTCGGCTCCTTGAGCACCTTCACGAGCGCCGGCACGTCGAGCGGCTGCAGCGAGGAGATCACCGGCAGCCGGCCGACCAGCTCCGGGATCAGGCCGAACTCGAGGATGTCGTCGGAGTCGACCTGCGGGAGGAGTTCGGCCAGGTCGGCGTCGTGGCGGACGCCCGACGGCTGGCCGAAGCCGATCGTCTTCTTGCCCAGCCGCTTGCCGATGATCTTGTCGATTCCCACGAACGTCCCGCCGCAGATGAAGAGGATGTTCGAGGTGTCGAGCTGGATGTACTGCTGCTCGGGGTGCTTGCGGCCGCCCTGCGGCGGCACGTTGGCCACGGTGCCCTCGAGCATCTTGAGGAGCGCCTGCTGCACGCCCTCACCCGAGACGTCGCGGGTGATCGAGACGTTCTGGCTCGTTTTCCCGATCTTGTCGATCTCGTCGATGTAAAGCACGCCGCGCTGGGCGGCCTCGATGTCGAAGTCCGCCGCGCTGAGCAGCTTGAGCAGGAGGTTCTCGACGTCCTCGCCGACGTAGCCCGCCTCGGTAAGCGTGGTGGCGTCGCCGATCGCGAAGGGCACGTCGAGAATCCGGGCCAGCGTGCGGGCCAGGAGCGTCTTGCCCGAACCGGTCGGCCCGAGAAGGAGGATGTTCGACTTGTCGACCTCGACGTCGCTGCCCTCGCTGCCGAGGTTGAGCCGCTTGTAGTGGCTGTGGACCGCCACGGCGAGCACCCGCTTGGCGTGATGCTGGCCGATCACGTACTGATCGAGATGGGCCACGATCTCGCGCGGCGAGGGGATCGTGGTGAACAGTTGCTTGCTCGTGCCGCGACGCCGCTTCTCCTGGTCGAGGATCGACTGGCAGAGGTCGATGCACTCGCCGCAGATGTAGACGTCCCCCGGGCCTTCGACGAGCGGGCCGACGTCGCGGTAACTCTTGCGGCAGAACGAGCAGAAGGCGTTCTTCTTGGTCGTTCCACCGGCGCCGCGACGCCCCAGCCCGCCCACGTCTTTCCCGGATGGCATTGATTCACGTCCTCTGGTTGTCCGGCCCCGGCGGCTTGCCCGTCGGCGGCCGGCGCCGCCCCGGGAGACCGGGTCTGCCGATCCGCAGTTGCGGCTCGACGAGTGTTCTTATCTTTCGGTATTCCTCTTCGCTCAGCACACCCTCGTCGCGGAGATTTTTGTAATCCACGAGCGTCTTTTCCCAATCGCCACGATCGTCACCGGGCGCGAGCCAACGCGCACGGATCGTGACGATCGCAACGACCCCTACCGCGACCACGAGGGTCAGGAGCAGGACACTGGCGAGATACGAAGGCACGGGTATCCGGCGAAGGGAGTATCAGGCGCCGGCCCGGCCGAAAGCCACCCAGATCGGCCCTTCCCTGCGCCGCGGCCGCATTATGGCAGCCGCCATCGGGCCGGGTCCAGCGAGAAATCCCCCAGGTTTCGCAGGCCTCCCGCGGCCCCTCATCGCTCGGCAGACCAAGCCGATGATTCCGGTTATTCCGAAAACGAGTGACTTTTCCGTCGCCGACAGCCGATGCAAAAGCACATGGTGTCATCTCTCGTTC
The DNA here is from genome assembly GCA_044358905.1 of Pirellulales bacterium. Lineage (GTDB taxonomy): Bacteria > Planctomycetota > Planctomycetia > Pirellulales > UBA1268 > QWPN01. The sequence goes on along the minus strand of JBIKND010000018.1, from coordinate 380 downwards.
ATCGTCGCATCCTCGGTCGGCTCGCCGCCGTGCTGACGCTCATCGGAGCGGGCTTCGCGCCCGAGGCACTCGGTCAGGGCCTCCCGGCCGCGCCGGGCATGCCGGAACTCGTCCGCACCAAGCACCGCACGTTCGCCATCCCGTTCCGGCTCCCGAAGTCCCAGGATCCCGACGCCGACGCCACCGCGCACAAGATCGTCCTCGAAGTCTCGAAGGACCTGGGCGGCGACTGGCAGACGGCGGGCGAAGCGGCGCCCGCGAAGGGCTCGTTCACCTACACCGCGCAGACCGACGGGGAATACTGGTTTCGACTCCGGGCCGTCGACCGCAAGGGCCGGACGCGGGGCGGCGAGGGCCCCGACATGCGGGTCCTCGTCGAT
>JBIKND010000159.1:0-8829 GCA_044358905.1 Pirellulales bacterium | reverse complement strand
CGCGGTCGAGCGGGCCACCGGCGGTCATCTCGACCTCGCCGAGCAGTTCGCGAATCCGCTCGCGGCCCCTGGCGATCTCGTCGGCCTCGAGCGGCGGCAGGCCGAGCAGCGGGGCGTACTCGGCCGCCAGTGCGGGCGAGAGGAGCGTCATCGCCAGCGGCGTGCGTCCCGACCGGTTGGCGATTCGGGCATCGGCGCCTCTTGCGAGGAGCGCCGCCACCGCCTCGTCGCGGCCGAACGCGACGGCCTCGTGGAGCGTGGTATCGCCGAGCCCGCCCCGCGCGTTGACGTCGGCGCCGGCGTCGAGCACCGCGGCGACGATCTCCGCACGGTTGGAGCAGGCGGCCCAGGAGAGCATGCTCCGATGAAATACGGCGTCGCGGCCCTCGACGTCGGCCCCGGCGGCGAAGCGGCGGCGAACCGCATCGGCGTCGCCCGCGAACATCTCGGCGATCGCCGGCTCGGGCCGGGCCGAGCGGATGGCATGCCCTTCGAGCATCGCGTCGAGCGGCCCGATCGTGGCCATCGCGAGCGCGAGTGGTACGGCGATCCGCGCAAACCGCTGCTCGAGCAGGCTGGCGAGGCCCCTGCGCTGGTAGACGAGCATCGTGAAGTAGCCGCTCAGCAGGAAGAAGAGCGGCATGCGGAACCCGTGGATGGCGAGAAACAGAGGCGCCAGCAGGCCGCTCGGTCGCGTGTCGTGCACGGGCCACGGCGCCTGGTAGAACGACAGGTTCGCATGCAGGGCGATGCCGAGCGCCATCGCGAAACTGCGGAGGGCGTCGAGGTCGCTACGGCGCCGGGGCATGGCGAGGCTCCGGCAGGGCTGCGGCGCACGGCAGCCCCGAACCGGTTATGTTGTGGCGCGTTTTCCTTCTCGTGAATAGCCTCGCAACCATGCCCGCCCCGCTGCTGATGACGCTGCGGAAGCTGCTCCCCGAGGCCTGGCTCCTCGCGCTCATCCGTCGCCGGTACGGCATCCGTCGGTCAGCGGGAAACCTCCGATGAGCAGCCGCTGGCTGATGGCCGCCATTCCCGTCGCCTTCGCCCTCGCCTGGTAGGACGCTCCGCCCCCGGCGGTGTTCGCCGCGGCGTTGGTGTCGATCGTGCCGCTGGTCGGCCTGATCGGCGACGCCACGGAACGGCTGGCCGCCCGGCTGGGGCCCACGCTCGGCGGCCTCTTCAACTCCACGCTCAACAACCTGCCGGAGCTGATCATCGGCGGCGTCGCCCTGGCCAACGGCCTCGCGCCGGTCGTGAAGGCATCGCTCACGGGGGCGATCCTGGCCAACCTGCTCGTGAGCCTCGGAGTGACATTGATCGCCGGCGGGATCCGCCATGGAGAGCAGCGATTCGACCCGCGGCGGCTGGCCGTGAACGGGTCGATGCTGATGATCTGCGCCTTCTGCTTCATCGTGCCGGCGATGTTCAGCATCGGCACGCCCGACGGCACGCGCGAGATGTCGTTCGTGCTCATCGGGATGTATGCGATGAACGTGGCGGTGACGTGCTTCGGCGGGGCCGGGGGTACCAACCTGCCGGACGACCAGGGCATCGACGACGAGCATGCTGCCACGCCGGTGTGGCGCAGCCTGCTGGTGCTCGTCGGCGCCGCGGCCTGCCTCGGCGCGGTGACGGAGGTGCTCTCGCATGCCCTCGAGCCGACCGCCCGGCAGCTGGGCCTGTCGAACACGTTCAGCGGGCTCGTGCTGCTCGGGGGCGTGGGCAGCCTCGGGGAGGTGCTCTCGGGCTACCACTTCGCCCGTCGCGGTAAGACCTCGCTGGTGCTGGCCGCCACCGTCGGCTCGACGATCCAGTTGGTGCTCCTCGTGGCCCCGCTGCTCGTGTTCGCGGGTCGGGTGATGGGCGAGCCGATGGACCTCGCCTTCACGGGCTTCGAGGTGGTGGCGATCGTGCTCGCCACGATCATCACCCGCGAACTGATCGCCGACGGCAAGGCCAACTGGTTCGAGGGCTTTCTCCTGCTCGGCGTGTACGTGATCCTCGCGATCGGCTTCTACCACCTGCCGACGTGAAGCCCCCGCGGGAACCGGCCGTCGCCAGCGGCCGCTGGGCATCGACGCCCGCACCGACCATGTGCTACTTAGGCCGGTAGAACCAGTCGAAGGCGCGGTCGTGCAGCCGGTGCATCCGCGGCAGCGGCCCGCCGTCGTGCGTGCCGGTTCTGGGCTGGCATGGCCCGCGATAGATCGGTCCGCACGTCGGCATGCCGGTGACGCCGACCAAGTCGAAGGGGCGTGGCGGGTTGGCGGGGTGGCACGGCGGCGGCGGCACGCACGGTGGCAGCAGGCGCGGCTCGCCGCAGGAGTGGAGCGGCTCGACGCCCGCATGCCAGTCGGCGGGGGAATCGGTTCGCGGGGGAAGCATCGCGGCCAATCGCGCCTTATCCGGCAGCGCGGACTCTTGCGCGTGGGCCGCACCGATGCAGAGTGCGCACGCCATCAACGCGGCAGCCGGGGCACGGGCGGTGGTCGAGGCGGTGCGGACGAGGGTATTCATGGGGATATCACGGTGCGGGAAGCGGCTGAATCGGTACCGGGGCGGCCGCCGCGGGTGGTGGGACCAAAGGGATTGGTTGCTGGTTGGGGTCGCGGCCCACCCGCCGCGCGTCGTCCCCCATTTCGGCACGGAAGTCTGCGGGCGCGGCGGCGGGAGCATCGAGGGTCGGCGGAAAGACCTCGAGCTGCAGCAGATCGGCCACGGCGACGGCGCCAGTCCAGCGGTCGGCCTGCGATTCGACGAACGCCAGTTCGGTCTCCGTGAGAATCCGCTGCGCCTGCAGCAGGCTCAGAAACGTGACCTCGCCGCGAGCATACAGTTGCTGCGTCAACTGCACGGTCTCCCGGGCCTTGGGGAGGATGAACTCCTCGTACCACGACACGAGCCGCTGCGCCGTGCGGTAGTTGGCCACGATCTGGGCCGTCTGCGTCGCCAGGTCGAGTTCGATGGTCCGCAGGGTCGCCCGTGAGGAGGCGATATCGGCGCGGGCGGAGCGGATGTTGCCCTGATTGCGGTCGAACAGCGGCACCTCGACCATCACCTGCAGCAGCCCCTGTTCCTGCGGCGGGAAGTCGACCTGCCGCTGGTAGCCGCCCAGGAGGTTGACGTTCGGGATCGGCTCCACGACGGATCGTTCCAACGCCCATTGGGCCCTGGCGATGTCAGCTTCCGCAGCCCGCGGCAGGGCGTTTCGCTGCACGACCGCTTCCTGCAGCATCTTGAGGTCGAAAGCCGGCAACTGCTGGAAGAGGTCGGCCTCGATCGCGCCGACATCGGCGCGGGGCAACCCGACCGCGGCCGCCAGTTGCCGCCGGCCCGTCTCGATGAACACCGTCGAGTTGAGCAGCCGCACGTCGGCGCGATCCCGCTCGATGCTCCAGAACAGCACGTCGGCCTTGGTGCCCTCGCCCGCCTTGGCGAGTTCGTTGCCGATCTCGTAGGAGCGCTTCGCGATGTCGAGCAGTTGCGCGTAGATCTCGACGCGACGCTGCGCGACGAGCAGGCCGTAGAACGATTGCCGCACGTCGCGGAGCACGTCGAAGCGGGCGCGAATCAATTCGTATTCAGCCTTCTGCACCTCGCGGAGCGCGGCCTGCTGGGCGAGCCGCAACTTGCCGGCCGTGACGATGTCTTGGGAGGCGAAACCGTTCCACTGGCTGTCGGCGCCCGCAATCTGGGGCGATCCGGCGGCGAGCATCGGGTTGGGATAGAGCCGGGCCTGCACGGCCTTGCCGCGGGACGCCTCGACCGCGGCGCGGGCGGCGCGGAGTTTCGGGTGGCTGCGTTCGGCGAAGGCGACGAACTCTTCCAACGTGCTGGGGGACGGTCCGTGCGCGGCAGCGGACGGCTCGTCGACACCGGGCCGCGGTGGCGCCGGATAACCGCCGAGCGGCCGGCCGGGATCGTCGATCTGCGTCGGCGTGACCGGTGCCGGCCACGCAGCCGTGCCGTCGGCGGCGACCAGCCGGGGCGCCGCGAGGGCCGAGGCGGCGGCCACCGCGGCGAGCCATTGCCAGCCGGGGCGTCGTGCGTTGGGCGGCTGGCGGGTCATCGACATCGGTGAGGCGTCGCAGCAGGAATCCGGTGCACCTCGTTTCATCGGCCGGCCGAGACGGAACCGGCCACGCAGGCATGACAAATTGCCTGTCAGGAAGCGCCGGAAGGCCGGGTCGCCGGCAGGCCGCGGGCGGTTCGCGGCACACGGGCCGACCGGAGAGGATGGGCAAGCCCGAACTCCGTGGCCGGCGTTCATCCTCCCCCCACTGCCCTCCCGACCGAGGGCAGCGGGGCATGCACCTGGCTGCGTTCACTCGGGATGGTGGTCGCCATGCGGTTGTTCCGCAAAGTCGCCGGCGTACGGAGTGCCATCCACCTCGCCGCTGATGGTTCCGGCGAACTCCCGGACAATCCCGAGGCTATCGTGCGTTCCGCCATAGCACGAGGCCTTGCCGCCCGTCTCGCCGGCAAGCGGACGGGCTGCGAGTTCGACCTGGAACGCCGGTTCGCGGATCGTCAGCAGCAGCTTTCCGTCGGCCGTCTTCACGGGAGCCGACGTCTTCTCATCGATCCCGAGCACGTAGACGACGGCCTCCCTCTTGTCGTGATCCACCGCGAACTCGACGTGGTAGGTGCCGCCGCCCCAGTCGGCCAGCGTGCCGTCGTGGGGGCCTGTGCGCTGCCGCAGGCGGCACGAGTGCCGCCCCCGCATCGGCGCGCCCGCGGCTCGGCGGCATCTCCTTCCTGCACCGCTTCGGCTCGGCGCTCAACCATCATGTACACCTCCACGCATGCGCGACCGACGGTGTCTTCATGTCGGCTGCCGATGAAGCAGGGTGTGACACCCGGCCGGCGTTCCTGCCGGCCCGACCGATCACCCAGGCCGACCTGGTCACACTCACCGAGCGGGTGCGTCGCCGCGTGATCCGCTGGTTCAGGCTAACCGCCCCGGAAGCACCGGCACCGGTATCACGGAGTATTCGCCCCGAACCACAAGCTCAGACGGGCAGTCACCGCGCTCGCCATCGGGAATGTCGGCAAGCGGGGCGAGGCTGCGACCGGCGGGCATGGGCGCGACGGGCACGCCACGGGAGGCCGCTGCGACGCGAATCAAAAGCCCCGCTCGCACGATACCGCACGGATTGCCTGGGCCACGCTCATGGCCCGGGTGGGGGAGGAGTTTCCGCTGGAGTGCCCACACTGTGGTGGCGACATCCGATTGATCGCGTTCATCACAGAGCCGGGACCGATCCGGAAGATCCTGACACATCTGGCAGAGCCGCTCGAACCGCCGCCGATCTCGCCGGCCCGCGGGCCGCCACCGACTGGGGCGAGCTCGTCCAGGTCCATGACGATCGCGACGTCTTTCAGGGACGGATAGACGAGCTGCCTGCGATCGACATCCACTCGCTGTGAGGCCGACGCGACCAGCCCACCGATGCCCGGATGCGGACAAGGCCTGCGCCGAGCATGAAAACTTTGCTCTCGCGCGGGGACAGAGCCCGGAAATCCCTACGACGACCGGCCCGGCTCGGCCAGTCGCTCACCTGGGACGACGCCTCCGAGCGGATCACGGGCGACGAGCAGGCGAGCGCCATGCACGGGTAACCCCGGACCACCAGGCATGACCCATGGAAACCCCGGATGGACCCCTTTGTGGCGCTGGCCGGCGGCGGCGCGGGGCGTCAGGCACACCAGCGCCACCGCGATCCCCACGGCGGCGAGGCCCGCGGTGGGATAGAAGGCGTAGACGTAGCTGCCGAACATGTCCTTCGCGTGCCCCGAGATGATGCCGCCGAGGAACGCGCCGATCCCGTACGCGAAGTACACGGTGCCGTAGTTGCGGGCGTGGTGCTCGAGCCCGAAGAAGGTCGCGGTGGCGGTGGGCGCGATCGCCAGCCAGCCGCCGAGGCATAGCCAGAAGCCGGCGAACGATACGGTGTAGAGCCAGGTCGAGCCCGCGCCGGCGCCGAGCATCAGGAGCGACAGGCCAAGCACGATCGCGAGATTGAGCACCGCTGCCCAGCGCGGGGAGAGCCGGTCCGTGAGCCAACCGAACAGGGGCCGGCCGAGGGCGTTGAACACCGCGAACAGGCCGACCAGCGTCGTGCCGGTCGCCGACGAGAGTTTGACGACCTCGGCCCCCACGGGCTTGGCGATGCCGATCGCCATCAGGCCCGCGAGGCAGCCGATCGCGTAGCATACGAAGAGCCCCCAGAACGTCCGCGTGCGGATCATCGCCCTGCGGTCGAGCCCACGGCCGGCGGTGGCCGGCGGCGGCGTCGCCGATGAGCAGGCCGGCGAGCCGGCCGGTAATCAGCGCGGAGCCGCCGAAGCCGGCGAGCATGAGACCCACGGCCAGTCCCTTGCGGTCGGCGAACCAGCGGGCCCCAAGCGCCACCGGGCAGCCGTAGGCCAGCCCAACGCCCGAGCCGGCGATCACGCCATAGGTCAGGACGAGCGTCCAGATGTCGCGGGCGAATCCGGAAAGAATCCAGCCCAGCCCCGCCGCGAGGCTGCCGGCCAGCGCCAGCCGCCGGGGGCCGACCCGCTCCATCAGGCCACCGCCGAAGAACATCGTCGTCGCGAAGAACGCGAGGAACGTCATGAACGGCAGGTTGCCCTGGAAGGCGGTCGCCCCGAGCACCTTCTCGACGGCCGGCTTGAAGATGCTCCAGGCGTAGACCGACCCGAGACAGAGGTTCATCGAGATGCCGAGGAGCACGAACCCCCAGCGGCCGATCTCCGGCCGCATGCCCAGCACCCGCGTCGTCCGGTGGCTTTCCATCCAGGTGGAGACCATTTCACAGCCCGTCGGCCGCGTTCACGACAAGCGGCTCGTAAGCGGCTGGTGGCGGGCCCACTGGCGGGTCGGATCGCGTGTAGTGCCCGCCGAGCTGGCCGATGGCCGGCATCACAAACCGGTGGGCGGCGCCGGTGCTGCACGGCGGCATCATGGCGATTGGCAACCGGCTGCTGCCTTGCACGCTGCGAACGAGCGGCGGCAGGCGTTCGATTCCGAAAACCCTCGTCAACCGTCGGGGACTGACCTGCCCCCACGGATGGAACCAGTCTCTATCACCAAGGCAGCCCTGCCAAGGATCGCCCCTGTCCGCTTGCTGAGGCGTAGCCGAAGCGAACGGACAGGGGCGGCGCGACTCCGGGGCCGGGGGCCGGTACCCCGGTGAGCTGTGCGGGCGGACCGTGTTGTAGGCCTTCCGCCAGGGCTCGCAACGACCGCATCGCTCTGCGGGCCGCGGCCGCGAGGGCCGGCGGACACGAGCGGTTGGTGGCCGCAATCGACGCCGCCGCCCCGCGCTGGCCGAGCGGCTGCACGTCAAGAAGCGGCTCCGGGTGTGGCGACACCGCCGGCGATTCTCCCGCGCACGCGCGGAGTCGTAATGACCGGACGTCAGCCGGTGAATCCCGGCTGATCCGGGATTCCCGGTGGCGGTGGAACGCCGATCCTAGCAGCGCTGCGGAGGCTTGCTATGCAGCCCGGCGGCGGCGAAGGGCCCAGGTCGCGACGGAGATGCCGATGCCCGCCATGGCGAGCGTGGCCGGCTCGGGCACGATCACGAGGTTCAGGCCCGTGCCGGTCGAGTTGACCTTCACCGTGACGTCGTTCACAGCCGGCTTGGGGGATCCCGCCCAGTTGGCGAGGCTGATGTTGAACAGGCTCGTGAGGTCGCTGTTGGCCGCGGTCGAGAACGACCCCGGCACCAGCAGCGCTCCGTACGACGCGATCGGGAACACGTAGGTCGGGCCCGAGACATACGCCACGTCGAGCGGGCCTGCCGTGTTGCCGCCAGTGAGCGTGATCAGGTCGAGGTTGAACTTGCCCCCCGTCGAGAGCCCGGTCAGGTCGAGCGTGGTCGTGACCGCCACCTGGTCCCAGTTGGTGCCCGCGGAGCCCGACAGGGCGTTGAGCTCCCACTGGTACGCGCCGCTCGGGCTCCAGACGCTGGACGCATAGGTCTGGATGCCCGGGGAGTTGCCCGGGGCGATGATGGCGTTGGCCCCCACGTTCACGGCCGTGCTGATCGTGCCGGTGCCGGAGAGGATGCCCTGGGTGAGCGTCAGCGGCTGCGTGAACGCGGTGGCCGAGTTGTACTTGAACTCCGCCCCTGCTCCGTTCACCGTCACGCCGCTCGTGGAGTTGATCGCGCCACCGCCGCCGATTTCCAGGCGGCCGGCGGAGATCGTCGTGGCCCCGGAGTGAGTGTTGGCGGCCGCGAGCGTGAGGACGCCCGTGCCGAGCTTCGTCAGCCCACCCGAGCCGGAGAGAGCTCCGGAGTAGGACGTGCTCTGATTATTTGCACCCACCGAGAGCGCGACCCCGCCCGACGTGCTCGAGAGTGCGAGGTTCGAGGTGCCCGAGAGACCGCCGAACGTCGCGGCCGAGATGCCGCCGAAGGCAAGCGTGCCTGCGCCGCCGGCGAACGTGCTCTTGCTCAGGGCGAACGCGTTGGAGATCATCAGGCTGCCGGCCGAGATGGACGTGCTGCCCGAGTACGCGTTGGAGCCGGACAACGTGACCGTGCCCGTGCCGCTCTTGACGATCCCGCCACTGCCGATCATCGCGGCATCGACCACGAACAAGCCGCCCGCGTCATCGAGCGTCGAGGTCGCGGCGACATCAATCGTCCCGGTCAGCGTCAAGGTCCCCGTGCTGTACTGCCCGGCGTAACTGACAATGACAATTCCCGAGCCACCTCTACCACCGGAGCCGCTAAAAGCGCCGCCACCGCCGCCACCGCCGGTGTTCGCTCCGCCGGCACCGCCAGCGCCATTAATCGTGGTCCCAGCCGT